>NZ_JAKGBD010000008.1:0-266634 GCF_021532535.1 Pseudoalteromonas sp. DL2-H2.2 | reverse complement strand
GGTGAGCAGATCCCGTGTCGAGCACGGGATGACCCAAGTGGGGCTAGGCAAGTCAGTGTCTAAAACACGCTGCCCATCAAAATTTGTTGTATACAGTGCTATTGACCCTGTTGTGCCTGACTCAATTTGATGCACCATCTCGAGTTCCTAACCACTGTCGCCCGCCCTGCGAGCCCCTTGTCATCCCGGCCTCCGAGCCGGGAACCATCCAAAAGACAACTTAATTACCGCAGATAAAAAGCGGGTGTTCAGGCTATAAGATCAAGTTGCCCACCGCGCAGCCGGTGAGCAGATCCCGTGTCGAGCACGGGATGACGGAAGTGGGGCCCGGCAAGTCAGTGTCTAAAATACGCTGCCCATCAAAATTTGTTGTATACAGTGCTATTGACCCTGTTGTGCCTGACTCAATTCGATGCACCATCTCGAGTTCCTAACCACTGTCGCCCGACCTCCGAGCCCCTTGTCTTCCCGGCCTCCGAGCCCCTTGTCATCCCGGCCTTCGAGCCGGGAACCATCCGGAAGACAACTTAAATATCGCAGATAAAAAACGGGTTTTCAGGCTCTGAGATAGAATGAACGCACCGCGCAGCCGGTAAGCAGATCCCGTGTCGAGCACAGGATGACCAAGTAATGAGTTTAGTAGACTGATAGTTGGTACGTATGTGCAACATCTGAAAATCAAAGCTGACACAAATCACTTTTATCTGTGTCTCAATTTGTTTGTATCGCCAGATAGAAAAGCAACCAATTGAACTCCCCTAGCCAACTCCAGAGTTCACTCATTGATTAAATTGAATAGTACATATCCCGCCAATCAAGGTTCACTTTTTCAATGAGTTCAATTTTCCAACTTCGTCGCCAACGCTTGAGCTGCTTCTCTCTTTTGATTGCACTTTGAATGCTTTGGCTAATTTCGAAGTATACAAGGTTAAAGACCTCATACTTGGCCGTAAAACATGTTGAATCGACTCTAGTCTTGTGCTGCCAGACCCTTTTCTTCAGATGCGTAGTAACACCTACGTATAACGTCCCATAGGGAGCCGAAGCCATGATGTAAACATATGCTTGCATTAGAAAATCCTTTTCCTCTTCTCAAAATAGGATCTTAGTCCAGATTGAACATGCAGGCTTATTAAATATACTTAAGACACGCTATAGTTGCCCACTGTGTCGCCGGTAAGCAGATCCCGTGTCGAGCACGGGATGACCCAAGTGGGGCTAGGCAAGTCAGTGTCTAAAACTCGCTGCCCATCAAAATTTGTTGTATACAGTGCTACTGAATTCCTTTTACCTGACTCTGCTCCATGCGCCATTCAAGGTGCCTAATCGCAGTCATCCCGGCCTCCGAGCCCCTTGTCATCCCGGCCTCCGAGCCGGGAACCATCCGGAAGACAACATAAATATCGCAGATAACAAGCGGGTTTTCAGGCTATGAGATAAAGTTGCCCACTGTGTCGCCGGTAAGCAGATCCCGTGTCGAGCACGGGATGACGGAAGTGGGGCCTTGCACGTCAGTGACTGGAACACACGACTTACTAAAAAAAGTTGCTCACCGTGTCGTCGGTAAGCAGATCCCGTGTCGAGCACGGGGATGACCCAAGTGGGGCTAGGCAAGTCAGTGTCTGGAACACACGGCTTACTAAAAAAGATAGACAACAGAGCGCCCCAAAACCATTGATTTGGGGGCGCTCAAGCGGACTAGGCTTTGGCCTGTGATTCACTCAAGTGGTGTTGAGCTGCGAGGCCTCTGTCTTCGAGGATCACATACAGGCATGGCAGGATAAACAGCACCAACAAAGACGACGCTGCAATGCCAAACAACAGGCTTACCACCAGGGGCTGTAAGATCTGGGCCTGCAAGCTGGTTTCCAAAAGCAGTGGTAACATGCCCGCCACTGTGGTCGCGGTGGTGATGAAGACTGCCCTGAAGCGCTCCCGTGCCGCCTGCACTGCTGCCTGATGTGCATCCAGTCCTTGCTTTTGATGCTCCTTGATATAAGTCACCAGCAAGATGGAGTCATTCACAACGATCCCGGCTAAGGAGACAAACCCCATCATGCTGGGAATAGTAAAGTCGTAGCCGAGCAGCACGTGGCCCCATAGCGCGCCGATCAGCGCCAGCGGGATAGCCAGCATGACCATTACAGGCTCCATATAGCTTCTGAACTGAAAGCTCAAAATAATGAAGACACCCACCAGTCCCATCAGGAACTTTTTGCCAATCGACGAGCCGGTGCTGCCGCCTTCTTTTACTTCTCCTTCATAGCTCACAGACAGCGACGGATATTTGGCCAGTAGTGGCGCCACCACGGTTTGGTCAACCGCAGCGATGATCTCACCGGTATTGGCAATGGCCGCGTCAACGTCGCCAATTATGGTTACCGAGCGCTGACCATCAACCCGGTTAATCCGCGCATAGCCCCGCGCGGGGATCAGCTCAGCCACTGCCGAGAGCGGGATCTGTCTGCCATCGGCCAGCGTGATCGGGTAATTCTGTAACTGCCACCAGGACGACTTATCTGCTTTTCTCAGCCTGACGTCCAGCTCAATGGTTTCATCACCGCGCTGAAACTCATCGGCCTTTTGACCAAAGAAAGCGGTTCTCAGCTGATTGGCGATAGTTGCGCCATCCACGCCCAGTGACATTGCTCCCGGCAACAGACGCACCAGCCATTCTTCTTTACCCGGACGCAGGTCGTCCATCAGGTTTTGCACCCCATCGTACTCAGCCAGCGCTTGCTGAATTTCGAATGATGCACTCGACAACATGGCCAGATCGTCGCCATACAGGCGGATCTCAATTGCGCGCCCGGCAGGCCCCACTGCAGGCTGCTTAAATGCCAATGCCAGAGATCCGGGAATTTCACCAACCGCTTCGCGCCAGCGGTCCTGTAACAATAGCAAACTGGTATTGCGTGTTTCAGCCGTCAGCAAATCGGCACGCACCGTCGCCACATGGGTGCCCTCCTCACCGGCATCCTGGTTGCTGTTGTATTCAACAATCACGTTTTGCACCAGCGCCTGTTGTTCTGGCTGCTCCGGCGTAAACGCTTCATCTAATTTGTTTAGTTCATTCACGGCTCGAGCAACCAGCAGCTCTGTTTCATACAAAGGCGTGCCCTGTGGCATCAGCAGGCGCATTTCAAGAATATCGCCTTCCAGCTCGGGGAACGCTTTGAACTTCAAAAACCCTCCTGCCATCAAAGAAATACTCAGGAAGAACAGCGCAAGTACCCCGCCCACGGCCGCATAACGGTATGTCACTGCGCGTTCCACCCAGTCGACTAACACCTCAGTGCGAAAACGTTCAAAGCGCTGGTTAAACCGTGCCTTAAAACCAGATGCCGGTGTATCCTGTTTTTTATGCAGTGAATGCAACAAATGGTTAGGCAGAATAAGGAAGGCCTCAACCAGGCTCACAACCAGCACGGCCAACAACATTTGCGGAAATACTTTCATGATCTGGCCGATATCGCCCGCGATAAATGCCAGCCCGACAAACACAGAGGCGGTGGTCAAAAACGACGACAACACACCGGGCGCAACCTGTTTAACGCCTTTGATCACCCCTTCTTCCACGCCTTCGCCACGCTCAACATGACTGGCAATGCTTTCGGCAATCACAATGGCATCATCCATCAATATGCCGATAGCCATTAACATGCCCACCATAGAGATCATATTGATGCTGACGCCCAGCACCGTCATCAGCCAGAATGCGCCAAGAAACGATATAGGCAAACCCATAGATACCCAGAACGAGTAGCGCCAGGTAAAAAACAGCCACATGACGGCAAACACCAGTAAAAAGCCCTGCCAGGAGTTAGTCGTGAGCATAGCCAAACGGTCGGAGACAATTTTGGCCTGATCGGAAGTCAGTGCCATCTCAATCCCTGCGGGGATCAGCTGGCGCTCCAGTTCAACAAATTTATATACCTGCTCAACCAGGTCCAGTGCATCCTGCGCTTTGGTTTTCTTGATTTTCAGCAAAGCGGCCGGTTTGCCATTAAACTCAACTTTTGCCTCGTCCAGTTCAAACCGTTCGGTCACCTTACCTAAGTCTTTAAGCTTAAGTTGCCCGCCCGACTGAGTGCTGGCTATTACCAGCTCGCCCAGCTCTTTGGCCGTTACGCCCTGCTGGTCAAAACGAATTTGCAGTGTTTTACCCTGGGTTTCTAAATTACCGGCGGGCAGCTTGATATTTTGTCGCTCAATGTGACTGACCACATCGTTAATCGACAAACCGTACTGGCGCAGCAAAGCCAGAGACAGCTCAACTCTGAGCTGACGGTCAGAAAAGCCGTGGATCTCTACCAAAGAGATATCCGGCAGCCGCTGCAATTTGCGCTTAACCGACTCGGCATAGTCTTTTAGCTCAGCCGCAGGTAAATCGGCACTGATAGCTAACGTGATCAACGACTCAGTGCGACCAAGCTCTTTAATAACCGGGCTTTCGGCCTTGTCCGGAAAGGTGTCGATGGCGTCGACTTCGGTTTTTACATCCGACATCAGCCGGGTAATATCGCCACCTTCTTGTATTTCGACAATCATTTTGGCCATGCTTTCGCGCGCTTCGCAGGTGATTTGCTCAATATCACTGAGTCCGTCCATGGCTTCTTCGAGCGGTACACATAACGCAAGCTCAGATTCTTCCGGGTTTGCACCTGGGTATGGCACACTCACCTGAATTTGACTTGGTGCGATTTCAGGAAAAGTTTCTCGCTTCAGCTGAGGGAGTGCACTTAGCCCAAGCACAATAATGGCCAGCATCAGCAGGTTGGCCGCTGTTGGGTGACGAGCAAAATAGGCAATCATAACACCGGCTCCCCGGCAGCAGTCGTGCGCAGCGCTCGGCCCGGTACAGCCGGAATAACGTCACTGAGCACCACAACATCACCTGTGCTGACGCCCTGTCTGATCACAGTGCGACCATTGGATTCAAATGCCACTTCTACAGTACGAATAGCCAGCTTGCCGTCTTCCAGCAGGTAAAGCCTGTCGCCATGCAGCGCTTGCGATGGCACCGACAACAAAGGCCGGGGCGCACCTTTTACCTTTACTTCAACGTACATGTCGCTGATCAGTGGTGGCCGCTTACCCGGCTCAAATGCTTTGTAATCAAAGGCCACATCCACAATCAGAGTGACGGTATTGCCTTCGGGGTCGATGCTTTCACCCACACTGGTCAGTTTGCCCTGCCAGCTAAACTGCTTGTTACCAATGTACAAACTGGCCTCGGCATCCAGATCCCAGGTTTGTACATCCGGGAATTCGCCTTCGATAAGTTGCGGCGACAAGTACTGACCAAAGTGGCGCATGTCGCTCAAGGCTACCTGAACCGGGATCTCCATCAGATCGGTACGGTGCGCCGTCACCAGGCTTTCACGCTCGGCCACCACTTGCTGCATTTCAACGCTTACGTCGGCAATGCGGGCGTCAAACGGCAAGGTCAAAGTGGTTTTTGCCAGTTTACGTTCGGCTTCACTGAGACGGGCCTGGGCCAGCTTTACTTTAGCCTCGGCCACTGCCATGTTGTCGGGATGCTGGTTTACGGCATTACTCACATCCAGCACTTTTTGCTCCTGTGCCCAGACATTGGCCTGCTCGGCATCTACCGTAGAAGCCGATACCGAGCCCGACTTAAGCAGCCCCTGCTTACGTTTTAACTCTTTTTGCAACACGCTCAGGCGCTGCTCTTCGAGGCGCAAAGACAAAGACAGTTTTTCGTCGTTGAGCCTGGTGCGCGACAATTCGGCCTCTGCAGAATTAAGGTCAGAGCGTGCCTGAGCCAGTTTAAGCTCGTAATCGATCGGGTCGATTTTAACTAGTACCGTGCCCGCTTTCAGTGCTTTGCCTTTTTCCAGATTGGGATGCCGATAGATAACCCGGCCGCTAACCTCAGACAGTGCCTGCCAGCGCTCCTTGGGGCGCACCCGACCAAACCCGGTCACATAGGGCGCTATCCGAGTGGTTTTGACTTGTGCGGTGTCCACCAGCAAGGCCTCTACACCATTATTGTGTTTTTGTGGCGGCTTTTTGCCCGACGCCAGAGCGATTAAAATCACAATGCCCAGCACAGGTAATACCAACAGCCAGCGTCTTTGTTGCCAGTTAATCTTCATGTTTTTCTCTCTCTTTAAAACAGCCATACTTGAACATATTGGCGTTATGGGTTGCCATTTTTGTCAGCTGTTCATCGTTAAATTCGATTCCCATGGCTTTGGCCATGCCTTCTCGCATATACCAGGGGAAAATCAATAAGCCCATCAGGTTTAATATCAGCAACCTGTCATCCAGATCTTCTTTGATAAGCCCCTGCTGTTTGAACTTGGCCAGCATGCCAAAGAAAAACGGTTTACGGGTGTTTTGCAGCTTGTCTATCAGATAGTCCCGGCAGATCCCCTGCTCCAGCACGATTTCTTTAAACATCAAAATAGGAAATGACGGCGACTGTTTGATCACGTCATAGAAAATATGAAAGATATCTTCCAAATCAAACGCCCTGTCCTCACTCAGGGCTTTTTCAATGCCCGCTACCACCTCTCCGGTGACCTCCATAAACATGGCTTTGTAAAGGCCTTCTTTATTTTCAAAGTAATAGCGGATCAGCGCAGCATCGACACCAGCCTCTTGCGCCAGCATGCGCGTAGTCACCTGAGAATAAGGGGCGGTGGTAAAACAGCGCCTGGCAGCGAGCACCAGCCGTGCTCTGCCATCTTCATCGTTTTTATCGGGACGACCTCGGGATTTCATAATGCTCCTGTTTACACCTGCGCTGACACGATGGTTTACGCACCGAGCCAAGCGCAGGCGATTAATTCAACACCTGATGAATAAGCTAATTCTAGGGCACAGATAATTTTTGACCACAGAAACAATTCTTCAATTCAGGGGCGTTTGATGAATTGCCAGGTTTGGAGTGGCGAGAAAAGCGGCCTGACATATTGTTAGCGAACAGATCCCGTGGTTAAGCGCAAGAACTACCATTACATACCCAAAACAGTCATCCAACAAACCGGAACACCCGCTCAAAAAATAAACATTTTGATAACTTAATTCACGCTCATACCGACCAATTTAGGCTGGGTAGTAAGTTTCCCGTTAAAAAAGTTACAAGTGATGAACACATTAATATTCAATTGGGCTATTATTTAACACCATAACAACAGTTGCACGCACTTACTTCAATCACAGTGAAATGAAGGTGAGCATAGCGTAAGTCGTACCTCAACAGCTAACTTATTGAATAACAAGACTTGAAGGAGCCAAGACATGTTTGAACAGTTTAAATCATGGGCAACGTCAGCCCATAAGTCGGGCACAGACATGTTTACGTCAAACCTGGTGCCATTGAGCGATGTCCAGATCAAAACTGTGTTTAACCAGGGAGTGCACGACATTGCTAAGTACTCGCGCAATGGCCGCTCAGTGTACATAAAACATGTGTATCTTAATCGTCTTAACGAGACGGTAAAGCCCAATATCAGCGCCAACGACATCGACTTCTTCCGTTCATTAGACCAGATTTTTCAATATTGCTATGTGCTGGTTTATGTCAAATGCAGTCGCTCCAATAAATACGATACCGCATTCTTTCTTGATGATTATGAAGCAATACAGGGGATCAGCAAAAGCGAAGCCATGCAGCGCCAGACCGACCTCACCTCCATCGCCAGGATCATCAGAAGCGAACTACTCTGACACTTTGGCGCCAGGGTTACAGTCTAAAACAATAAAACGCACTTAACATTCCCCCCTAAAACCGGTGCTCAGTAAGTTTCTGCCGCGTTACCTGGGCATAGCTATTAGTAAACCGGCTTTCGAGCGTTTCAAAAATTGACTGAACCTGAGCAACCCCAAGCAGATCACATGGGTTTTTCTGCTCGAGACGCATATAGTGCTTTAATTGCGCGCGGCCATGCTGTGAACTCATAAGATAGTAAACAAATACCCAGCTACTCCTGTACATCAGGCTCTGAGACTTGCCTTTCCATGAGCCTGCGGCTTCAAACAAGCCATCTGGATGCACCAAGCTGCCAACCAGATAGTTATTACGAACCCAGGCACCATTTGGCTTAAGCTGGCTAAGATTCATTGACGTTTCGATATACTCAAAATACTCCGCAGCCCCTTCATTAAACCAACGCGGGGTATTGCCAAGTACTGCCTGATTGATGGCGTGTACTGCTTCATGAATAGCAGTGCGCATAGCTTGCGCCTCATTGCGATACTCAACCACCGCAATGTTATGGGCTGCTTTGTAAATCCCCTGATTGCCTGCGGCACTGGAACCGAGAACCTCGAGCATCTTGCGATAAGCGCGGCGATTATTTGCAATCACTATACGCAACTTAACCTTGCGCATAGCTTCCAGCCCAACAATCCCAGTGTAAGTACGAAACACCGCGTTCAATCGGGCCTCCAGACGATTGCGAAAATCACGGCTCAAGGCGCCATAATCGAGCTCAAGATCAAAATAGTCCAACGCCTGATTAGACTTAAACTGGTATTCAGTCGCACCTTGTTGTGGTGGCCTGTCGCCAAAATGAGTGATGCCTCTGTCATCCTGCCAGGTGTAAATCCCATCAGCACTTTGAATTTTTACCCTGCCCAGCGCCGCAATATTGCACCGATACTGGATTGGGGCGCCACAGGCTACATGTTCTGTGCGATCTGAATCCGGCTCAGCTGACTGATGTGCGGTTCTAGACCCGAGGCTATGATGCTCAGCACTGCTGGCTCCCGACTGCTCGGTTGCTAGAGGGGTGGTCAGTAATCGAGTCTCCAGCCACGCAGCAAGGGCTTCCCGATTCAGGTAAAGGGCTAACAATACGAGCCCGGTCACTAACAGGTTTGATTTCCAGTCTCTCATGCTCCGCCTCCTTGGCGACTAAAGTATCTTGGGTGATGCCTGATATCTTACCAGCAATTTGCACAAAATTCGTATTACTCCTTTTGCTGTGCGCTTTGCCAGTATTCTCTTATTTGCTGGTAGCGACCCGTCTGGATCAGTTTGGTCAGGCTGGTGTTAAACGCATCCCTGAGCTGCGCATCTTTGAATGCAACATAAAACCACAGCGGATTATTTTCGAATGGCAGCAGCACCTTGCCCCATTGATTATTGATGTACACAGAGGATGACCGGTTAAGTTCAGAAAGGTGCCAGCGCAGCAGCGTGTCGTCAATCAGGATCACATCACACTTACCATTGAGCCACTCAATTACTTGGTTTCGTTGCTGGGGAAATTCCAGGTAATCTTCTTTGCCCGCCACGATCTCGCTCAGTTCCAGGTGCTCAGACGCGTTCTGCCAGGCGCAGATACTGTGCCTGGCAAGCTCCTGCATAGAGTTCAGTACAAATCCGGGGTTGCGGCTGTGGATGGCATAATTACTGTAGGAAATAAAAGGAATGGAATAATGTAAACCCGGCTGAGCACGTGACATTTCTACCGCAACATCTATCTCGCCCCTTTCGAGTAACCGCTCCATGCGTTTGATAGATACAAAAAGTGTTTTATATTGCCAGCCCAGCTCCCCGGCGGCTTGCTTAAATAGCTCTACACTAATCCCGGAGCCACTGCGTTCATCCACATAGGGCGGGCGGCTAAGGCCAAACGCGACCACTAACTCTTTTGCCCATACCGCATGACTAACCAACACCATATATGATGTGATAACCAAAGTAATCAATGGCTTAAAACGATTACCCATGCAACAGCCATACCTTGTTACAGCCCGACCCAAATTTGAGTCTAGCATATAATTTACCGGCGCTCGGTTATAAGGCAGCCACACAGGTGCCTGAAACTCTGTAAGTACAGCCGAGAATAATGAGAACCTTAAGTCGTGGCTGTGTAGAAGATCCCGGCATCCCGTGCACCGACACGGGATCTGCTTACTGGCAGCTCTGTGGCTAAGTTAAAGCACAACCAGCAAAAGCCACACCGTCATCCCGTGCACCGACACAGGATCTGCTTACAGGCAGCTTCATGGCTAAGATAAAGCACAACCTGCAAAAGCCACACCGTCATCCCGTGCACCGACACGGGATCTGCTTACAGGCAACTCAGTGGCTAAGATAAAGCACAACCTGCAAAAGCCACACCGTCATCCCGTGCACCGACACGGGAGCAGCTTACAGGCACCTCAGTGGCTATATAAAGGCTTTAAAAAACAAAGAAAACTAAGGTGGGTTATTAGGGTCTTCGCGCCAGTCGTAGTTGCGGGCGTCATACAAGCCCTCATAAGGGTCTTTGCGCACATGCCCCATGGTCAATGACCCTTCTTCCAGCATTTTGAGTATAGGATTGCCTTTTTCAAGCGGGCCTTTAACACAAGGACACGAGAGCATTTTCTTGTCTTCAACATACTCAAAAGGCTGGTCAGCCCAGCGCTTTGGCTTTGGTTTAGACCTTTTGGTGAGTAATCTAATAAGCCGAGCTATCATGGTTGATAGAGTCCGTTACTTCTGGCGTAACCAGAACAAGCTGCCTTCAACACTCAGCCAGGCTTTTTTACCACCCGCTTCAAGGTAAAAGTCTACCTCTTCTTCGCTGCCAGGTGAGTACGAATCATGACAGGGCTTGGTCCGTTTCTGGCCGGTCGCAACTTTCAGAAAATGACTGTTGTACTCTTTAAGCGCCCTTTTGGCTTCGCGGCTGTGGGCTGTGTCGCCTTCGGTAGCATACGCCATCAGTGCATGTGCAGCCTGCGTAAAGGTGGAGCATTCGCTAAGCTGCCCCAAACAATCTCTGAGCTGTGCCCAATCTTGCATCACAATAAAGCAGTTCAGCAATAAATACCGGTTACCCTGATTATCGTTGGGGTTTAACCGCAACAAATCCTGAAGCTCTTCAACGGCTTTTTCTGGCTTGCCATAACACAGGTTAAGTTGTGCCCGCTTGGCGCGGAGCATCATATATGGCCGAGTCTCGTGCATTTTCCAGAAAACCCCCATGTTCTCTGTTACATAATCGGGGGTGATCATATTTTCTTCAAACCGCATAACCAGGCGGTCGTAATCTGCAATCGCCTCTTCATCATCACGGTCTAAGACTTCTTCGAGCATCTCGTTGAACGCTTCGTGCGCCAGCTCCAGCATTTGAGGATCGGTGATACCATACTCGCCCAGCACTTCAACCATGTCATCGGCAAAACGCATTGCGTAGGCGGTATTGGCCACATAAGTTGGGATCATACGACGTTGCTTAAGCAGCACTTTACCAAAGTCCTCGTCCTCATCGGCAAACTCCCGCCTGGCCTGCTCATAGCTGGTAAAACCACGTAAAATCTCCTTAAGCCACTGTAGCTGCTGGCGCTGCTCGGCATTGATATGCTCGGTATTAATCCAGGTAAGCGCGCGCAACATGCCCATACAATACAAAGACAGCGGCTTATCGGCACCCAGGCTTTCTTCAGGCGCGGTTTTAGATAGCGCGCATTGCTTAGGTAAGGCATTTTCGTCGCGGATCATTCTGCGAAAGCAGATGGTGTAAAAATCCATCACTGCTTCTAATTGCTTGGCGTGTTCAAGCTTATAGTGACCAAATAAGTGCTCAAGCCATTCGCTTGGCAAAGGGGGCTGCAACGCAACACCCAGCCCCATTAAATATCCTTCAATGTAAAGAATATCTGGCTGGAGCTCACTATTTGCCGACAAGGCTTTTACAGCTTTTTTAATCAACTGAATAGACATAGAAATTTGTTTTTGCATGAGTTTAGAGTGTTATACCGTCCAGCAGCGCTAAGGTAAAGGCATTAACCATTAAATAACAGCTGTTATACAAAAAAAACGGTTGTTTGCTCATTAAACACTCACCTTTATAGCGTTACAGATGGCTAGCCTTGTATAATTACCAAAATAGTAAAACATAAAAAAAGCAATGCCACACAGGGAGCCTGACATTGCTAAAAGGGCCATCTGACTATCCAGATGGTTCACATGAGACAGGAATTAACAGACACCTGTTTTCAGCATGGTGTACATTGAGCTGACCAGGCCACCTGCAACAAGCTTAGTCGCAGCATCGCCCAGCTCAGAGTCATCCAGTTTTTTGATCACTTTTTTATTCAATTTAATCTTCATCAGGTCCCCTCCTAATTTTTATTCTTCCAATAACGCTACTGATAAATTACAGCAGCCTGTTCAGCCAAACTGGTTGCTTCGAAACACAACTCTGAGGCCTGGCATAATTTTAATCGTTTACTTTATCGACAAGTAAAAACAACGCTGTCATTTAAGGCTATGCACGCGCAGCCATAGCTAATTGTATTAGCAGTAGCGCTGCGATGTAGCCGGAGTATAACAAGGTCCGTTATAGCTGTTAGAGCCACCACCCGTGCCACCGGCCACTTGATTGGTCAGCAACTTAGTCAATGCGGCGTTATCCAGATTTTTAATAATTTTTTTGTTCAGACTCAGTGTCATTTTTTTAGTTTGCATTGTTTTTCCTTACCAAGGTAATGAATATATTCATGTTCATACATAAAAAACATGCGCTTACTCATTGTTTGTAACCTGCCAGCTGCAGCCTGTTTAAAACACCAGACTTTCACAACCCAGCGCCAAAGCAATTACAGGCGGTTACAATATAACCACATAAAGGGTACACAACAAAGCCTGACGATATTAGATTATAGTCTTATAGCCCTTGGCATTAAGGCTCGAAACACACAATAGGCAACATGCGCCAGAGTAAGGCAATACTCGCAAATGAGGATTTAGGCGTAAGCAATCCAAAACAGAAAGAAACGGCTACCGGTAAAAAACAAAAAAGGCCGCGAATGCGGCCAATGCTCACTTAAAATGCGTTTACTAAAGTTAGACGGCCAAAAACCCATCTAAAACGCAAATATTAGTAGTTTACGCAAGTCACCGATTCAAGCAGTGCGTAACACTGATTTTTTGAGCCGCTGTCTTTTTGCACCCACTTAGTGCCACCGGCGTAACGGGCAAACGTAGACTCGTCTTCACCACACTTAGTGGTAAAACGCACCGCATCGTCAAACCCATTAATATGACAGTAGCCATACGCATTGTAAGCACTTGCCCATACATCCAGCTTTACCGAGCTATTTGCATATACGCCTACGTTATGCAGCACCACTTCGCCAGCCACAGAAGAAAACGCACACGTACTCAATGCCGCAGCAATAATCAGCTTTTTCATTTCTTAATCCTTTTACTTATTTTTAGCGTTTAGTTAGCGGGTAATTTGCTACCCACATTGATGGTAAAATGAGCTGATTTAAATTTTGCTGCATAAATATTGCAAAAACGTGAAGTATAGAAATATTCCAAACATTGAGATGCAACTGGTTTAGACTTATTTTTATCGTGTTCTCAAGCTTTGGGCCACCCGCAATGGCTGGAGCACTTTCAAGATAGATACGCCGGAAACAGGTTATGGATGTTCACAATAGAAAAACTCGCAGTAAAAACATGCGTGCCATTAGTTCCACTAACACAGCCTTAGAGAACACCGTAAAGGCACTCTTAGAAGCGCGCTGTCTGAAATTTGTCCCCCAACCAAAGCATATACCGGGAAACCCTGACTTTTTTGTAAATGACTTAAACATAGCTATTTTTTGCCACGGATGCTTCTGGCATGCTCACGACTGCGCTTTGTTTAAGCTTCCGGGAACCCGGAAAGAATTTTGGCAAGCAAAACTCCACGACAATACCATAAGAGATAAAAAGGCACTCTGTCAGCTGCATGCCTGCGGGATACGTACACTCGTTATTTGGGGGTGCGCTGTAAAAGGAAAAGAAAAACTGCCGCCCTCAGTTTTACCACTATTGATATCAACATGGCTCCAGGGAATGCACAATATCGGAGTAATTGATGGAACAGGCCTATCGAATTTTCAATCGCCTCAGGAAGTTACATATAGAGACTTACTTCGCTCCCACACAAACCTTATGAATTAACTCCCGCTTCCAATTTACCAATCAAATATTGGACTAACCTTCTGTAGATTGAACATTTTACATTCGCTTAAACGGATATTTATCACTAATGTATTGCTACTCAACACAACCTTGTTTATATTTTCTGACTTTTCTCAGGCAGGCTTAACAGTGGACATTGATAACGTTTTAGTAATTGACTTATTCGCGGGACCAGGCGGGCTCGGTGAAGGTATTTCTTCAGCTAAAACTGAATCAGGCCAGTATCCATTCAAAATAGGTGTATCTGTTGAGAAAGATCCTTACGCACATAAAACACTGACCACCCGTGCGCTATTCAGAAAACTCAAATACGAGCTTAAAGATCCCTGCAACTACTATCGTTATCTGCACGGTGAAATAACCCGGGAACAGCTTTTCGAGCTTCACCCGGAACAAGCCGCAGAAGCAGAAGAAGAAACTCTGGGCGCGCCCAGAGAGCTGGGCAAAGACAATGACTTGATCCATTCGAGAATTAGTCAACTTGTCAGCGAGCATAGTGGACCAAAAGTCGTCATTGGTGGTCCGCCATGTCAGGCTTACTCACTCGCAGGCAGATCTCGTAACGCCGGTAATAAAGAGTACGTAGCCAAAGAAGATAAACGCCACTTCTTATATAAAGAATACCTTGAAGTACTGAGTATTGCGCAGCCACATGTCTTTGTAATGGAAAACGTGAAAGGTATTTTGTCAGCCAAGATCGACGGCGAAATTATGTTTCCCAGCATTCTGGAAGACCTCAGAGAGCCGGGAAAGATAACAACGCATAATTGCGACTACAGTTACAAGATATACTCCCTCGTAGTGCCAAGCAGCGACACTGAAGCACCAGCATATAAGAGTACAAAAGACTACCTCATTAATTGTGAAGAGCACGGTATCCCCCAGGCCAGACACAGAGTTATTTTGTTAGGTGTCAGAAGCGACATAAACGCGGTACCGGGTGTTTTGGAAAAAGCCAATGCTCCTGTCACAGTCAGGCAAACCATTGATGATCTGCCTAAACTTCGTAGCGGCTTTTCTAAGCAAAAAGATATTACTGCTGACTGGGAAACATGTATCTCAGAAAACGCAAGCAAAGTCTCTACAATCCTGAAGTCACTGTTTGATGAAAGCTGCATTTCAGAACAGGTGTTACAACCCTATAAAGGATTACAGAGAAAGAAAGACGGTCCATACAGAGAACCTGAACTTATGCCGCAGCACCTCCGGGACTGGCTTTACGATAGTAATCTTGAAAAAGTACTGAATCACGAAACTCGTGGTCATATGGCAGATGACTTATTGCGTTATGCCTTTTGCGCCGGATACGCAATGACGGGTGACGGAGTTTCTCCAAAATCGCGAGAGTTTCCAAAATCCCTGGCCCCTGCTCACAGTAACTGGGACACAGGCACACATGCTGACCGGTTCAGAGTCCAGGTGGCAGACAGGTACGCAACAACAGTAACCAGCCATATTTCAAAAGATGGCCACTATTTTGTGCATTATGATCCAAAACAATGCAGAAGTTTGACAGTCAGGGAGGCCGCTCGCCTTCAAACCTTCCCTGATAACTACTTCTTCGAAGGGAACAGAACCAACCAATATGTTCAGGTTGGTAATGCTGTTCCTCCGTTGTTGGCATACAAGATTGGTGTAACTTTGTTAGAGCTATTCTGCCTTAATTAATGCCTAGACTTGTTATAAGTGTCATAAGCTTCAATGAATTCTTTATGATACTCTTTTGACTGCTCAAGTAGTTCAACGTAAGTTTTAACAAATACTTCACCACTTTGAATATAGGTTCTTTCTTTGTCGGAAAATAAGTAATCTGAAGAGTTTTTTTGACCACCGACAACAAAGCATACGACTTTTGAGAAACCTGTTGTAGAAGCATACTTATGCTTTAAAAAAGCACCGTATCTGTAAGCCTGTTCCAATGATCTTAAATCAACTTTATAGTTGCTCCTTTTTATCTCAATTACGTAAAGAATATCACCTAATGCATTGCTGCAAAGAAAATCTATACGCCGGTTTTTCTCTTCTAAATCTTCTTCTGGGAATGACTCTTTTAACAATTGAGAATATTTAACTTCGTCTTTAAACTCAAGAATTCTTGGATCTAGCAGCCACGAGAATTTTTTCAAAAAATTATGCAGAGTTGGCACTTCCCTTGTGTCTTCATCTAAATAATTTTCAAACCTTTTAATTACCTCAACCCTGGACGTTGCGAGATCTCTATAATGTTTCGATTCAACTGTTTTCCAATCATCCATGATAGATAGTAACATTGGTATATCTTCATCTTTTGTGGATATTTGAGAAATTTTATCTGCATACATTTTATACGACTCATTGTCGAACTTACCTATTACTCGACTAATTATCTCTGCGGATTCATCTGTATCAATATTAGCGTTCTCCAAAATTGGATTTATTATTTTATCGCTTAATTCTCTCTCAAATAAAGGTAATTCCTCCCTCCATTTATCAATTTCTAAATTGTGTTTAATTTGAACAGTATCTTTCTTCGAAGAGCCTCTCATTTTCTTCCATTCAGCACCAATTTTTTTGATTGTTTTTATTAAATACTTTTGCAATTCCTTAGTTTCATCATGCTCCCAATTAAGAGAGTGCCTATCCGTAGATATTACATCATCATCGAAGTCGTCAATAAAATTAACTTCAATGTACCCAGTAACGTAACTGTGAAATTGGTCATTATCCCTAGCTCCATAAAAGCTAGCCGTGTTTACTATTTTACCCCTAGAAGTGAGATAGATACCTCTCATTTCAGTATCTCTAACCGGCGTTTTTAACGTTATGACTTTCCCTCCAACTTTATCCCAGTGCATGTATTGATCATCAAACTTGATGTCAGGAAAATTCCATTCAAATTCCTTATTCAAAGATTTATACTTTAACTCATTCGTCACTTTTACTTCCGATTCATCATTTCCATTTTTTCTTAGACTACACTTCATTTCATCGAATATAATAAATTTTTTTGATAAACTTAAGGCAATATCATCAAGTTCAAAGCTACTCTTTCTACGAATTTTCTTTAGCCGAATTTTAGTTCCCGATTTTTCATCTGTCGGCTCATTTTTCTTTATCTGCTCAGGTGAGTACTCATTGCCGATACTATTTTTAATATCTTTCAAGTTCATCAAAAAGTGATTCTTTACACCACTCTTGACTGATTCAACTTCAATTTCATCGCAAATACCAAATACAGATAGCTTCCCTAAGCCTTTCTTACCAATTACAGGCCTGCCAGAAGTGCTCGTTTGCCTCTGTGTTTCTTTTCTTCTATTTCTTCCGATTACTAGGTACTTATTGTTTAACTCTTCAAAAGACATTCCCTCGCCATCATCTTGATATTCTATTGCCTTTTCCTCTCCCTTTTCAAGAAAGTCTATCTCAATATTATTTGCATCTGCATCCCATGAGTTACTTATCAACTCTGATAAAACACTCGGTAATTTTGAATAAAGTGAAACTCCTAAATGCTCAATTGTGTTCGGATCAAAACGCAATATTAATGACTCACTCATTTATTCTTATCCTTATATTTATTAACCGCGCAAACGTCACTAAACTCTCGTCCGCGATAATGGTTTCGTAATCCGGGTTGCGGGCGACCAGCAGGTATCTGGCTTCGCCCTGTTCGTTATATTCTTTTTGCACGTCGCGCAGTAAAAACTGGGCGTCGCCCGATTCATCAAATCGTTCGATGGCGATGGTGGTGCCCGTGAGTGAACCGGCGTTGTCGCTGCTGATGCGCTCCAGTAGCAGTAAATCACCGTCCAGAATGGGGTTTTTACCGCCGTTCATTGAGTTGCCGCTGGCGTGGGCCAAAAAGTGCTTGTCCGGGTCTACCCTGCCAGCACGATCAGGTGCCGGTCGCCATGTCATATCGCTGCCGTCACCGGTTTTAAAGTGGCCGCAGGCAATTTTTAGATTAGGGAAATACGGCAGCTGAACCACATTGGAGCTGTCAGGTTCGCTTTGCTGCGCTGGTATCTCGGGCTCTTTTTCGTCAGAGGCTTTTTCCGGCTCTGGGGTTGCTGCTTTCAGCTCTGAAATACGCTTGTTTTCAATGCGCTGGGTGTATTCAGCCAGTCTGAGTTCAATAAGCTCTGCAACACAGTCGGCCATCTTGTCGATATCCTGCTCCGGCAGCGGATCAGTGTGTACGTTCGCAATCAGCTGCGCGCCTTGCAGATCTTCACCATTTTTTTCGACCTTAAACCAGGTTGTGCCTTGTTTGGCTTTTTTGAGTCCGGTAAAGGCTTCTATGGGGTTGCCCAGCCAGTAGCTGAACCAGGCCAGGCTGTCTGGTTCCAGTGTTCGTTTGGATTCTGGCAGATCATGCGCTTTAAGATGCGGGTAGCGTGCTAGAATTGCTGCACTGACTTTGGCCAGCTCGCTCAGGGGTGGCGCAGCTCTGAAGCCATCGAGTTGTATAAACGCTTGTAGCAAAATGGCCTTAAAGCATTTGGTCATACTGGTTTGCTGTACGGCATTAAACAGAAAGGCTGCGTATGGCGCTAACCAGTCTGCATTAATTTCGTCACCGATATCGGCCAGCATCGCAAACCAGCTGCCGTGTTGTTTATTGACTTTTTTCAGGTCGCCGTAATGGCGATAGAACTCACTTGCACTTGGGTTATGCCCAAGCAGCTGCGCCAGATGATCATAATCTTCCAGTGCTGTGGTGCGTTGTATTTTGGCCAGCTGCTGCCAGAAATCGGTGATCTCTAGGTCAAAGTTGATAAAGCACCCTTCGGGCAATTTGGGAGCTCTCAGTGCTTGTGTCACACCCTTTGCGCCCTGCGCGTTAAGCAGCGCCGCCGGCTTATTTAAAAAACTATGGTGGTTGCCGATAAAATCCAGCACGGTGAGGTGGGTTTTGCCTTCACAAGTTCGTAATCCCCGGCCAAGCTGCTGTAAAAATAGAATTTTGGAATCGCTGGGCCGCAGCATCAGTACGGTATCAATGCTGGGTAGGTCGGTGCCTTCGTTAAATAAGTCCACTGAGAATAAAATCTCAACCTGCCCTTGCTCAAGCTGTTCGAGCGCATCATTACGACGTACCTGAGAGTCGCTGTGTACGGCCAGCGCCTTAATACCTGCATGATTAAAGTAACCCGCCATGTGCTCGGCATGGCGTTTAGAAATGCAAAAGGCCAGCGTGCGTTGCTGTTTGCGCGCTTGCCACTCTTTTAATGCATGGGCCGCCCGCTTACTGGTTGCAAACTGGTTTTCCAGTGCGTCCGGGTCAAACCGGCCGTTGCGCCAGGGAATTGCGCTGTAGTCAACGTCCTGATCCCAAATGCCATAATACTGAAATGGCACCAGCGTGCCGTTATCTATTCCCTGAGTGAGGTTGCGTTCAAACACCAGGTTGTTGTCGCACAGTCCGAGTATATCGGCCTGATCGGTACGCTCCGGCGTGGCCGTTAAACCCAGCAAGAACTGAGGGGTAAAGTAGTTGAGTAATGCGCGGTAAACCCGGGCACTGGCGTGGTGAAATTCATCCACCACGATATTGTCAAAATGATCCGGCGCAAAGCGCTGCAAATGACGCGCTTGCCCTAATGTCTGGACTGAGGCAAAAAGGCAATCGGCGTCTGAGTCTTTCTTTTTGCCCGTATATAGCCCGGTTTTGCATTGTAATAATCGCGCAAAGGTGCGCTGAGCCTGAGTCAGGATCTCCTCGCGGTGAGCAATAAACAAAATACGCTTTGCATGCATTTGTTGTGCATCAAATACCGAAAGCCAGGTTTTACCCATACCCGTTGCGAGCACCACCAGGCCCCTTTTGAAGCCCTGACGGCGCGTTTCTGCCAGCGCGTCCAGTGCCAGCTGTTGGTCGGCGCGCGGTGTTACGGGCTCTGCATCGCTGGCATCTTCCGACTCCCCTGCAACAATAAACTGCGGCGCATTTCGTCTTTGTATATAGGTATCAATCCAGCTATGGCTGAGTGTTTTAACCATATTATGAGCAAACAGCTCGGCAAATGCCCGGCGAATATGATTGAATTCGCAGGCCCCCTTGCTGCCAGGAGGATGGGTGTAGTCATGGCGAAAACACCATTCCAGCCCTGTAGTCAGTGCACTTTTACTAATATTGTTTGAACCAATAAAGGCGCAGCCTGCTGCAATTTCAGCGCTGTTTTGCTGCGTTTTAACAAAAATGTACGACTTCATATGAAAGCTTTGATGTTTGTCACTTTCATAAATGCGAATATCAGCACCACGCTCAACCAGTGTCATTAATTCGCGTAATGCCACCGGGCTGGTGATGTCGAGATAATCAGAAGTAAGCAGTTTGAGCTGTGCGCCACTGCGTAGCGCCTCAAGCAATGGATCGAATAACAACGCCAGTCCGCTTGGCTGGATAAAAGAGACTGTGATTTCAATTTCGTCGGCATGGTTAATGGCATGCACGAGTTTTGGCAATAAGGGATCGGTGCCGCCCGCCGTCAGTTGACGTGCGCTGTTTTGCAATACGGTGTCTTGGCTAAAACTATTCACCACCCACCCGCTTTTCGTCTGTCAGCATTAGCAACGCATTGAGCCAGCGTTCGTGTTCGCGGCCGGGGCGTTGGTCGCCGGTTTGCCAGGTTTTGCAGGTTTTAAGACCGGTGTTTTGGGCAAGTAAGGTGTTCAGGCTTTGCTCTGTGAGGTCGGTGAATGCGCGGCCGTCCGCGGTGCGTTCGCCCTCGCCGTATTTGAATGAGATATAAATGAT
The DNA here is from genome assembly GCF_021532535.1 of Pseudoalteromonas sp. DL2-H2.2. Taxonomy (NCBI): domain Bacteria; kingdom Pseudomonadati; phylum Pseudomonadota; class Gammaproteobacteria; order Alteromonadales; family Pseudoalteromonadaceae; genus Pseudoalteromonas; species Pseudoalteromonas sp. DL2-H2.2. The sequence continues at coordinate 245,944 of NZ_JAKGBD010000008.1, read as the reverse complement.
GCCATCTGGTTTGAGTGCGTTTTGCAGGCGCTGAAATACGTCTGGCAGCTGTGCCATTGGCACGTGCAGCAGACTGGCGCAGCACCAGATGGCATCAAAGATGTTGGTTGCTCTGAGTTCGTCAAAGCTGAAGCAGCCGACGGGTTGTTCCAGATGAAAGCTGGCGATGTTGGCAAGCTCTGCGCAGGCGTCGAAGGCATCAACGCGATAGCCAAGGTTTTTAAACGCCAGTGCATCGCGGCCAGAGCCGCAGCCGGCATCGAGGATTGTGCCGCCTTTGGGTATGGCGGGTAAAAACTCGTCATACAATGGCTGCATGTTCACTGCAAAGGTTGCCTCGGCAAAGCTGACGGCATTGCGGCTGTAATATTCTAATGTGGAGTCTGACATCACTCACCCGTTTACTCTGTGGTGCAGCTAATAAGGAGGTGGTGCATAAGTCAGGTTGGGTGCCAGAGTGTTCTATGGCTCCATTACTGCTGATCGGCGGTTACAACTTCCTTTGCGCGACACTTTAAAACTGTTCTTGTTGTGTGCCTGCTTTTTTTACAGTTAAGAGTGAGACGGTTATCAGTTAGACCGTCATTTGGTACAGGCGCATAAATAATTTACAACACTTTTTTCTGGTTGAGTAGCTTTTTATCCGCAGTTATTAGCGATTTTAAAACAATTGCTCAACTTTTGATTACAAATTGGGTTGAGGGCCAGAAATCGTTGTCGGTTGGGCCGTTTAGTATGTTTTTGGTTAACTTTGCATGATAACTCTAAGCTGGCTTTTGATTCTATTACAGCGGGTTACACTGACAAGAAGACGGTGCAGGGTTTTGATCGGTATGGATAGTTTGGGCTTTGGGTGTTGTCTTTTGGATGGTTCCCGGCTCGGAGGTCGGGATGACTAAGGGCTCGGAGGTCGGGATGACTAAGGGCTCGGAGGCCGGGATGACTATGGGCTCGGAGGCCGGGATGACTATGGACTCGGAGGCCGGGATGACTATGGACTCGGAGGCCGGGATGACGATAAAGCCGCTGGCCGGGGTTACCTTACACGGTCGTCAATTGTGTAGATATTGCAGTTTTATTTGAACAAAAAGTCTGGTAGCTAAAACGCAGTTGCATCACACAATCCTTCACCGTTTGTGCGTTTAATAGTATACCTTCCTGAGCAATGATCTTAGCAAGTCGCCCAGAAACTCTGAATCAGCTAGGGAGGTTTTAAACACCTCAGCTCCCCATTACTTTACGTCGAAACTAATTTCCAAGTGCAACAATATGACTGTCCCGTAAGTACGCGTCAAGTTAATTGACAAAAATGGGAGGTCGGTAGACATTTAATAGCCTAATTGCACTGTCGGATTGTGGTTGCTGGCAGAGTAGCCTTTTACAGCGAGTTTGAAGGAGTCAACTACCACTCATTTTGCCTTGTTCTTTAGCACTATTTTCAATTAAAAACACTCCCCGAACGGGGGTAAGAATAAGTACTTATTTTGGCAACACCATCATTTACAAGCATCTGATTAAGTGTAAAAGTGATCCCCGGTGACATAACAAAACGGAGACCATTATGAAACTTACGCTAAAAACAAAAAAGATGAAGAAGCTGTCTGGTAATCAAACAATGCAGGCACAATTGACACCGCTGGTGCAGGGAGGGGCAGACGCATTTCAACCAAATGGCAACCCACCTGCAACAGGGTCAAATATTACAACTTGTCAGGATGATTGATAGTAAACAAAGAAGCATGTTGGTTTATCTAATTGATTAAATATAAAAAAGGCACAATTTGTGCCTTTTTACGTTGATTTACGCTTGCCGCTCAGGTTCTTTCTCATACTGCTTAGTATAATGCTGCGGAGACATATTAAATTCAGCTTTAAAGCAACTACTGAAATAAGCAGGAGATGAAAACCCGACCTGGTAAGCAACCTCAGCGACTAAAGCGCCCGATTGCAACTGCGAACGTGCTTGCTCTAAACGATATTGCCTGAGCAGAGCATTTGGCGATAGCCCTGTCAGATTTCGGGTTTTGCGTTGCAGTTGTCGCACACTCAAAAATACATGACTGGCCATGCTCTCAGTATCAAAATTAGGGTCCTGATAATTTTGTGCAATCACTTGTTGAATTTTATCAATAAAGGGAAGTCGCTTTGTATCGCTGAGTGTACTTGCCGGAAGCGGGCTGCGTAGGATCTGTTCTGCAAATAACCGCGCTAGTTTCTTACGCCCTTTAATCAAGTTTTCCACCCTATGCCTCAGCACATCGAGATCACAGGGTTTACCCATGTAATCATCAGCTTCTGCCTCAAACCCCAGGATCCGACTACCGTCATCCTCTTTTGCTGTAAGTAATATCACGGGAATATGGCTGGTTGTATCATCCTGCTTGATCTCTCGCAGCATCTCCAGCCCCGACATTTTTGGCATCATCACATCACTGATAATAAGATCGGGTAGGTCGGATTTTGCTTGCGACAGGCCTTGCTCTCCATCACAGGCGACTGTGCAATCAAACCACACAGATAACGACTCCTTAAGCATCATTCTTAACTGCGGGTTATCTTCTACAATCAACACCCGAGCGTTAGGCTCAGAGTTGTCACTCACGTTAACCTGAGAGCTTGTTTCTGTACGCACCGTGCTGTCTGTACCTTGCGACAGCCCTTCACGGTAAAGAGGGACCGTCAGGATAAACTGGCACCCCTTTCCCGGTTTGCTGTTTAGTTCAATCTCGCCCCCACAATCGCGTATTAGCTTTTGAACCAAAGACAAACCAATGCCCTGTCCGCTTATATCACTTTGTTCTCCCCGTACATATCGTTTAAACACGTCTGCCTGCAAGGATTTACAAATACCAGGCCCAGAGTTAGTAAACTTGAGTTGCAGGAAATCACCTCGTTGGTGCGCTTCGACAAAAATCTCCCCATTTTCAGGTGTATATTTCACTGCGTTAGACAGTAGGTTTGTTACTATTTGTTCAAAGTCCGCCTCGTTAAGCAACACTTCCTGTACATCCAGAGTATGTGTTACTTCATAGCGGATCTTCTTTTCATTGGCGAGCAGCTCAAACGCATGAGCCTGCTTTAGCAACACGTCTTTGGCAGTAAAGTGATGATTTTCATAAGGGGAAACATCATCTTTTCTGGCATAGCGGATCAGGTTGTCGATGAGCTTTTCCAGCCGTAAAGCCTGTGAATAGGCTGCATGCCATTTGCTATTGCCATCATTAGTTGACTGCTTCAGCATACTCTTAATAGGTAGCATGATCACCGCCAGAGGCGTTCTCAGTTCGTGTGATACGTTGCCAAAAAACACATTTTTATTTTCCATTAAACTGGCAATTTGCGCACGCTTTTGATCTATCTCTTTAGTACGGGACAATACCAATTCTTCCAAGTGCAGGTTGCGACGCTTTAGCTGATGTGTTCTGGCGAAAAGGATCAGACCAATCAATAACACTAAACCAGCAGCGTATAATGTCAATGCCCAGCCAGTTAAATGCCAAGGCGTTGCAATTTCAAATTGAAAGCGCGATTCAGTCCAGTCACTCGAAATCGCTCTGCTTCTGATCACAAACTCGTACTTCCCCGGTGGCAAGTTTGTATAAGTCGCACTGCGGTGTGTTTGTTCGGTCTCCGTCCAGTTCGTATCAAAGCCAAGTAAACGATACTGATAATGAACATCGACGTCCTGATCGCGTTTAATGTTAACGAACTCGAACTTAAAATTTCTCTGCTCGCTCTTAAACCATCTGCCCGGCAAAATAGTGTTCTCCGAATACAGCCCGTCTTGGTACACCGCGTAACGCTCGCCCTGCACATATATTCTGCTTATATGCACGCCATACGGATCCAAGGCCTGTATATTTGATAAAGCCACGATCCCATTTATTCCTCCCAGGTATAAAACTCCTGTACTCGATTCAGCTGCACTGTCATACGTTTTGGCGCCAATATTCAAACGCTTAAACGGTGTAGAAAACACTACCTGCATAGTATCGAGCGAGAGTTTATATAGGTTGGTCATGTCAGATGCCCAGATATGCCTTGTGCCAACCCGGTATATAAAGCCAAATACAAGGTTGGGATAAATACCATTTAGATCAAGCAGCTGTGTACGCCCTGTTTTCAGGTCATGAAGGAGCAATCCATAAGAGGTCGCCGCCCATAAGCGCCCTTTGTGGTCGATATCCGCGTCATATACAACAAGTTTCTTATTACTTTTCGATGTTTGGAATTTCACCAGTTCTGGTTCACCTTGACCCAAAATGTATGTTTCGAAACCGCAGGCTAATACTGCACCATTACTGCCTTTTTTTAGATTTTTGAAATGCCCGGGTAAAAACGACACCTGCTGACCAGTTTGTGGTGCATATTCTACGACTCCCTCAAAAGTCAATAACCATAAATGGCCATTATCCGACTGCTCTATATCTCTAATCTCAAAATCAACTTCTCCCATAGACGGAACACTAAACCGAGTCGCAGAATGTGCCCCCTTTTCAAGCTGATACAGGGCGGATAATGCGCCAAACCACAATGTTCCGTTTTGCCCCTTATAGACAGTGAAGATATCTAGCTCGGGCTTAGCGCGGTCCAAATAAACAGGCTCGGCCTCGGCAAAACCATCATGCTGCAAGAAAACCCGGTTTTGGCTTACAAACCACAAGTTATCATTTTCATCAACTTGCAAACCGTCAATCTTAGGCATACCGCTTACTAATGAGATAGAGTCAGCTTGTTCAATTGTGTATTCAGGTTGTCTAAGCTCCACTTCAAATATAGAGCGACTGGTTGCAAGCCAGGTTGTCCCGTGTTCATCAAACACATTACTTATCAGGAATACTTGCTGCATTTGAGCATTGGCGTAGTACCTGCTGACCCGGCTAACTCTCTCTGCAGAGTCTATTGCAATGAGCTCAGAACCAGTGCCAACATAAACCGCATGACGGCCTGAGCGCACGGACGTAATTGCATGATGATCAATATCACTTAAATGGGTTAGTGAGGGCTGCCTGGATTCAGGTTGTTCGAGCCTGAAAAACCCTTTTTCAGATACCACATATAAAGTGCTATCAGGTCCGGAAGTTACAATTCTGGTATCAGCAAGTTCATTGCTTTGCCACAGTTTAATAAATACGCCTGAGGATTTTTCAAACCTAAACACTTCGCCACGCTTAGAGATAAACAAAGGAGAATCTTTGTACATAGTAATGCTAAAGCGCAGATTGTGTCTGACCCCCGAGCTGTGTAAGTCATATAACTGATAACCAACGTCATCAGCAGAGAAGTGAACTAACTGTCCATCATCGCCCATAAGCCAAAACATATCCTGGCTATCCTGATATAAAGCAGCCGGTCTGAAGGCATCGTTATCCTTGGTGCGGACAGAAAGAAAGCTGTCCTTAGACAAACTCGTTCCTTTGGGAGCTTGTTGACGCAGAGTATCCATATAAGGCGTGAAGCTGTCCTGCCGGGCGCTGTATAAGTGCAATCCGTGGCCTGTTAGCAACCACCTGCGCCCCTGAGCGTCTTCAACAACTTTTCTTGCTAGCGAATGGGGATAGAATATGGACTGATAACCGTCAAACCTCAGTACGCCGGAAGTACCACTGATCCACAAATACCCCTGACTGTCTTGTGAAACAGAGTTAATGATAGTAACCATATCAAGTTTGTCGATGGCCTTATGGTGCAGCCTGATCTCAGCAACTTCACGCGCATGAGTATGCCATTGTATGGTAAAGAAAAAGACAACTAACAGAATCCTTTTTAGCATTATTGCCTTTGCGTCCTTGCTGTAAAATGCGTAATTACTTTCTATAACCTTTATAAGGTACAGTCAACTTGTTTGTTAAATATTTGACAACAAAATGGCTTTATAAGGATGAGATTTTCAATTTGCACAATAATTAAGCACCGCATTAACAGCTAACCCCATTGCAATTAACCCTCTACCTAATTGTTTTATAGGCTAATAATTATAGATGTCGCTTTTTCGGTGTAAGGTGTCGCTTTTCTCGTAACTGATACAGCAAAAAATTACCTAGCTTAACGGTGCAGGATAAAAAACGAAGCCTGCGATAAAACAGAAGAGCACACAGGAGTTTATATGGATTACTCAGGTAACAAAATCAGCCACTCAGATAACTTTGCACTGTATCCGGAAACTGCCATTACTACCGCATTAAGCCGTTTTTCAGAGCCACTGGGGATGGATAAGTTTCTCATTGTTGGGGTGAATGGCACGGAGCCGATATTCAGGTACCTTTCCACCTGTTCTGAACAATTCCTTCGCGCTTACTTTACGGATGGACATTGCTTTTCTGATGACCTGATCCAGTACTGCCAGCAAACACTGGCACCACGATTCTGGAGCACTCGCGACTATCATGGGTCAACCCTTGCACCAAAAGCTTTAGGCAATCTCTTAACACAAGAAAACATCAACTGTGGCATAGTCATCCCTGTTCATTATGGCGGCGCCATCGTGTTAGTTAACTTCTTTTCCAGTCAACCATATGAAGAAATAAAAATGGCTTATCAGCAAAACAGTGCGATATTGAGTGATATCGCTTTGACTCTGGTACCCAGAATTATCAAAGAATGTCCGGACTATCTGTTTCTGCGTCCGACATTAACACCCAAAAGCAGTGAATGTTTACTGTATATGGCAAAAGGCATGACTAACCCAGAAATTTCTGAATTAATGCAGGTGTCCAAAGACAGAGTAAAAGAACTGGTTAGCCAGATCCTTGTTCAGTTGGGTGCAGCGAACAGAACAGAAGCGGTACTCAAAGCAAAACAAAGTTTACTTATCCCATAAAAAAGAGGCCAACCCAGGGTAGTTCCCCCTGCGGTTGGCCTCCCGGTTGACGCTCAATTTACCTGGGTGGATTCTTAATACTCGGCAGCGTGATTGAGCATGTGGTGCTTGCCGTTTTGCCACTATGACTGGTTACCTGCAAAGTCGCTTCCAGTCGATACCCGGAGAACCGCCAGTAATCTATTTGGACTGTTGGATTTTTCGTCCCATTTTGTGTTGTGCCATTGTTAAATTGCCAACGCCAATCTCTGATCTCATTATCGCCTCCAAAGTTCGATCCGGTTAATCTGATCGTAGCGCCATTGTCATCATGTCGGCTGACGTAACCGTCGCAGCTTGGGATTGGAGGCCTGGAGTTTGTGTAGTCGGCTATCATAGTTCGTACGTCCGAACTCATCAGATGATTAAATGCAACATTGGTGGCCCAATCTCTTGAAGCAAATTCGGTATGAGAGGCGTGATACCAGTTTTGAGTATACCAATTCGTACCGGTGCCAGCATCGAACAGACTAAATTGGCTCGATTGCCCTTCAAAATACCAGGCCCCATCATTCGCACTCGAATTGGTGCCCGGCGTTGCATCAGCTAATGACCGTATCCCTTTTTTCGAATCGTCCACCCACTCAGGCATAAATGCCTTGCCACCTACCTGGTTGAGGACCCTCAAATTCTTTTTGTTAGGGAACAATGAATTGAAATCAGCTCTGTATGACCAGTATTGCCATTCAGAGGTCGTTGGATTTTTTACCCGCTGAAAACGGTCCGTCACTAACTCTTGCTGCACATGGTTCCCAACGGGATCAAACAAGTGTAATACCAGAGGAATATCTGGAAATTCGCTTTTAAATCGCTGGGCCAGACGCGTGACTAGCGCTCCGCCGCGGCTATGGCCAGCCAAATAAATAGATTTAAGCCGACTTGATTTAAACTTGGTCTTTAACCAATCATAATACGCATTGACCACGCGATGCTTATTATAAGCTTGCGACTCCCAATTAAACCTCGAGTCCCACGCCGAAGCTATAAATGAATTGGACGGCGAATACTCACCACTATTCCTGATTAATTCCGGAAGCGCACTAGATGAAAAGCTAAATGTCTGAACGTGATTATCTGTTCGGCTAAATTGATTATCAAAATTCTGAGTATTACCGGTGATAAAGTTCTGGTAGCTACTACCATCTAACGAACGCTGGCCACTGGCGATGAAAACAAGGTGCTCGGTATCATTTGCTGAAGGTGTATTGTAGCGCATGATATAAGTTCTTTTTTGTACTTCGTGTCTTACGCCATTATTTTCCCAATGTCTGTATTCGTGCTGTGTCTTACCCAGGCACGGTAGCAACACCGTAGATGTGGTGCAATGACGCACTTTTTCTAATGGTATTGCTTGTGCTTTGGTTCCTAAAATGCTTAAGCATATCAATGCAAAGCTTTTTTTTAAATTGAGCTTTTTCATAGCTTTTCCTGCTTATCGTTTAAGTTCGAGTACAATATAGAGCCTAAGCAACGAGATTATCACCCCCCAAAAAGGGAGTGTTAAAAAGCTCACAAAAAAAGCAAAAAAAACTAAATAAAATTAAAACACACCCACCTAATCAGGTAGTTATAAATAACCAAAAATTCAGCCATCATAAAAACCGAAACATAAAACCTACAACGGAGTAAATAAAATGAAATTCAATAAATCTATTTTATGTGGTGCTATAATGGCAATGGGTATGCAGGCAAATGCAGCAGAGGTTGTTTATAGTAGTGTAGATGAATCTGGTTTAATCGAAATGCGAGTGTGGAAAGAAACCAAAGGAGGTAATCAGCATAACCGCGACGTTAAAATCGATATTCATGAAGATTGGGTTGTCGTGGGGGGTGGTGTACACTTAGACATCAACACCGCAGCCTTAATCACAGCTTCCTACCCGGACGTAAATACGCAGCAATCCTGGATAGTATCAACCAAAGATCATGGCTACCCATCGCGCCATAACCTTACCGCCTATGCTATTGGTATAAAAATTAAAGGGATCTCCCGCAGTGAAATTCGAGAGCATAATATCATCAAAACCTGGTGCGGTTCGGAGCAATCTCAAACGGCAAGCCAAAACCCGAACAGCTCAACCCGTATTCCTGAAAGCGGTTATCTGATGATTGGTGGCGGTGCTAGGTCAAACTGGACGGATGTACGCGCTGGCCACTTGATGTACGCATCATTTCCCAATAGTTATGGTAAATGGGTTGCAGCAACGAAAGATCATGGATACTACGAGAAAGCAACACTCACGACCTGCATCGTCGGTATTCGTAAAGATCTAGCAAACGCTGAGCTTGGGCATAATCTGGGGCATATCGAGCCGTACCAACGTTTTGGTGACTTCAATTACCACCCCAGTTCTCGGATTGAGTCCACAGTAAATATGCCCAATGGCTTTGTTCTGACTGGTGTTGGTGCCGAAGTAAGTAAGAATAAAGAGCATCTTGAGAAACCAGATGTACTGCTATACAGCATGCATCCGCAACAGCACGGGAACTCTTCCAAGGTGGTGTCAAAAGCCAAAGATCACATGTACGGTGCGAGCGCTTATCTCAGAAGCTATGCCATTGGTATGAAACTGGTTAAATAAAATGAATGGCTTGGCCACTTTTTAAGGCGACGAACGCCGTGTAAGCCATTTAGGGTGCAGGAGGATAACCTAGCTGAGTAACACAGTCTCCTTTTGCACCACAACACCTGATAAAAGCGATTATTAAGTTAGTAAAAAAGGCACATCCAATGTGCCTTTATATAAGTACTCTCAATTACAGTCACGTCACTCTGGCCACCTTTATCAGGCTACCCTGACCAGAGATTGTACCTGTTTACTCTATTTACTCTTTCAATCAAGCGCAGACAGATTATCGAACCATTGCATTAAGGCGAATAGAAACGCGAAATGATCCTACCCGGAATAATGCAGCTACACTGAGCAAGTCCACGCAGGTGGGCGCCCGTCGGCAACAGTTCGATTTGTAAGCAGATAGTGCTCCCTCAGACCGTCCCGAAATACTAACCAAACAATAAGAACAAAATATGGATGGGTGACGACTATTTTTACTCAAGAGTCGAGAACCCGGCGCGTGCAGGCAAAACATGCATTAGATTCTTTCAATTTACACACAGGGTGTTTTGTGCAAAAAACAACCCGGCCCAATTAACAAGTCACAAAAGGAAATTAGTATGAAGCTACACCTCAGTAAAAAGAATCTTAAAAACCTATGTAATGAAAAAGCAATAGACGCGCAGCAAACGCCATTGATCGCAGGCGGCGCAAGCGCTATCCCACCTACCCGAGTGCAACAGACTTGTCCATGGTTCTCGTACTATCCATTGAATACCTGTATCCCGCGATAGACAGAAAATGCCAAGGCACCCAGCGTGCCTTGACATGACTCTAAAGTGCACCTTTTACCCGGCCATGCTTTAGCAGGACTCCCCTGCCCGCTCCCAATAAGAACCTGCTGTTTACAAATGTTACCCAGTGTGTCATAACTATGTTCGGCATTTCGCCTAATAAATAACAAGGAAATAGAAATGAAACTAAGTTTAAATAAAAAGAAATTCAAAAACTTATCTAATAGCAAAGCTGTAGGTTTAGAACAAACTCCGCAAGTTGCCGGGGGTGTTGATGTTGCCTTTCCACCAACCAAAGTGAATAAGGGTTGCCCTTGGCATACCTATGTCCAAGTGTATACATGTAATATGCCACTGTAAGGTCGAATGGCTAAGGCACACCCGGTGTGCCTTTATGACTGTCTTTCCTTTACTGCCCTTTTCTATTGTTAATCAGACTCACTTTTTATTATCACCTACACGATTTTTGTGCTTGTTGTCGCTAGTAGATAATCACCTGTACAAGATTGGTGTAAAGCCCCTTTACGAGTGCGAAGGCCGCTGGTGCATAATATGCAAGCCTATTTAGATCAATATGTCTGACTGTATCTTGGCGTAGCTTGTTGGCAGATCCCGTATCAAATACGGTATGACGGACGTGATATTTAGATCGTAATATGAAAACTAATTTGGCGACGCTGGTAAGGAGCCCCTTTTGGCTAAAGCGTCTCCTTACTTATTTTCCTTACTTATAAGGCGGCCGTACAAAGCAGGCGGGTTGACAAAAGCGCTTTGCCGTTATCAACCCGCCTGCTTCATTGCGTTATTTATGTAAAGGCTCTCCCGATTTTGCTGAGGTCATATGATGGCTACTCATGGGCTCACCGGGCTTAATCACACTGTTGGCGTAACCTTGCTGAGGTTTTGTTGCCTCTTCTGCCTTTACTAACTTGGTCACTTCCTGACTCAGCTTGGGCTCAGGCCCACTCAGGCTGCTTTCGGTATTGAGTATTAGGGGAAGTCCGTCTTTACCGCTGCCTATTACTACAACTTTAGCGTTGTTAGATTTCGCCAGTTCAATGGTGGCCTCAATACCACGCCATCTCAGGTAGGTTTCGGATATGCCACCCGCCACGGTTTCCTGAAAATCGGCAATACCTTGTGCTTCGGTTTTCTTGCGCTGCGCTTCTTTTTTCGCAACTTCAAGGCGCATTGCATATTCTTCATTCAGATAGCTCTGGTTGACCTTAGAGATAATTGCCTCATGCACTTTATCCGGCACATCTACCCGTTTTATCAGCATATCGTCCAAGTTCACTAAGGCGTGGCCATCTTTCATGTGTTGACTTTCTTCCAAAATCGATTCTTCTTGTATGTGTAATTCATCAAGCACATCTTTTAGTAACCGTTTTTGAATTGCCATACGTTGATGGCTGTACACTTCCTCTGCACGAAAGTCCGACACTATCATGCGTACCGCAGACGCCACTTCGGGCAACACCATTTCTTCCAGATACCGTGGCCCCACTAACTGATGTAAGTAAGGAACATGCTCAATCACTGGCCGATACCTGACAGTCACATTGAGTGTGATCCTGAGACCCTCTTTGGTAATGGCATCTATGCTTTCGTGAGCAGTCTGAAAACGGCCGTTATAAATGATCAGCTTATCCCAGGGCATCACCAGCACAGTACCTTCGCTAAAATGTTGGTCCAGATAAGTCCCCCCACCAAAGCGCTTCCAAAGTACAGCTACCTCACCAGAGTCTACCCGGATAAAAATAAACGGCACCAACGCCACGATCAGGAACAAACAGATTAAAATAGTTAAACCAGCTCTAAACCGCCAGGATAATATGCGTTTACGCCAGCCAGGTTTGTAGCGCCGCAGCACTCGCATAATCAAATTCGCAATGAGGATCAGCAGGCAGGCACCCGCCAGTCCTATAAGCATTAAATCAGGTGGGAGGATTATATTCATGACGGCACTCCATCTGTTTCTACTTCATGATGTTCCATTAGTTGTCCTTCTACCATCTTCAAATGTACGTCTGCTAAATGGAAATAAGCATCGTCATGTGTAATTGCGATCACGGTGTTACCACGGGCCTTGAGCCTGGGTAGTACCTGTTCATAGAATTTTCGTCTGAATATAGGGTCCTGATCGGCGGCCCACTCATCAAAAATATAAATTGGCCGGTTTTCCAGTATGGTACTCAGCAGTGCCAGGCGTTTCCGTTGTCCGGATGAGAGGTCTATGGTACTGAATTCGCCATCCGTCACGCTGACCTTGGCGTTCATTTCTAAAAAGGCCAGCCATTCGTCAATTTCTTCCTGAGAGGTGGCCCTGATCCCATAGAGCTGTTTAAACAGGTGGAAATCGGCGAACACCGAGGTAAAAATACTGCGGAAACTCTCACGGTCGGCATCATGAACCGGCCGCCCGTCAAGAAAGATCTGCCCGGCCTGAAGTTCATATAAGCCGGTTAACATGCGAATAAAGGTGGTTTTACCGCTACCGTTTCCTCCGGTAATAAACGTAATTTGCCCGCGTTTAACCGTTAAATCGACCGGACCGACAAAAAACGGTCGGTCACCGGGTTTACGATTATGCTGATAATACGCCCCTTCCAGCCTGAGCTCTTCAAAGCTCTCAATGGGCTGTACCTCTGCTTTACGCGGTGGCGAGGTTTCGGCTTGCTCGCGTTTTAGGTCGGCCTCCAGCGCCAGTACATTTTGCGCCGCCTCTGTGGCCGTTGTGAAAACCGGAATACCACCAACAATACTGGTGATCGGGCCGATTAAAAATAAAGATGCCGTAGTGACTTTAATGACCACCTCAGGGTAAACATCGGATAACACAGGCACAAAAAACACCATGGCACCGGTTGCGGCGAAGAAGGTGATCTGCGAGAGCACAAAGTCGGTTGCAAACAAGGTTTTGGTAACCGTTTGCGCACGCCGCGCCTTGCCCGAGGATAACGCGAACTCATGCTCCAGGTCGTCTGCTCTGGGGGCGCTCAGTTTTACTTCCTTAAAACCGTCGAGCAAGTCCGACAGGCGCTGAATTAGCTGGTTTTCGCTCTGAAATGCCAGCGCCATATTGCGTTGAATTTCGTTGGCCCGCAGTCTGTGAATACTGCCGCCCAGCATGATCAGCAAACTCAAAACCACAAATGCCATAACTGAGTGATAGGCAATATAGAGTGAGGTAAAAAACACCAGGCTGATGGACTGCCCGATGATAACAAAGAGCTGAGCTGACTGAGAAATGGTTTGCAGCTCTTTGCTGAGCGTATTAAATATGCGCTCTTTGCCGATTTTTTCCAGCGTCGATAGCTCGGTATGTCGCACCGACTCAAACAGCTCAACACGCATATGGTCAATGGATCTTTCAACCATTCTTGCGGCTTTGGTCATCAGCCGCTGCTGCGTTAGGCCGTAGATCAGCACTGTCAGGGTAAACAGTACCAGATAGTAAAATACATGGTTTTCTTTGTGGATATCAGAAATGTTTTCTGCCACGTTGTTGATAAGAGCAAGCACCAGTGCATTGGCAAGGCCAGAGATACAACCGAGTAATACAAAGGTCCTTTTTTTAATTTTAATGTTTCGACTTATTAAATCGTATAATACCATTTTTATTGTCTTTTCATTGTGTTACCAGTGGCCTGAAAGTCCGCCACTGGTGATAATACTGAGCGCTACGACGCAGTCAGAACTGCAATCCTTGTTATCTTATCTTGAGGATCTACTTCCTCTGGTTTTTAGCTTGCCTATTTTTCACCCGCAATCAAGCGGTGAATGCTGGCAATGCTGAACTTACTGTTGTTCCTCCACTTCTTTTGGATCTGCAAGACGTGTTTTAGCCAGTAATAGCACCAGTAAACTCACCAATGGGGTAAAAACCAGGCCAATGAAAAAGAAACCCACAGGGCCTGCAAACGTATTGCGGCCCCAGTAGCCAGAAAGTACACATAACACCAGATATAAAGTAACTAACATAATTTGCTCCTATAAACTGACAATCAGTTTGGTTTAACCTGTGAGCAAATAAACCAACAGGTACGCTGCTGGTTTATTTGTGTTTTAGCCTCTCAACTTACGCTGTAGCTTGGGTGTCTTGAGTGCTGTTGCCTTTATCTTTTCGATACTTTGCTGCAATTTCAGAGATGTCTCCCTTAATACTTGCCAGATTTAGATCTAGCAAAGTACCGCCGTTTTCAAAGTGTCGGATAAACGTAGTACCTACCGCACTGGTAGACGCTGCGGATACTACTGGCATAAATGCGATTGCGCTAAGCGTGCCAATGATTGGTACTGACTTTAAGAAGCTACTAAGTCCTGCACCGCCCAAAGACTGTGGGAATGAGCCGCCAATCACCGCACTTACCGTACCGCGGATCTTATTGTCGCTATAAGACTGACCATATACTTTGGCAATCTCACTGATCATCTTGATTTGTACCCCAGTCAAGGCCACCAAGTCGATTGCTGGTACTGGGATAAGCCCTGTACCGAATGACCATTTGGTGTACTTGTCGACAATAATGCGCGCTACCGCTTCGCGATTCTCAACCTCAACACTGACTGAATCCTGCTTTGCTGCAGCTTCAGCAGCCGCTGTGGCCTTGTCATCCTTCGCTGTTTTTGTCGCTGTCATGTTTTTTCCTCTATGATTGGAATGGTACCAACGTCGTTAAAAACTCAGTTGGCATAAACAGTTGTTAAACCCACCAAGTCAGGTAAAGCCTAGACCCTAACTTGCCCTTTTTCACTTTCCATGTCCTAAAACACAGCAAGTAAATGCGTTTAAAATGCAGTGAATTTGATACAGGCGCCCTAGTTCACTGCTGCTCTTTTATGTTTTTGCATTGGGGCCTCACTTTGGCTGCATGGCAAACTTCGGCCCCGCCACTTAATTACCCATCTGTCGCTCTGGGCCCTACCTGTCATCCCGGCCCTCTACCTATCATCCCAGCCCCCGAGCTCTCGTCATCCCGGCCTACGAGCCGGGAACCATCTAACCGCAACTCAACCTCGCCCCCGGCACTTACTCACCACCACACTGTGGTCTGTAAGTAGATCCCGCAGCAAGTGCGGGATGACAGCGGTGTGGATGCCACTCAACAGTGAAGCCTGTCGTTCTGGGCCCCATCTGTCATCCCGGCCCCCGAGCCGGGAACCACCTATCCGCGACTCGACCTCTCCCCGGCACTTACTCACCGCCACACAGTGGTCTGTAAGTAGATCCCGCAGCAAGTGCGGGATGACAGCGGTGCGGATGTCACTCAACAGTGAAGCCTGTCATACCTGCTCCTCGTTAGCGATTCTGTTACATCTAACGGATACACCACACTTGCTCTGTACCCTTCATACCGCCCCCCGAGCTCTCGTCATCCCGGCCTACGAGCCGGGAACCATCTAACCGCAACTCGACCTCACCCTAGGCATTTACTCACCGCCACAGTGGTCTGTGAGTAGATCCCACAGCAAGTGCGGGATGACAGCAGTGTGGATGTCACTAAACAGTGAAGCCTGTCATACCTGCTCCTTGTTAGTGATTCTGTTACATCTAACGGATGCACCACACTTGCTCTGTACCCTTCATACCGCCCCCCGAGCTCTCGTCATCCCGGCCTACGAGCCGGGAACCACCTAACCGCAACTCGACCTCACCCTAGGCATTTACTCACCGCCACACAGTGGTCTGTGAGTAGATCCCGCAGCAAGTGCGGGATGACAGCAGTGTGGATGTCACTCAACAGTGAAGCCTGTCATACCTGCTCCTCGTTAGTGATTCTGTTACATCTAACGGATGCACCACACTTGCTCTGTACCCTTCATACCGCCCCCGAGCTCTCGTCATCCCGGCCTCCGAGCCGGGAACCATCTATCCGCAACTCGACCTCGCCCCCGGCACTTACTCACCACCACACAGTGGTCTGTAAGTAGATCCCGCAGCAAGTGCGGGATGACAGCAGTGTGGATGTCACTCAACAGTGAAGCCTGTCATACCTGCTCATCGTTTGTGATGCCGTTACATCTAACAGATGCGCCACACTTGTTTTGCATCCGCCTTACCGGCCCACATCTGCCATACAGCCCCCACACCTGTCATCCCGGCCTCCGAGCCGGGAACCATCTAACCGCAACTCAACCTCGCCCCCGGCACTTACTCACCACCACACTGTGGTCTGTAAGTAGATCCCGCAGCAAGTGCGGGATGACAGCGGTGTGGATGCCACTCAACAGTGAAGCCTGTCATACCTGCTCCTCGTTAGCGATTCTGTTACATCTAACGGATGCACCACACTTGCTCTGTACCCTTCACACCGCCCCCCGAGCTCTCGTCATCCCGGCCTACGAGCCGGAAACCATCTAACCGCAACTCGACCTCACCCCCGGCACTTACTCACCACCACACAGTGGTCTGTAAGTAGATACCGCAGCAAGTGCGGGATGACAGCGGTGTGGATGTCACTCAACAGTGAAGCCTGTCGTTCTGGGCCCCATCTGTCATCCCGGCCCCAGCTCTCGTCATCCCGGCCTCCGAGCCGGGAACCATCTAACCGCAACTCGACCTCACCCCCGGCACTTACTCACCACCACACAGTGGTCTGTAAGTAGATCCCGCAGCAAGTGCGGGATGACAGCGGTGTGGATGCCACTCAACAGTGAAGCCTGTCATCCCGGCCCCCGAGCCGGGAACCACCTAACCGCAACTCGACCTCTCCCTAGGCATTTACTCACCGCCACACAGTGGTCTGTGAGTAGATCCCGCATCCAGTGCGGGATGGCGGCGACGTGGGTTTAGTTAACTCGCCCCTCTTACGCTTCATCTAACACCGTCTGGCAGGCTTCGGTGCGGTGTTTATCGCTGTAAAAGATGATGTTGCGAATTTCTTCGGCAATACAATCCGACTCTGTGCCGGTTTTCACATAGTTGCTGAACACCATGACGTTTTGATCCCGCTCCAGCAGGCGGTTAAAGCTGGTGACCCATGAGTACGGATAGCTGCCTGAATACTGTAGGAATTTCTCGTACTTTCTGAGGTTGGTTTCGCTTGGATCATCGGGGCAGTCTGCCACTTTGCCGTACTGGTTAGGGTCGATATAGGTGACAAACCAGCCGTAGCCATAGTATTCACACGACGAGGAACTGCCGGTGTTGGAATAAGGTGCGAATGCCGCCAGCTTTTGCGCTTCATTCAGAATTTTGTTGGTATACAAACCCTGATCCCATTTGTGCATGTCTTGCACGGTGGAGTACATATCACCGGCCGAGTAAAGCACGAGCGGATTGCTGTAAGGGTTAACCAAAATGTCTTCATAAGGGGCTGGCCCGCCCGTGGCCGGTGGACGACCGTTAGCCAGTGGCAAATACTGATTGTCTTTGTAGATATAGCCTGTGGTCATATCTGAATAGATCCCAATGGCGCTGAACGAGCCACTGTCGCTCATATCCAACGGGTCGAGGATCTGCTCTTTAACGATATTGCTGAACCAAAAACTACGATCGATGTCGCCTTGCGTGCCTGCCGCCAGCTGCTCGATGATGTTGCCCACCAGATAGTAGTTGCAGTTACTGTATTCGTATTTGCTGCCCTGGCTGAACGACGGTTGCCCGCCTTGCTCTTCACAGGTACAAAAGCGATTGCCAAACCCTTCAGGACCATTCAGGTTCAAGGTTTCATCGTACAAATAAGGGCGCCAACCCCAGTTGTTGTAAACTTCTTCGTTGTCGCTGTAATTTGGGATCCCCGACGACATGGCCAGCAGGTTGTGCAAGGTTACATCTGCACACTGGTTCTTTGGATACCAGGGCAGATAGTCGCCCACTGTTTCAACCCTGAGATCTTTGCCTTCGAGCATACGCATCAGGATAGCAGCGGCAAATGCTTTGGTATTTGAGCCAATCCGGTACTTAGACTTAACCGTGTTATCCGCCTTGTACTGAATGTTTTGCGGGCCACAGTGGTATTCATAAACCACTTTGTCTATTGAAGTAATATAAATAGTACCGAAAAACACCATGGCATCGCAGTATTGCCTGACCGAGGTGTCTATCATTTCTATTTGTGAAGCGGTGATAGTGGTGTCTTTCGCCGTACTTTTGTTTTGCAGACACGATGCCAGAGCCAGGCTTATCAGGCACATCACCATGATATTCAGCCTTGATGGGTTTAACCATTTCATTGTTTTGATTCCTCAAATTTGACCACTTTGTTTGTCAACCTCAGCACCACTAACAAACCCCGGATTGCACGCCTTAACGTGCTGCTTTTGCCATTCCCACCAGCACCTTACGATTACCGGTATAAGCCTGACGGCCATGGGTAAATAGCATGTTGTCCAGCAGCAAAATGTCGTTGCGCTGCCAGGGGTAAGAAAACGTTAGCTCACGATAAACCTGGTTGATCACATCAATGTCTTCCTTGGCAATCTCGCCGCCATCGCCGTAATAAGCGTTACGCGGCAAATAATCTGCACCAATGCTGTCGGGCATGTCCGTGTCTACTGCGGAGCAATGGAACAGGTGTGCCTGATTAAACCAAACCTTTTCACCTGTTTGCGGATGCGCCATGACCGCAGGCCTGAACTGTCGGGTCTGCAGCCTGCCATCGTCGAACCATTCACACTGGATGTCGTTTTTCCAGCAATACGCTTCTACTTCATCGCGGCTTTGGGTCTGGAACACCTCCTGCCAGGGCAAATCTATGTCGCCGTAATTGCGCACATACATAATGCCGCGCTCTTCAAAGCGGGCTCTGAGCGCTTCGGGCAGACGTTTATAAACTTCACGGCTGTCGGCAAGGGGTGTATCACCGCCGGTGGTGGCCGGTAAAACGCAGAAAAAGCCCATTCGCATTGGCCAGCAATTGGAGTAGGCATTTTCGTTGTGTTGCAGGATCACCTGATCGGCGTGATATTCGGTGGTCGTATAAATGTTATTTCGCAGCGCGGTACGCGGTGAGGAGCGATAAATATACTGGCTTAACGGCTCGCCAAAGATCGTTTCCAGAATGGTACTGAACTGATTGGTGCTGACGATGTTGAGGCCACGAAGCAGCGCAAAGCCATCGCGGTCAACCCAGGCATTAATTTCCTTCACGTTCGCCTTGACCCAGGCAAGACCACTTTGCTTTTGTCCTGAGAGATCATGGATCCGTTGATCTGTAGCGGCGGAGTTTAAATCCATGTCTGGTGATAGTAACTGATCCATTTTATTCCCATCCTTTAATTAAGGTATCAAGTAAAATTTACATCGCAATTTTGACATTAATTGTTTATTTTTTACGCACAACCAAAGCCAAATTAAAACAATTTAAAAACATATTGCTAAACAATAGACTACAAATCACAGTAGCTCTCTATTATTTCCACCACGGCACCCACCTGCTGGTGCTGCAAAATTGACAAGTGGTTGCCTGCGACTTCGTGGCAATGCACTTTGCCGTACAGCGCCTGCCAGCCCATATCGGGTGCCAGAGGTCGGCCTTCAAACTCATTGGTTTCGCGCGCTTTAATTACACAAAGCGGGCAGTTTAGCTCTGCGGGTAACTGCACATCGGCCATCAGCTGACCGCGAAACACCGCCTGCAACCGCTGAAGTTGCTCGGCGCTAAAGTGATAGCCCGACTGTGCCATGGCATCTGCCAGGCAAACGGTTTGTTCCTCAAGCGGTTTAGCACCGAGTTCGCTAAGCTGCGCCGCACTGAAACCCAGCGCAAAGAAGGTATTGAGGTTTTCAAGCATCAGCTGACTGGCCTGCATAGCGCTGATAGCCACCGAACTTTGCGTGGGTCTGGGCGTATCCAGTATGGTGACTGACGTCACCGAGATATTCAGAGAGCCGCTTTCAGAGCCTTCATTCGCACTTAAGCGCTGCGCCATTGCCAGCGCAATAAAACTGCCAAAGGAGTGGCCAACAAGATGAACCGGACCAGACTGCGCCTGCGCAAGTGCCGACAAATAGTGCTGCGCCGTAGCGTCAACTGAGCCGACTACATCGGGGTCGTGCGCCACCACATCCGGTTGCAGGCCGTACACCGGGACTCGCTTATCCAGCCCTTGCACCAGTGCCTGAAAGGCCATCAGCAGACCACCGGCTCCGGCTATCAGCACCACAGGTGTCACGCCCGGACTGCCAGCTTGCAGGCACAACAGGCTCTGAAGCGTCTCTGGTTGCTGCTGATTGGCTCGCTGGAAATCACTTAACGCCTGAGCCAGCGCACCAACGCGGCTATGCAGTAGCAATAAGGAAATAGGCACCTGTGCCTGAAGCGCATCGCACAATTCGCTGTGTAGTCGCATCAGTAACAAAGAATGGCCACCTAAGGCAAAAAAGTCATCGCTCAGACCCACCCGCGGGCAGTGCAGTAACTCGCCAAGATAGTCACACAAATGGCGCTCGAGGGGTGTGGATGGCGCAACATAGTCTTGCGGCTCAGCCAGAGTCAGGGTCTCTGCCTCTCGCTCGAGTGCTTTTCTGTCCAGTTTGCCGTTGTGGTTATGGGGCAGCGCGGCTCGCGGTACAATCCACTGCGGCACCATGTAGGCTGGCAGCAGCTCGGCCACAGCCGCTTTAAGCAGGGCCACATCTGGCTCATCAGCAGATTCAATAAAGGCTATCAGCTGCTCGTGTTTGACTATTACCGCACAGGCATCAACACCGCTTTGGGCTAGCAGTGCGCGTTCTATTTCGCCCAGCTCAATACGATAGCCCCGCACCTTTACCTGCTCGTCCAGTCGGCCTAAAAAGTGCAATTCGCCGTCCACCACTCTGACCTTATCGCCGGTTTTATAGCAGCGTGTTTGCGTATGGGGATTGAGCACAAAGGCCTTGTCTGTCTTTTCCTTATCGCCCAAATAACCCAGTGCCAAAGCAGGACCGCTGATATACAACTCACCGGCGAGGCCATCCGGCAACGCTCTAAACTCGCTGTCGAGCACATGTGCCGTTACCCCAGCCAGAGGCAATCCAATCGGTACAGACTCGCCCTGGAAGTTGGTCACATCCTGAAGCGTGGCTGAGATGGTGGTCTCGGTCGGGCCATAGGCGTTAATAACCCGAACAGACGCGCCATAATGTGCCTGCCAGGCCCGCAGTGCCGCGCTCTGCATTTGCTCGCCACCGACGGTGATGATGCGCATTGCATTACCCAAATCAACTGGATTGACCGCCAGTTGCTGCCAGTAAGCCGTTGGCAGGCTCATCAGGCTCAGCTGTGCATGACGCGCCAAGCCCGCCAGCGTCTGACTATTGAGCAATTGTTCCTGCTCGGCCATCACCAGGGTTGCGCCACTGAGTAAGGTACAAAATACTTCTTCGGCAAAAACATCAAAGCTACAGCTGGCAAATTGCAGGTAGTTGTCATTCGGTGTAATGGCATAATTGCTTTGCAAAGCAGCCACGTAATTGAGCACACTGCGGTGAGCCACTTGCACCCCCTTCGGCTCCCCGGTGGTGCCCGAGGTGTAAATCACATAACAAGGCGCGTCGCTGTGGCAGGTGCGCTGCACGCAAAGCGCGGGCTGAGCCGATATGTCTGCTTCACACTCAGTCAGGTCTACGACCGGGCAATCCGGTGTTGCGCCCTGCCAATCCTGCTCGGTTGTGAGCAACACCGCAGCGCTTGCATTGTTAAGCATATATTGCCGTCTTTGCTCGGGCAGTACGGGGACCAGCGGCAGGTAGCATGCCCCCAACTTTAGCGCCGCCAAAATGGCAATTATCAGCTGTGGTCCGGGCGCTAAACACACCGCCACCACGGACTGACCAGCCTGAATACTGTGTTGTGACAGCTGGTAATTCGCGAGCCTTGCTGCGGCGTCATCCAGCTCGGCATAAGTCAGGGTTACGGCGGGCTGCTCAATCCCGGATGGATAATAGCGAATAGCCGTACATTGCCCATAACTTGCCCTGATGTGCTCAAACGCCTGTTGTAAGGTGCTATGGTCGATGCTCTGTGCCTTTGCACCGGGTAGCCTGAACTGTGCCAACGGGGTAATTTGCTGTGGCTTTATCAGCGGCAACTCGGCCAAAGTCGCTTCTGGTTTAGCCATAAAGGCCGCCAGTAGTTTGGTGATTAAAGCCAAACTTTGCTGCGCCTGATCGCTCGTCAGCAGGGCTTCGCGATAGCTGAGAGTCAGCGACAGCTGACTTGCCACGCCGACCACAAAAGTGACTGGGTAATGGGTCTGATCCCGCTCCGAGCAGACGGTGACCTTGAATGGCCCGGAGTCTTGCGCCAGCGGATCGCTTGGGAAGTTTTCAAATACATACAGGGCATCGAACAGGTCGCCGCTGTTATCAATCTGGCTCCATTGCTGGACTTGTGACAGAGGCGTGTGGGCATATTGCGCCAGCGACGCCTGAAGCTCTCTGATCTGCAACAGGTAGTCGTTAACCGTCAGCTGCCCTGGGGTATTAATCAACACCGGCTGAGTATTAATGTAGAGGCCGACACGCTCGGCTACACGAGGCAGAGACTCCGGACGTCCGGATACGGTTTGACCAAACAACACATAGTCACTCTGACAACAGGTGCGTAGCCAGTAGGCCCAGGCACCCTGGATCACTTGGTTAAGCGTTAATCCCCGCTGCTTTGCAAAATCACTTAGCTGGGCGGTGAAATCCGCGCTCAGCGTTTCAGTTATCTCACTGACGCTGTGGTTTTGTTTGTCTCTGATAGCCAGGTGCTCAGTGAGCAGCGTGGGTGTGTCGACCTGTGCCAGTTGTTGGCGCCAGAACGCCTGCTCAGCGTGTTTGTCACGTTTATCAAGATACTCAACATAATCGCGAAAAGGGTCGGCAAGCGTTTGCACCATGCGCGTTAGTACCCGGGCCTGGTAGTGCTCAATCAGCTCGGCAAACAGCACCGGCAACGACCAGCCATCCATAATCATATGATGGTACGTCCAGATCAGCCCGTGGCAATGCTCGCCAAAGGGCACCAGTCGCAAGCGCATACAAGGCGCGCGCTGCAAGTCCAGGGGCTGCTGATATTCCTGCGCCGCTACCTCGGCCAAACGCGTTTTCACTTGTTCATCGAATGGCTGTTGCTCACCCATTTGCAAGGGCAAGTCACGCTTGTCATAAACCACCTGCACGGGCTGATGTACGGTGACAAAAAACGCCGTGCGCAAAATCGAGTGGCTGGCAATCAGCTGTGTCCAGGCGTAGGCGAATGCCTCGGTGTCCAATGCGCCATCCAGCAGCATCACAGATTGCTCCAGATAGGCTTTATTGTCAGTGCCTTGGGCGTGAAACCACATGCCCTGTTGCAATGGCGTCATCGGATAAATATCGGCCACGCCCTGCCCGGCTTTATGCATCAGCTGGGTTAACTGAGCATTGTCAAGCTGGGGCAGTGACGGGAAGTCACTGGGCGTTGGACAGTGTTCGGTTTGTGCTAAACAATGAGCAAGCACCTCTTCAATCGCCAGCTCAAAGTGCGCACTCAGCTGCTGTGCGTCTTGCTCGGTATAATATTCTGGTGCGCATTCCAGCGTCACAGACAGACGGCCCCCGGTCACCGCAGCGGTTATTTGCAAGGCCGCAAACACCGCATCGGCTTCGCTTCGCAGACTGCCCGTGGGTTCAGAGGCATCACCAAGCAACCCGCTGTGATCCAATACGGTGTCCAGCTGCCCGAGGTAGTTAAAGAAAGTTTGCGTGCGGGTGTCTATCGTCAGTGACGCCCGGACCTGTGATTCTGGGTGGGCATAACACAGCGCACCAAACTCGCTGCCATGGCGGGTTGTCCAGGCCAGTTGCTCTTTAACAGTGCAGATCAGATCAATCAGCGCCTGCTCAGATTGACCAACCGGGCTGCTCATATGCAGCGGGAATAACGCGGTGAGCCAGCCGATGGTACGACTTGCATCGAGCGCGCCTTTGAGCTGAGCGCGACCATGGCTTTCAAGCATAACTACCAGCTCTGGACGCTCGTAATAACGCAGCGCGGTCCACTGCCAGGCACTCAGCAACAGGGTTTGAATGGTACTCTTGTATGCCCGGTTTGCGTCATTTAACAGCTGCTGAGTCTGAGCCGGGCTAAGCTGAATTTTATTGCAGATGGCTGCATTGTGCTTGCTACCAGAGGCGCTGGCCCCCAGTGGCCCCTGGTTTTGTGCGGCTTTCGCGGCTTCCTGCCAGCTGGCAAGATACTGGCTTTCGCGCGCCTGCTCTTGCAGATAAAACGCAATGGCATCCAGAGAGGCACTGGCCGGTGGCAAGTGTACAGCCTGAGCGTTTTGCGCCTGAGCACAGGCCTGTTCAAGGTCAGCCAGCAAAATACGCCAGGAAACGCCATCAATTAATAAGTGATGGGCAACCAGCAGCAGCCGATTGCTTTGCTCGGTATCGGGCGTGGCAATATGACACACTTTTAACAAGGGCGAGCCATCGAAAGTAAAGCCTGCCTGCGCCCGCTCGCTGAATTCAGAGAGTGCCTCTCGCCAATCTATTCCTGAGGCACTGAGGTCGTGATACTGACACACCTGTATGCTGTCGAGCTGCTCGCCAATGTACAAGTGTGCATGGTTCCTGACCGTCAGCCGCAGCGCGTCGTGGCACGCCAGCACCCCCTGCATGGCATCACATAAATGACTAAACGAGAGCGATTTATCGACGCTCAGCATGACGGCCTGATTCCAGTGCTCGGGCACTGCAAATGCCTGAGCGAAAAACCACTGCGCAATGGGATGAGGGGTTAATTTACCAACAAAATGCTGCTGCTCGCACTCGCCCTGCTGTGCACGCGCTTCGTCGCTAACAAAATTCGCCGCCAATGCCGCCGCCGTGCTGTGCGCAAAAATATCGGCCACTGACAGGCTAATGCCCGCGGCTCTGGCCCGGCTGGCAAGCTGAATGACCAAAATAGAATCGCCACCACTGGCAAAAAAGTCATCCTGAGCCTGCATGTCTGGTTTGTTCAGTAAGGTTTGCATCAGCGCTAAAACCGGGTTGTGCCCGGCGTTTGTGGCACTCGGCGTATCTGGCTGGGTCACCTGCTCATCGCCTGTCTGCTCTGCCAGCTGCACCAGCGCGCGACTATCCAGCTTGCCGTGGGCCGTTAAAGGCAGTGCGTCCAGGATCACAAATGCGCTCGGCACCATATACTCAGGCAGTCGTGAGCGCAGCTGGCCGCGCAGATGTTCGGCCAGTTCGCTCTGGGACGACATTGACTGCGGTACCACAAACGCCGTTAGTTGTTTATTACCTGGCTGCGTTTGCGTTATCAGCACCACGCATTCGGCCACGGCTGTAAGCTCGCGTAGCTGGTGCTCGATTTCAGCCAGCTCAATACGATAACCGCGTAATTTGACCTGCGCGTCGTTTCGGCCCACATAAGCAATGCGGCCGCTGTTGAGTCGGCGCACCAAATCGCCACTGCGATACACGCGCACGCGCTCGCCGTTGTCCAGCGTGAGCTCAGTGAATTGCGTATCACTCAGCTGCGGTTGATTGAGATACCCCAAAGCCAGCCCCGGACCGGCAATACAGAGCTCGCCAACCATGCCATCGGGCACACTGCGACCTTGCTCGTCAATGATATAAACCGCGCAGTTATCTACCGGCAGGCCAATATCCGGCAACGCTTCGCAGGGCTGAGCAACCTCGCCCGAGGTTGCGACCACAGAGGCCTCAGTCGGGCCATAGTTATTGATCAGTTTAAAGTGATGCTGAGTGCGCACGGGGTTGAGCCGGTCGCCGCCTACCAGTAAGTATTCCAGCTGAGTGGGGGCAAAGTCGGCGTCTGCCAGCATCACTTCGGCGATCGGCGTGGCCAAAAAGCAATGGCTGACCGCTTCACGGCTCAGCAATGCCGATAGTCGCTGCGGGTCATTCAGCTCATTGCTGCTGACAAAAACCAGCGAGGCATTGGCACTGAGATAAGGCCAGATCTCCCAGGTCGCGGCATCAAAGGCAATGTTGGCCGTCTGACTGCCAACACTGTGCGCGTTCAGCGCAAAGGCACGCTGGTGCCAGTGACATAAATTGCTAAGCCCGCGATGCGGGATCATCACGCCCTTGGGCAGCCCTGTGGTGCCCGAGGTATAAATTACGTAAGCCAGCTGGTTTGCGTCGATTGCGGGTAAGCGCTGCTGCGCATAAACCGCACATTGCCCGGGCAGCTCCGGGCTGTCCAGCCACACCTGTTTGCAGGCCAGGTAAGCGTCAAACTGCACGGCAAAGCGCGTCTGCGTCAGCAGCCACTCACTGGCGCTGTCGCTGATAATATGCTGAATACGTGCCTCTGGATAGTCGGGTGACATGGGCACATAGGCCCCACCGGCTTTAAGCGTTGCCAGCATGGCCACCACTAAGTCTATGCCGGCATCGCAACTAACCAGCACCCTTTGCTGTGGCTGAAGTCCCTGCCCAACCAGATACTGCGCCAGCGTGCAGGCGCGCTGCTCCAGCTCGCCATAAGTGAGTGTACTGCTCGATTCAGGCGCTTTGATTGCCACTTTGTCGGGTGTCTGGCTTGCATGTCGGGCAAGTTGTTCAACCAGCGTGGTGTCTGGTACCTGATGCGATTGTCCGCTAATGGCCTGATAGCGCGCCTGTGTTAACGGGACTTGTGCAATGTCCAGCTCGGGGCTGCGGATAACTGCGCCCAGCATCACGCCAAACGCCTCGCTCATGCGGGCAATGCTGGCGGCATCAAACAAGGCGGTGTTGTAGCACCAACTGAAGCGCAGTCCGTCGTCGGTTTGCACTGCACTGAGCTCAATGTCGAATTTGGCCGTCACAGACACCGCCTGCTCAGCCTGTACTGCTATATCAGCCAGCTGTAATTGGGTGTCCAGCTGCGGATTAAGTGCAAAACTTAACTGGAACACGCCCTGATGACTGAGGTCGCGCGCCACATTAAGTGCATCCAGGATCTGCTCAAACGGCATCGCCTGATGCGCCTGAATATCCATCATCAACGCTTTTTGCTGCGCCAATAGCTCGCTGAACCTCATCTCTGGCGTAAAGCGCGTGCGGATAGGTAAAGTGTTAATGAAAAACCCAACCAACGGCTGCAACTGGCTGTGCTCACGACCAGAGAATGGTGCACCGATCACCACATCAGCGCTGCGACTATATTTACCAACAAACAAAGCAAATGCGGTTTGCAACCAGGTAAACAGCGTGATGTCGTTATCACGGCACTGCGCCTGGATCTGCTCGAACTCTTCTGTATTAAGGTGTGCAAGATGCACAGCACCGTGATTGGCGGATGTGCGCGTCCTGGCCCTGTCCAGCGGCAACTGGTGCAATGGCGGGGCATCTGCCAGATTGGCGAGCCAGAAGTCTCGGTGTAACTGCAAGGCCGCGTCATCCAGGTTAGTACGTTGCCACTGTGCATACTCAGCGTATTGCACAGGCAAAGGCTGAGACAGCCACTCGGGTAACGGCTGGCCTTTGGCAAAATGCTGATAAAACGCCGCCAATTCAGCGGTTAAAATCGCTAAAGAGTGGGCATCAGCAGCGATATGATGCACATTCACCCGCAATTTGTGTATATCGTCGGCGCATGCCATCAAAGTCAGTCGCAGCATCCCCCCCTGGCTTAAATCAAATGCCAACATGGCATCGTCGCGCTGTGCGCTGAGCCAGCGTTGCTGCTGCGCGCGCGCCGTCAGTGAACGAGCATCAATATAAGTCAGCGGCACAGTAAATTCGCCACTGGGCACTTGCAGTGGCTGCAGCGTCTCACCTTGTATTATCTTGCTGCGCAGCACCTGGTGGCGGCTAAGGATCGCCTCCCATGCCTGCTTAAATGCAGCCAGATCCAGTGGCCCATTGAGCGTAAAAGTACCGGGCATATGATACTGCGCCGAATCTGGCGTCATTTGCTCGACCGTCCACAGCCGCGCCTGTGCGAACGACAAGGGCAAAGGCGCGGAAGTATCAGCTCGTGGAATGTCCGCAGTCAAAGCCACTTCGGCGTCGCCCTGCTCTATCACTTTGGCCAGCTCAGCCACAGCGGGGTTTTGAAACACATCTTTTAACGTGACGGGCAGACCATGCACTTCCCTGAGCTGGCTAACCAGCTGGGTGGCCAACAGTGAATGTCCTCCGAGTCGGAAGAAGTGGTCGTCCAGGCCGACCTGCTCAACACCCAGCAAGACAGAAAAACACCCGGCAACGGCCCGTTCAGTTTGTGTGCCTGGCGGCCGATAGGCTGCCTCCTGGCGCAATACATCCAGCGCCAGCAGGGCTTTTTTATCAATTTTGCCATTGCTGGTCAGGGGTAACGCATCCACCACCACCACATTGGATGGCAGCATAAATTCGGGCAGTGTGCTGCGCAGATACCCTTGCACCTGAGTGAGCGGTTCGTCCAGTGCGGCGCCACTGCTTGGGACCACAAAGGCGCTGATCCGCGCGCCCTGCTGATCATTACGATTAAGTAACACACTGACGGCCTGGAGCTGAGGATGCTGGCGCAGCTGGTTTTCAATTTCACCCAGCTCAATGCGATAACCACGTACTTTAACTTGATCGTCGGCGCGACTGATGTAGGTCAGCTCACCATCGGGCAGAAACCGCACCAGATCGCCGGTTTTATAAAGCTTTTTGTCGCCAGATGGAGAAAACGGATCGGCAATAAAGCGCTCAGCATTAAGCGCTTCTCTTTGCCAGTAACCCCGGCATACGCCCTCGCCACCCACATACAATTCACCCACCGCGCCCATGGGCAGTAATTGTTGGTGCTTATCCAACACATAGCACGAGGTGGTTGGAATGGCATGGCCGATGTTGCTTACGCCCAGCGCCAGATCGGCTTGTGTAAGACGTTTAAAGGTTACATGCACAGTGGTTTCGGTAATGCCGTACATGTTGATCAGCTGGCAATTATCAAAACGACTGGCCCAGGGTTTAAGCTTGCCCGGCTGTAAGGCCTCACCGCCAAAAATCACATAACGCACCCGGCATCGGGCCTGTTCGGCCTCTGGCAAAGCGCACAGGGCTGATTGCAACACATAAAAAGCGCCCGGTGTCTGGTTAAGTACCGTGACCTTTTCGCTCAGCAAGCAGCGGGCAAAGGCCTGCGTATCCTGGCTCACCGCTTTGCTGATCACCACCAGTTTGCCGCCAAACAGCAAAGCGCCGTACATTTCCCAGACCGAAAAATCAAAACAAAATGAATGGAACAGGGTCCACACATCGTGCTCATTAAAACCAAATAAAGCAGGCTCAACGTGCAGCAGACGCACCACATGGCGGTGCTCTATCTGCACACCTTTGGGGCGACCTGTGGTGCCCGAAGTGTAGATCATATAGGCCAGATGCTGTGGCTGAATATCCAGCGCCAGATCATCGCCAATCGCAATGTGCCTATAAATGGCCTCATCGTCTATGTTGATTATCTGCTCCGCGCAGCTTGCAAAACGTGCCTGGGTGTCGTTGTCGACTATCAGCCAGCGGCTGTCAACATCGCCAATAATGTATTCTATCCGCTCTTTGGGATAATCCGGGTCTATGGGCACATAGGCAGCGCCGGCTTTTAAAATCGCCAGTAAGGTCACCACCATATTTACCGAGCGGGTAACACTGACCGGCAGCATGGCTTGGGGTGTGATGCCGCTTGCGATCAGTACTCTGGCCAGCCGGTTGGCGCGGTTATTTAGTGCTTCGTAACTCAGGCGCTCGTGCTCATCGACCACCGCTATCCGCTGGCCAAATTTTTTCACTTGTGCCTCAAACAGACTAACCAGCGTCTGGCTGGTGTCCCAGTGTGTGTCTGCATACTGGGCATGTGCCAAAATTGCCTCGGTTTGCGACTCGCTGAGCAACCCAACTTGCCCAATCGAGTTTTGCGGCGCAGCAACCAGTTGCTCAAGCATTACGGCAAAACTCTCAGCCCAGTGGGCGATGGTCTCGCTGCGATACAGGTCGCTGTCGTACTTCCAGTTCAGTGTCAGTGCGTTTGTTTCATCGTCCAGGATGGCGCTCAGTTCCAGGTCGCATTTAATGTCAATGTCATCACTGGCCTGGGCTTGCTCCAGGGTGCTCAGGCCGGGTAAATTAAGCGCCTGCGCCGAGGTATTTTGCTCCAGCGTAAACAGGATCTGCACCAGCGGGTGGTGGCTCATGTCACGCTCACACTGTAGCGCTTCGACCACTTTATCGAATGGCACCTCACGATGCTCAAACGCCGCCAGGATCTGCTCCTTTTGCTGCGCCAGCCAGGCATTAAAGCGCATCGACTCATCAATATTGGCGGGGATCACCAGAGTATTGACGAACAGGCCAATCAGCGGCGTCAGTTCAGGATGATCGCGCCCAAGCACCGGCGTACCAACC
Source organism: Pseudoalteromonas sp. DL2-H2.2 (assembly GCF_021532535.1). Taxonomy (NCBI): domain Bacteria; kingdom Pseudomonadati; phylum Pseudomonadota; class Gammaproteobacteria; order Alteromonadales; family Pseudoalteromonadaceae; genus Pseudoalteromonas; species Pseudoalteromonas sp. DL2-H2.2. The sequence goes on along the minus strand of NZ_JAKGBD010000008.1, from coordinate 215,443 downwards.
ATCACCTGTTCGTTTTGCGTGACTCGGCCGATAAACAACATAAAGCTGCTCAGTAACCACATAAACGGCGTGACTGATTGCTGTGCGCTGTGCGCCTGAATGTGCCCTGTCAGCGCCGCGCTTAACGTCTGACGATAAACCCGGCCGCACTGGGTTTGCACCGCCGGGCGAACAAAGTCACCAGGCAGCGACTGAATAGGATCCAAACCTTGCAATGCTTGCTGCCAGAACATTAGTTTGTCTGCCAGATACTCAGCCGTTAGGGTGTTTTGCTGCCAGCTGGCATAATCGCCATACTGCACGCGCAGTGGTGCCAGTTGCGGGGCGTTCTGCTGCCCTAACTCTGCGCTGTAAAGTGCCTCAAGCTCCCGCACCAGTACTTGCATCGAGGCACCATCGGACACGATATGATGCATGTTAAACGCCAGATAGTGGGTCTGCTGATCTGAAATCACCAGCGCCCGCAGCAGCGCATCGTGGCTTAAGTCAAACGGCCGGGCCAGAAACTCGCTCAGCTGGTCGCGAATTGCCTGCGTCCTGTCGGCCTTGGGCCAGCGACTTGCATCTCGCCACTCAAATGGAGTGTCGAGCGTGTCGGCCACCTGTACAACTACGCCCTGTCCGCTTTCACTGCTGGCGATAAAGTGACTGCGAAGAGATTCATGACGGGCAATCAGCGCGGCGATACTGGCTTTGAGCGCGGCAATATTCAGCGCCCCGGTGAGCACAAATTCAGCGGGCATATAATACTGGCTGCTGCCTTGCAGCTGCTCGATAAACCACAGTCCCTGCTGGGCATAACTGGCAGGCAAAGGCCCTGAGCGGTCAACGGGTGAAATCGCCGAGTGCGACGATTCAGCCGCGCCGCGCTGCTGTTGAAAATACGCGATGATATCGGCTTTATTCGCCACGATACGCTGTTTAAGATCAGCCGGAAAATCCCCTTTTTGCTTAAACGCCAGCGCCCCGTTTTTTTCATACAAGGTAATGCCCGCACGCAATGCATCCGCGATTAACTGCTCAATTGCTATCAACTGTTCCGTCATTACAAAAACATCTCTTCTGAAGTGTCGTTTTCGTTATCATCCTGAGCCTGCTCCGCCATGGCCTGATGGATCTCAATCCACTGCGCCAAGGCCGCCACCGTAGGCCGCTCAAACAGGGTTCTGACCGACATGCCGACCCCGAATTGTGCCTCAATCAGGCCAATGCATTGCGTTGCCAGCAAAGAATGGCCGCCCAGGCTAAAGAAGTTGTCTGTCACACTGACTGATGTGCGCGCTAATACCGATGCGAGGATCTCGGCAAGGGCAGCTTCTGTGTCGTTGCGCGGTGCAACCTGTTCAGCCGGCGAGTCGCAATGCGCCCCTAAAGCATGCAGCGCTTTTACATCCACTTTGCCGTTGGCAGTCAGTGGCAATGCAGCGACCAGCACATAGCGATAAGGCACCATGTAGGCCGGTAAAGACTCGCTCAGTCGTGTCGACAAGGCGCCAGACAATTGGGCATCAGCCAGCACAGGCTGTTCACTCTGTTCATCCGGACTCACGACCAGATAGGCTTCCAGGTTATCGGCCGTTTCATTAAGCATCACCACAGCCTGTTCAATGCGGGAGTCTTGCTGCAACTGCTCAGCAATTTCTTGTGGTTCAATGCGATAGCCCCGCAGCTTCAGCTGGCTATCAAGGCGATGACAAAACTGCAATACACCAGGTGTGCCATCGTCGTTCACCGACCAGCGCACCAGATCGCCACTGCGATAAAAACGCAGCTCACTTTGCTGCGCCCCGACAGGCAGCCAAACAAACTTTTCAGCGCTGAGGTCGCTGCGATTCAGGTAGCCCTGCGCCAGGTTATCGCCACCGATATACAGCTCGCCCGTCACACCCACAGGCACCGGCTGCATTTGTTCATCCAGCACCAGTAAATGGGTATTGGCGATGGGATGACCAATGGGCACCTGCACCAGAGACTGGGCATGAAGCCGTGCAATTTCCGACTTATCACAGTGATAAGTGCTGGTGCCTACTGTGGCTTCGGTCGGGCCGTATTCATTGACCCAGATAACATTTGGTAATCGGGCGCTCAGCTCCACCAGCAGTGCAACCGGCAGCGCTTCACCGCCCACAATCACCTTGTGCGGCGCTGCAAAACTACGCTCATCCGACAGGCCGCATTGTTTCAGTACCGCAACCACGCCCTGTAAATGGGCCGGAGTGACTTTAAACAGACCGGCAACCTCACCACACAAGCGACTGGCAAGCTGCTTTAACATGCGCTCGTCATCGGCCAGCATGTCGATGCACACGCCTTGCAACAATGCAGGCCAGATGGCGGTTACCGTAGCATCAAACGCCAGCGGTGTGCTCACGGCACTAAAGCTAAGGTTTTCATCGATATACTCATGGCAGGCATGATCAAGATAAAGCGCCAGATTACCCTGGGTGATCGCCACGCCTTTGGGCTGGCCAGTAGTGCCCGAGGTATAGATCACATAGGCCAGGTCTGAATGCTCGCTGCTGGCAAAATGGTCGCGTACCTGCTTAGGCTGCCAATTCTCTGGCTTATCCATCACCAGCACCGACAGCGGTGGCTGCTGTACGGCATCAATGACGGGTTTTAATTGCGCCATTAACGGGCTGCTGGTCAGCAACCAGCTTGCGCCACTGTCGCGGATCATAAACTGGCATCGGGATGCGGGCAGCGCCGGATCAATGGGCACATAGGCGGCACGTACCTTAAAGGCCGCCAGCATGGCCACCAGTTGGTCGCACCCTGCGCTCAGGCACAGGGCAATGCGCGCGCCCGGTTTTACGCCCTGCTCCAGCAGGTAACTGGCCAACGTACAGGCCTTATGCTCGAGCGCCTGATAGCTGAGCATACAGGCATCGGCGTCGCGCACCGCAAGCCCGGTTGCATCGTGCTTTGCCCGCGCACTGACCCGCGTGTGAATGCACTGCGAGTTGACTGTTTTATCTGCGCCCTTAATATTCACCAGCTGCTGTTGGCGAGACTGGGTGAGCACAGGTAAGCGGTGCACTGTATGCTCCGGAGATTTCAAAATGGCGCTGATCAGCACCTCAAAGGATTCGGCCAATGCCGCGATGGTGGCGGGTTTAAACAGGGCTGAGCTAAAGTTCCACTCCAACTCAATGCCATCGCCGTTTTCGATGGCATTGACCTCCAGGTCAAACTTCATCATGGGCTGATCTGGCGCTTCGACTTCAATATGCAATTGCGGCAGAACCAGGTCCGTCGTTTCGTTGTTTTGTAGTGCAAACAAAATCTGGAAAACAGGCTGGTGTGCGAGATTTCGCTCAGGTTTCAGAGCCTCAACCAGTTGCTCAAAGGGCAGTGCCTGATGCTTAAACGCATCCAGGATCACCTGTTTTTGCTGTTCCAGTAACTGATTAAAGCTTTGCTCTGGCTCGGTGCGCGTGCGTATCACCAGGGTGTTGACAAAGAAGCCGATTAAATTGGCCACTTCGTTGTGCTCACGCCCCGCAACCGGCGAGCCAATCACCACATCGTCACTCTGGCTGTAACGCTGGATCAGCAGTGAAAACACGGTATGCAGCCACATAAACAAGGTGACGCCTTGTGCCTTACAGTGCTCATGAACAGCCCGCGTGAGGGCAGCACTGAGCCGTTGGGTATGGCGTAAACCGCTGAGCTGGGCCATGGCCGGGCGAGGATAATCGAGCGGCAACTGATGAAGCGGCGGATGGCCATCCAGTGCTTTTAACCAGTGCTGTAAGTCTGCCTGACCGCCATCTTTAGCCCAGGTATTACGCTGCCAGTAAGCAAAGTCGCCATATTGCACAGCTAAGGGCTGGGTGAGCTCCACTGGCAGCTGATAGTCGTCTTCTTTGGCAAAATGACGATAGAAGGCGATGAACTCCCGCACCAGAATCGCCATCGACCAGCCGTCGCTGGCAATGTGATGCATATTAAAATGCACCCGATAGTCGTCTTTGCCAAACTCAACCAGCAACACCCGCAGCAGCAGATCCTGGCTGAGATCAAAGCGGTCGGTTGCGTTGGTATGCGCTGCCTGCTGCCAGCGCTGCTGACGGGCACGTTCACGCATTTTGGTTAGGTCGAGCTGAGTCAGCGGTAAATTGAACTGACTGCTGACCTGCTGGACAGGCTCAGCTGAGTCCGCGACTTTTACGATCCTCGAACGTAACACCTCATGGCGGGTTATCAGGGCATTGAGCGCTTCGCTAAACGCGGCTTTGTCGAGCGTGCCGCTGAACTTGAATCCGGCAGGCATATGATACTGCGTGCTGGACGCCTGAAGCTGCTCAATCAGCCACAATCTTTGCTGTGCAAATGACAAAGGCAATGGCTGCTGGCGCGACACAGGCACAATCGTTTGTGCTGCAGCGATTGGGTCGCACTGCTCCAGCACTTCAGCCAGCGCCGCAATGGTTGGCGTTTTGAATAGCTGAGGGAGCGTTATCTCCAGGTGTTTTTGCTGGCGAATTTGGCTGACAAGCTTAATGGCCAGCAGTGAATGGCCGCCGAGGTCAAAAAAGCTGTCGTCCAGATCAAAATGCTCCGTCAGCAAAACATCGCTGTAAAGCTGATACAAATAAGACTGCATGGGCGTGAGGGCCGCCAGGTCGATGCTTTTATTGACTCTGGCCTCTCGCTGCTGCGCCAGCGCTTTAAGTGCTTTGCTGTCCACTTTGCCATTGGCCGTGAGCACAATGGCCTCAACACGATTAAACTGCCCGGGGATCATGTACGGCGGCAGATATTGCGCCAAGTGATTACGTAAATGACTGTCTAGCGGGACTTTGCCGTTAAGGTAGACAATATGCGCCTGCAGCAATTGCTGCGTTTCATCGACCGTCACCGCGCAGTCGCGTATGCCATCGAGCTCGCGCAGATAATGACAAATCGCATTCAAGTCGATGCGATAGCCGCGCAGCTTAATTTGTTCGTCGCTGCGGCCACAATACCTCAGATAAGCCAGCCTGCCCTGCTCATCGCTGTGCCACTTTACCAGGTCGCCACTGCGATAAAAGCGCATCGGCGGTTGTCCGGCAAAGCTCAGGGTAACAAACTTCTCCTCATTCAGCGCATCCTGGTTAACGTAACCCGGACTCACTACAGCTCCACCAATCAGCAGCTCCCCGGGCGTGTTGGCTGGTACGGGCTGGTCACATTCATCGACCACCACCATAGCAACGCCCGCATTGGGCAGGCCGATTGGCACATCCGGATGACGCAACGTGGTGTAAGGATTCAGATCCGGGGTCAGCGCAAACACGCTACAACCCACCGTTGCTTCCGTTGGGCCATATTCATTTATCCAGGTGCAGGCTGGCAGCTTTTCGCGCAGCGCAAGCAGTAAATCGGCATCCAGCGCCTCACCGCCAATCACCAGCGTGTGAGGGGCGCTGTTGCTGCCCAGCTCATCCATCAGTGCCTGAACGGCCCGCAAATGTGCCGGTGTGAGCTTAAACAGCCGTGGCCGGATGGCATTAAACAACAGCTCAGTGATGGCCGCCAGCTGATGCGGCCCTTGAGTCACAATTTCAACCTCACCGCCGCACAACAGCGGCGGCACCAGTGCGGTGATAGTGGCATCAAATGCCAAAGGCGTGCTCACCACCGCAAGCGGTAAGGTTGTATCGGCATCCAGATAGGTATCCATGGCATGAGATAAATACACATTCAGGTTGCCATGGGTGATCATCACCCCCTTTGGCCGTCCGGTAGAGCCCGAGGTGTAAATGATGTAGCACAAGCGCTGTGCATCCGTGAGCGTTGATTCTCCTAACTCTTCGACGCCAGGCGCAGACACCGGATAACCGGAAAAGTTAGACTCAACGTCAAATAAATCATCCAGAAACAGAAAGTCGGTGGCACTTTCGATTAGTTTTTCGGTGTCATCGCTGAGTGCCAGTATCATCACAATATCAGCATCTTCAACGATGTAAGACAGGGATTTTTCCGGTGTGTCGTAGTGTAAAGGCACATAAACATGGCGGGATTTAAGAATAGCCAGCACGGCAATAACCATGGCGGGGCCGGAGGGCAATAGCAGCGCCAGGCGGCTTTGTTCTTCAAACCCCATCTCAAGCAGGCAGTGCGCCAACTGAATCGCTCTTTGTTCTACTTCAAGGTAAGTATAGGATTCGCCGTTACACCGCAGCGCAATACTATGTGGCTGAAGCTCGGCAATGGCGCTGAAATGGTGGTGCCAGCCAATATCGCTGCCTGGCTCGTGGTTTTGTGGTGCACTGAATGCAAGTAGCTGCGCCAGCTGGTTTGCATCAACCAGACTATGGGCACTGATCTGCTGTTGCGGCGCATCCAAACAAGCGCCCAGTAACTGAGTATACTGGCGGGCAAACGACTCAATGCTGTGCTCCTGCCACAAGGCGCTGTCGTAGAGCCATTCAACGGCAATGGTATCGCCACAGTCAATCACAGACACTTCCAGGTCCAGCTTAGCGCTGCGCACGCCGGTATCATTCACCGTGATATCCAGCCCATCCAGTTGCAGCGCTTCATTGACCTGGTTGTTAACCCGGAACACTACCTGAGTAAGCGGATGAATGCCTAAACTTCGCTCGCTGTTGAGTGCCTCGACCAAAGCATCAAAGGGAATATGCTGATGATTAAGCGCACTGTGCAGGGTATCGCAACTCTGTGTCAGTGCATCGCTAAAACTCATATCGGGCTTGATGTGATGGCGCAGCACCAGTGTATTGATAAAATTACCAATCACGGCTTCGAGCTCGCTGAACTCACGACCGGCAACCGGTGTGCCCAAAGCAATATCGGATTGACCAGACAGACGATTCATCCACAACGCAAAAGCACACTCCAGCACGGCAAACAGGGTTTGTCCGCTGCTGGCAACAAAGCCGCGTAAGGCCTGGCCTAGCTTTGCTGGCAATTCGTAGCAGTACAAAGCACCGCCGCTGATCACCTTGTTCTCTCTGGGGTTATCCTGAGGCAGCTCATGCACTTTGGGCAAATCCGCTAACTGCTTTTGCCAATACGCTAAGCTGGTTTGCCACTGAGGCAAAGTGGCCAGATTGCGCTGCCAGTGCACATAATCTATATAACTGTGTGTCAGGCTGCCCGCCTTATGCGGCATGCCTGCACAGGCACTGCGATAGGCGGCTTCTAACGCACGACACAACACCCCAATTGACCAGCCATCCGAGACAATATGGTGCATAGTGACGACCAGCACAGACAGTTGCGCATCGAGTTGCAACAACTGAGCCCGCAGCAACAAGTCCTGACTCAGGTCGAACCCGGTATGATAATCCTCGGCCAGTAATTGACGCAGCGTATCGGCCTGCTGTTCATCATCGAGCTTACTTAAATCGCGTTGTTTGAGCACAAAGTTCAGCGTGTCATTAAAGGACTGAACGGCCTCGCCCTGGGCGCTTTGAGCATAATTAAAGCGCAAAATGCTGTGCTGTTGAACCACCTGCTCAAAGGCCTGTGACAGCGCCGCAATATTGAGCGCGCCTTTAATGGTAAAGGCGCCCTGCAGGTTGTATTGCTTACTGTGGCCCTGCATCTGATCCACAAACCAGATCCGCTGCTGGGCAAAAGACAAGGGGTGCTCACCTGCCTGTTCAACCTTCACCAAAGTGTTACCGAGATGAATATCCTGCGCCAGTAAACAGCGCTCCAGCTTGGCAACCGTGGGGTTGGCAAAAATGGTTTGCAGCGACAGCACCCGCTCAAACCTGGCGCGAATATGATTAGCTAGTCGCATGGCCAGTAAAGAGTGGCCGCCGATTGAAAAGAAGTCGTCATCAGCAGAGATTTGCGCCACACCGGTTAATTCACTGAACAAGGCGGCTAACTGCTGCTGTAGTTGTGTTTCAGGTGGCGTGTACTGACGCTCGTCACACACAGGCAGTGCAGCCAGTTGTTTACGGTCGACCTTACCATTACCCAGCACAGGCAGTTGCGCCAATGCCTTGAAATGGCTGGGGATCATAGCCTGCGGCAAAAGTGCGCCGAGTGCATCACGCAAACAGGCCGCGGTGACCTGCTCGCGAGCTGCAACATAATAAGCCGCTAAGGCGTCAATACCCGCCTGTTTACGTGCAATCACAGCAGCAGCTTTTACCCCTGGCAGAGCCGCCAGCTTAGCTTCGATTTCACTGATATCGACACGATAGCCACGGATCTTGGGTTGATTATCCAGCCTGCCTAAGTATTGCAGCTCACCCAGGTTAGTTAACCGCACCCGATCGCCGGAGCGGTAAAACCGTGCAGACTGCCCATTTGGGGTCTGACATTGCACAAAATAGCGCTCGCTCAGCTGGGGCGCACGCACATAACCGCTGGCCAGTGACGCACCACCAATGTAAAGCTCGCCTGGCATACCTAGCGGAACTGGCTGCCCCTGCGCGTTTAGCACTAAAACGCTGACATGGTCCAGCGGTTTGCCAATGGGGTAATGCTCAATGCGCGGATCCGGGCGCTTAGCAATCGTATGCGTGGTCACCCCGATACAGGTTTCGCTGGGACCATAATGGTTGACTATGTGCGCTGTGGGATAGTGCTCCTGTAACTCAGTGACTAAGTTTACATCCAGCGCCTCGCCGCCTAAGACCCACTGCTCAATTGCCGGCTGATTTTCACCCTGCGCTGCGATTTGTGGCAATAATTCGCGGGCAAATGACGGCGTTATCTTCAGCAGGTTCACCCGCTGCTCAGTAAGCATGTCGACCAGTTGTTGCGGTTCTGGCAGCGCACGCGTCCCGGGCATGACCACAGTACCGCCCTGCGCGAGAACAGGATAAATGCCAGTCAGGCACAGATCGGTCGCAAGCCCGGTCACAATACCGGCGCGTGTGTGGCCCGAAAATTCGATACGATGGGTAACAGACTCGCAGTAGCTGGCCAGTGCGCCATGACTGACTGCTACCCCTTTTGGCTTGCCTGTCGACCCGGACGTGAAGATCACGTATGCCAGATCGTCGGCGCTTAGCTCTTTTGCCGCATCCAGCGCTTTAGCAGCCGTGTTACGCTGTAGCAGCTGCTGATACTCCCACACCACTAGTTCGCGTTCATTGAGTGCAGCCTGTGCCTGTATTGTCATTGCCTGGGCATCACAGACCACCAGGGTACGGCAACCAGCCTGCTCCATGATTTCTATGATCCGCTGTACCGGCGTATCTTGCTCTATGGGCAGATAAGTAGCTCCGGCACGCATCACGCCAAGTAAAGCAACCAGGCTTTGTACGTTGCGACTGACCAGCACGGCAACTAAAGCGTCGCCCGGGGCAATATCATTGAGCGCAGTGGAAAGGTTGGCGGTTTGCGTGGCTAACTCTGCATAACTCACAGACTGAGTCGGGTCATTAGCGGCAACAATTGCGGGGTGGGTGGGTTTAGACTGGCAGTGCGCCAGAATTTGAGGTAACAGCAAAGGGGCTTTGCTCACATCCGGCGTGGTGCCAAGCAGCTGCTGCGCGGCATCGACCGAAGGCAGTCTAACCTCTTCAAGCGACTGAGTCGGGTTATCACTGAGCGCACTCAGCAAGGCCTGAAAATCATCGCCAAACTGGGCAATCAGCTGCGGTGCAAACAGATCTACGTTGTATTCAATTTCTGCAACCATGCCCGTCTGATGCGTACTCAGGTTTAACGTCAGGTCGAACTTGGCACTGTGGTTATTGAGTGTGAACAGTTGCGCTTCCAGCTCCCCTGCGCGCAAGGGTTCAGGCGGCACAGCGTCATAATTAAACAGCACAGTAAATAGCCGGGATGTACCGGCCAGCTTTGCCAGTGCGTCCTGCGATACGCTTTGATTGTCGAGCGCTTGCCTTATCTGAGCCTGAGTGCAGTTGGTCAATTCGCTAAACCGCATATCGCCATTGAGCTGCAGGCGCAGCGGTAAAGTATGGATAAAACAGCCGATCATTGACTCGAATTCGCTGTGCTCGCGGCCCAGCACAGGCACGCCCACCGTAATATCCTGCTGCTGGCTGTAGCGATGAAGTAGCACATAAAAAACACTCAGCAGCGCAGAAAATGGTGTCACCCCCAGCTGCTGGCAACTGTGTTCAAAACGCTGACATGGTGCCTCTTCCAGTTTAAATGAATGGCTTGCCCCACGAAACGAGGCCTCGGTCTGTCTGGTATAACTGGTCGGCAATGAAAACGTCGAAAAGTCGGCGAGTTGCTGTTGCCAGTAAGCATGCTGTTGCTGGTAACGCTCGGACTGAACAAAGCGCTTTTCCCAGTGTACATAATCCAGATATTGCAGCGGCGCAGCCTGTTTTGGTGCTTGTGTCTGTAACACATCCAGCAATTCGTTGACGAGTAACCGCACCGACCAGCCATCTGCCACCAGATGATGCAGCATCAGATAGACCCACTGCCCTTCACTTTCGTCAGGCTCGCAGATCAAAGCGCCGCGGATCGGTAGCGTTTTTTGCAGGTCAAACCCTTGGCGCAACAGCGGCTGTAACTCGGCCTCAATCCGCGCCTGGGTGAGCGGCGCTGGCACAGATAGCTGCGCTAAGGTTAAAGACAGCTCGGTATTAACGCGCTGACATCCGCCCTGCTCTGTGGCAAAAAACTGGCTGCGCAAAATATCATGGCGGACAAGCAGGGTATTCAATGCATCTTCAAGCTGCGCCTTGCCAACCGGCTGCGACAGCCTGAGCAACCCGGCCATAGTGTAGGCCACCTCACCCCCATGGTACTGGTCGATAAGCCAGATCCCTTGCTGGGACGCAGACAACGCGCCCTGCTTTTGATGGTGCGCCTGCATATATGCAATCAACGCCGGCTTATTGGCTTTAATTTTATTGAGCTGCGCTGCAGGCACAGTGGCAAGGTGAGTGCGCAGTTTCAGGCGACCCTCTTGCAAATAAACATAAATCCCCTGACCATCCAGTTCGGCCAATAATGCTTCAATTGCTGAATTTTCCATACTTACAAGTCCATCTCCGTCATGGATTGATCATCCAATGCCACACTGATATCGCGACCACTGACAATATTACTCAGGCGCTCAACGCCATTGTGCAGGTCCGCCGGGCCCGCACTGATAAGCTCTTCCACCCGCACCGCAAGTTGCACTGTGCTGGGGTTATCAAAGATGTCACCAACCGTGGCGCTGATGGCAAAGTGCTGGTTTAGCCGTGACACCAGCTGCATGGCCAGCACCGAATTACCGCCGCACTCAAAGAAATTGTGGCGAGTTCCCAGCAGCTTGGTATTCAAAAGCTCACAGTAACAGGCCAGGATCTTTTCTTGTGTTGCACATTGCGGCGCGCATAGCTCGGTTTGCGTGCCCTGGTTGGCGCTTGGCACCATCAGGGCGTTGCGGTCCAGCTTGCCATTGGCCGTGGTTGGCCACTGCGTTAGCCAGCACAGGTACTCGGGCAGCATATAAGTCGGTAGTTGATTTGCCAGCGCACTGCGCAGGGCACTAATCGTCCAGCGCTGTGCCAACTGGTCCTGTTCAATGGCGTAGGCACACAGCGCCGACTGGCCTTGCGCTGTGGTTTTGACAAAAACCCTTACATCCACCTCGCCGAGCACCTTACGCAACTGCGCTTCTATTTCACCTAATTCAATGCGGTGACCATGCAGCTTAACCTGATGATCAAGTCGGCCATCCAGCTCAAACCGGCCATCGGCCAGCAACCGGGCCCGGTCGCCGGTGCGATACAGCCGCTCGCTGCCACCGCCCTCCAATTGATAAGTGACAAAACGCGCTTTCGTCAGTTCAGGTCGTGCCAGATATCCCTCAGCCAGGCCAGCCCCGCCGATCCACAACTCACCCCATACGCCCACAGGCTGCACTGCGGCATGTTCGTTCAGAACCACCAGGCGCGTGTTGGCCACCGGCTTGCCTATGGTGATGTCTTCGGGGTCGAGGATCTGCGCTGTGGCAGACCAGATGGTGGTTTCGGTTGGTCCGTACATATTCCACAGCGCTTTTGCCTGACTGAGCAATTGCGCCGCAAGGACCGGGGTTAACGGCTCGCCGCCACTCCACACGGTGAGTCCGGCCACGCAATCCGGGCGTGCCGCCAGCAAGAGTTGCCACAAAGTCGGGGTAGCCTGCATCACAGTCACCGGATGCTGGTCGATCAGCGCAACCAGTTCGTTCGGGTCGCTGCAAGCCTGTTCGCTGGCCAGCAATACCGTGGCACCGACAGTCAGCGGGCCGAACAACTCTAACAGAGCGATATCAAAGGCGATGGTGGTCACACTGAGTAGGCAGTCGGACTGATTAAGGCCGGGCTCTTTGGCCATGGTATGTAACAAATTTGCCAGTGCCCCGTGGTTTATTTCAACGCCTTTGGGCTTACCGGTAGAGCCGGAGGTGTAAATCACATAAGCAGGTTGTTGCGCCGTGATTAGCTGAGCATCGAAGGTATTCGGGCAGCGGGCAATCTCTCCTTGGCGGGCGTCCAGGTCGATAATATCAAGTCGGGTGTTAGCAATGGCCACCGCCGCCTCACTCAGCGCATCACAGAGTAAGAACGCTGCTTTGCTGTCGCTCAGCATGTCCTGCAAACGAGCCTGCGGAAAGCTCAAATCAAGTGGCAAAAAGGCAGCCCCAGTTTTTAGTACCGCCAGTAAGGCTACTAATAGTTCCGTGCGCCGCGGCAGTGCAATGGCCACCAGCGCATCGCGACCAACGCCCTGAGCAGTCAGATAATTTGCCAACTGATTGGCACGTGCCTGTAGCTGCTCATAAGTCAGTGACTGCTCTGAGCAAATCAGTGCGCTGTGCTGCGCGCTGTGCCTCTCTTGCTCATCCAGTGCATCCAGCAGCAAAGGTTGTGCAGGCTTTTGGAAAGTCTGCCCCAGCAGTTGTGCCTGCGCAGCCTCGTCGAGCAGGCACACATCAGCACACGCCTGAGCGCCCTTCACCTTGGCAAACAGGCCGATGAGCGCTCGGGCGTAATTATCCATCATATCGCTATCGTAGCGCGCGCTCAGGTATTCCAGCTCCAGCGTCCACTGGCCATCAACATATAATAAGTTGCAGCTTAACGGGTACTGGCCAAAGCGGGTATCTGTGGTACAGGTCGATACGCTCAGTCCGGAAAACTCTGGTAGCTGCTGTACCTTATCCAGGTTAAACAAGGTTTGCGGCAAACACACCGGCTCATGGGTTAATTCACTGTAGGGCAAGTGCTGATGCTCGAAGGCTTCAAGCAGGCTGGACTGCACCTGCTTAACCAACTCGCCTACTGTTATCGAGCCACTGAACTCCACCACCACAGGCAAAATATTGGTGCAGTATCCCGGTAAATGCAGGTCCAGGTCGTCCGGGTTATAGCCATCACTGAGCAAGCCGCGATCAGACACCGGGATACCAACGGCAATGTGCTTTTGGCCCGTCAGCTTGTTTAACCACAAGGCATACGCGGCCAGCAAGGTTGCAAACTGGCCACAGCCCTGAGACTGGCCCAGCGCTTTGACTTCTGATAGCGCATCGAGTTTGAACGCCCGCTTTTCAACCAAAAAACTTTCCTGGCTGTCGGCGCCAAAACGTGTGGGTAACGCCAGCGCTTCGCAAGGTGCCAGTTGGTCCAGCCAGTAGGCTTTATCCTGCGCATAATCAGCACTTTCCAGATAGCGCTCTACGTCTTCAACATAGGCGCTAAAGTGCACCACAGGCGGCGAAGTTACTTGACTGTTTGCGCTGCTATAATTGCTGGCAATGCGGTGCATCAGCTGTTGCAGGCTGAGCCCGTCATAAAGCACATGGTGTGCACTAATGCTAAGCACATGTTCTTGTGCATTCGTTTGCAGCAAATCGAATCGGCACAAAGGCTGCGCGCCAAACTCAAAGGGGCGATAACGCAACTCAGTCAGGGTAACGCTGTCGGTGTGCTGAGTTAAAACAGGTTGTGCCTGCTTAACATGAGACAAAGTGAGCGGGTCGACCGAATAACACAGCAAGGGATAATCCGTGCTCAGCTGGGCGATAGCCTCAGCCAAGCGAGCTTTGTCCAGATCTCCGCTTAAGCGCAGTACAGCCTGCAGATGATACGCTTTTGCGCCGTGTTCAGATTTAAGCGCCAGCGCCAGTAGTTGCTGCTGCGCCCCCGTTAACGGGAACTGCTCGGGTTGTGCATCAGCCGGGTCTGGCTCGCCAAAGTAACCGGCAGCTTTTAATGCCAGCACACTGTCTTTAACGGTCTGAATGATGGTATTGACGTCGGCCTCGGTGTGCGCCGCCGAAAGGAAACAATTACGTCCTTCCCAGATGAACACGCCGCGATTGAGCATTTCATAGAAAAACACATCCAGATTCTGGCTAAAACGAAACCGGAATAAAGAAGCAAAATGCTCTATTTGCATGGGGATGCCCTGCTTTGCAAAAAATGCATTGAGCGTCTGCGCCAGATACTGGGTTTTGTCACTGACTGACTCTTGCAGCTGCGGGCCCTGTTTTTTAATTTCACTCAGCACTGCTTTGGCACTGGCCATAACCAGCGGATGCTTACAGAAAGTCCCGGCAAAAAAGGTCGTGTCCGCCTGCGGATAAGACGCATCGCCATACTGCCAGACCCCACCATCTATGCCATCCATAAATTCATGGCTGCCCGCAACCACGCCCACAGGCAGGCCACCACCGACAATCTTGCCATAGGTTGCCATGTCCGCCTGGATCCCCAGCATGGCCTGCACGCCGCCCGGATGGGCTCTGAAACCGGTGATCATCTCATCAAAGATAAGCGCAATACCCTGCTCAGCCGTAAGTGCTCTCAGCGCCTGCAAAAATGCCCACGGCTGATGCGACGGATGACGGCTTTGCACCGGCTCAACCAGAACCGCAGCAATCTCGTTGCCCTGCGCTCTGATGCATTGCAGTGCCGACTCTGCGCCGTATTCAAGCACCAGATTGTCACTGATAGCGCCGGCTCTGACGCCGCCACACATAGGTTCAACCACGTCACCACCCGGTGCGTTTTGCGCCAGTGTGCCGTCATAATGGCCATGATAAGCGCCTTCAAACTGCACGATTTTGTTGCGGCGGGTTTTATTGCGCGCCAGGCGCACAGCGGTCATCACAGCTTCAGTGCCTGAGTTACAAAAGGTCACGCGCTCCAGAGCGGTCAGCTCGCTGATAAGCGCAGCCACTTCACAGGCCTGCGGGCTCGCCAGCCCCAGTTGCAGACCGTCTTCAATTTGTTGCTTCAGCGCCTCAGTGACAAATGCCGGCTTGTGGCCAAACAGATTGACGCCAAAGTCCATGGTGATATCAATATATTCATTACCGTCAATATCCCAGATCCGGCTGCCTTCGCAGCGCTTACCAAACACCGGATAGAGCAGCTCTTTACTGGACAGACGGAACCCGGCCGACGCGCGACAATCCGCCAGATGCGGACGATGCTCAGACACCATGGCTTTTGACAGTGGCGTTTTTGCACAGTAGCGTTCTGTGAGCGATGCCAAATGACGTTGCACAGACTGGCTGCTGGCAGCCGTGGTTATCTGCTTGTTGCCAAACCCGGGCAACACTCGGGTTGCGTCGCTTTGCGTTGTAGCCTGCGAAGTTGGCGTTACCTTTGCGGTTACCACCTGTGGCGCGGGCGTTGATGCCTGTGCCACAGCAGAAGTTTGCTGTTCGCCATTTAGGCCTTGCAACATGGCCAGTTGACGGGCAGCGACCGCTTCAACACTGTGCGCAGCATTACTGTTGGTCACCATCGCAGCGGCCTGTAATTGCTCACGACAAATTGTGGCAACCAGCTCGGCTGGTGCATTAATCGGCGTTGCTTCAACTGCTGCTACGCGTATTTGTTCACTGTTATTTGAATGGCTCGGTGTAACCTGCACAGATGTTACCTGATAGTCACTGTGTTCGATGATATGGGCCACCAACAAGTCAACCGTACTGAGCGTTTCGTAAAACTGACGGACACTGAATTCAAGCCCAAACTCTCGCTCATAGGTGCGCACCGCATTCATGATCATCAGCGAATCAACACCCATTTCCAGCAGCGGTACATGAGTCTGAATATCGGCGACCGGCATAGATAACAAACGCGATAAAGTATTGAGAACAAAGGCGCGGATCGCTTCTTCGCGAGAACCAGCCACCTGCTCGGTATTAGTTTGCGCACTCTGCTGTGCGCTTAACTCGGCGGGCAGGTCGGCTATCCAGTAGGGGCTGTGGTCAAACGGGTATAAAGGTAAAGGTACTTTGGGCTGGTGCTCACTTGCCGGGCTCTGCGCCAGGTCCAGCGCCAACCCGAGTTCAAACAAGCGTCCCTGTGCTGACAATAAACGCGGCAGATCAGCCCCTTTGGCATGCAATACATGCAAAAACTCGTACTGTTCAGCCGGGCGGTTTTCCTGCAACAAGCCGCACAAAACCGGCTTGGGGCCCAGTTCAAGGGTACAATAGGCATCTAACTGAGCCAGTTGTGCCATGCAGGCTTCGAACTGCACGGGTGCGCAGATCTGCTCAACCCAGTAGCTTGGGTCGCACACACGCAGCGCCTCTTGCTGGCCGGTCACAGACGAAATATAAGGGATTGTTGGCTGAGCATAATTGATTTGTGCAGCTACTTTGGCAAATTCACTGAGCATGGGCTGCATCAGCGGTGAATGAAATGCCCGTGCTGTGTTGATGGCTTTGTGGCGCACGTTGGCACTATCCAGTGCCGCGCATAACTTATCCATGGCGCTGTTGTGACCAGAAAATACCACGCCCGACTCACCATGATAAGCCGACACCGACACCTGCTCGCTTATGTCAGCCACCAGTGCTTCGGCCTGCGCGCGGTCGCAACGCGCGGTCACCATGCGGCCATTGTCCGCCAGTGCATTCATCAGTCGGCCACGCTCGCTAATCAGCTTGATTGCATCGGCGAGCGAAAATACGCCCGCAATACAGGCTGCGGCATATTCCCCGACGCTATGACTTACCAGATAATCTGGTTTCAGGCCTCGGCTACGCCATAACTGCGCCTGAGCGTATTCAATGGCAAACAAACACACCTGGGTCCACTGAGTTTGCGCCAGGTATTGCTCATCCGGGTCGCTGTATAAAACCTCAAGTAGCCTGGGCCCTAGCGTATCTCCCAGCAGGCGATCACATTCATCAATGGCATCGCGAAACACATCTTGGGTATCGTACAAGGCTTTGCCCATATCAGGATATTGCGCGCCCTGCCCGGTAAACAAAAACACCAGTTCATGCGCTACAGCTTGCGGCTCATTTGCACAGTGAGCAAGCTGAGTGGAGTCATTCAGCGCGGCAACCAGCGCCTCGCGGGTTTCGCCAACAAAAGCGTGACGCGCTTCTTTGTAATGGGGCATACACGCGGTCTGACTCACAAGGGCATCAAACCTTGATGGCGTTGCTGTGCTCAGCGCATTGGCATAACGGCTGGCAAGCGCTGCCAGTGATTTGGTGGATTTTGCCGACAATGGCAGCACATACCCCGAGTTTACTGACAAGGTTTTGCTATTCTGATCAGGGTAAGCAGGTGCCTGGGCACAGATCACATGGGCATTGGTGCCACCGAAGCCGAACGAGCTGACCGCCGCCAGTCTGGGTTTATCACCCTGAGCAGGCCAGTCCTGGGCTTGCGTTGCAACCCGTACCGGCAGCTTTTGCCATGGAATATGGGCATTCAGCTGCGCGGTATGCAGCTGGGCTGGCACCTGGCCTTTATTCAGGCACAGTAGTGTTTTAATTAGCCCGGCAAGGCCTGCACCAGACTCAAGATGACCAATGTTGGCTTTTGCCGACCCCAACAGCAAGGGCTGATTGGGCGCACGCCCTTCCCCATATGCTTTTGCCAGTGCCGACACTTCAATGGGGTCGCCCAGCTCAGTACCGGTGCCATGGGTTTCAATATACTGTACATCCGCCGGCGCAACTGCCGCACTGTGTAATGCTGCTTTGATCACCCTTTGCTGTGAAGCGCCATTGGGTGCGGTGATGCCATTACTGCGGCCGTCCTGATTGACCGCACTGCCCTTCAGTACCCCATAAATCGGATCCCTGTCGGCCATCGCCTGTGCCAGCGGTTTTAGTAACACACAGCCAACGCCTTCGCTGCGCACATAGCCATCGGCAGCACGCGAGAAGGTTTTACAACGGCCATCCTCGGCCAGCATTTGGGCATTTTCGCAGGCATCCGTAACCTCATTGCTGAGGATCAGGTTCACCCCGCTCACCAGTGCCATGGGCATATCGCCTGCGCGGATCCCGCTCAGGGCATGATGTAAAGCCACCAAAGAAGAAGAACAAGCGGTATCGACAGAGAGGCTAGGCCCGGTGAAATTATAGGTATAAGACAAACGGTTTGCCGCAATACTCAGCGCCGTGCCGGTGCCGAGATAGGCATTGCCCTGTTGCGCCTTATTCGACATATTAAAGTAGTCATTCTGAGAAATCCCCACATACACGCCAACGGGCTGACCGGCCAATTCGGCTGGCATCATCCCGGCCGACTGAATGGCATGGAAGCTGGTTTCAAGCAGCAAGCGATGTTGGGGGTCTATGTATCTGGCCTCTGCTGGTGATATCCCAAACAGTCCGGCATCAAACTGTTCGATGTTGTCCAGATATCCACCCAGTCGAGCCTGGCCCAGCTCAGGGCACAGTGCCTGTCGAGCTGCGTCTGGCACGCTGATGGCATCGCGTTTTTCCGCCAATAAATGCCAGTATCCATCGACGTCTGAGGCTTTTGGATAGCGACACGCCATACCGATGACAGCCACATCCATCGTATCTGGCAACGATTGTGCCTCAGGCTCGTTTCGCTCAACCTCCGGCGCTTCAGATTGCACTTTTGTGTGCTCAACAGGAGGCTGCCCCTGTACTTCAAGGCGTTCGCGCACTGACTCAAACTGACACAGATAATGGGCAAGCTGGGCAATCGACGGATGCTCGTAAAGCACCGTGGCTTCAAGTTCAATATCATGCAGCTCCATCAACTCGCCGGAGATCCGCACGGCCTTCATCGAGTCCACCCCTAAAGATAAAAAGGTGGCATCAACATCCAGGCTATTTGGCTGGCGCTCAACCTCATCGCCCACGACTTGCTGTAACACCTTGCGCAGCGTGGCTTCAAGCTCTGAGTGATCTGGTGTGTTTGCTTTTCGCAACGGCTGTTCGCTCGCAGCTTCCGGCGCACGAGAGCGAGCCAGCACGTCAAAGGTATCGGCAAGATAATGACGTTTATTTTCCTGTCGCTGGATTTTACCGCTGGAGGTTTTGAGGATCCTGCCGGGTTTGATCAACACCACCTCATACGGCGTGATGCCATGCTGATCGGTAATTGCTGAGGTGATCGCGGCAAAAATCTCCTGCTCATTGAGCTTGCGTACGGCGGTGCGTTTTACCTGCTGAACGATTACCAGACACTCTTCACCTTGCTCAGACAAATAAGAAAACGCCGCGCCACCGTTGTTATCCATAGCAGCATGTGCCTCAACCACGGTCAGCTCAATATCCTGCGGATAATAGTTTTTACCACGGAAGATCATCACGTCCTTGGCGCGCCCGGTCACATACAGCTCGTCCTGATAGACAAAGCCCAAATCGCCGGTTCGCAGATAAGGACCATCATTGTCATCGGCAATGCGGGCCTGAAAAATCTCTTCGGTTTGCTTGGCTTTGCGCCAGTAGCCCTGGGCAACACTGGCGCCTTTTACCCAGATCTCTCCGGTGTGCCCCTCAGCGCAGCGCTGCCTGGTGTCCGGATTTACAATCGCCAGCGTATGGCCATGCCAGGTGCTGCCACACGACACCGCATAATAAGGCTGATTATCTGCCGGATTGTTATCCGTGGCGTTTTGATCATAAAAGGATTCTGTGCTGGTTGAGGCTGGCGTTAATAACGAGGCCTTACCCTGATGCATGTCCTTGCTGTCGAGCTGCAACACGGACGGGGTTTTCAGCAGGCGCCCGCCGGTGGCAAACAAGGTGGTTTCTGCCATGCCATAACAGGGAGCGGTGGCCTCCCGACGAAACCCACAGCGTTTAAATTTCTGATAGAAACGCTCAAGCGTGCTGGCCCGCACCGGCTCGGCGCCATTGAGCGCACTTTGCCAGTGCGACAAATCCAGGTTCGCCAGCTCTGCTTCTTTGATGGTGTCAACACACAGGTCGTAGGCAAAGTTGGGGGCACTGGAAGTAACGGCTTTGGTCTCGCTCAGCAACTTCAGCCAGCGCAGAGGTTTTTGCAAAAACGAGGTGGGATTCATCAGCGCGGCAGGTGCACCAATATAGATAGGGTGCAAAATACCGAAGATCAGCCCCATATCGTGGAAATGAGGCAACCAGCTCACAATAGGCGTATCGCTGCTGTGGCCAAAGGCAAGCTTCATCATTTCTTCGTTATCCATGATGTTGGCATGGCTTACCATCACGCCTTTAGGGCTCCCCGTCGAACCCGAGGTATACTGCAAAAATGCCAGGTCCTGCGGAGCAATGCGGATATCCTCCCTGGGCATAGGCTCAACCTGCTCCACTCCCTCGCTGTCGGTGGCAATGATAGACACATTGCTAAGGCTGGCTTCGGCTTCAAATAACGGCTGGGCAATCTCGTAAATTTTATTGCTGGTCAGTGCACCGGTTGCCCCGGCATCTTCAATAATACTTCTCAGCCTGTCGGTATTTTGATTCTTTTTCGGCGGATAAACAGGTACGGCGACAATGCCGGCGTACAAACAGGCAAAGAAGGCTTCAACAAATTCAAACCCAGAATTATACAAGAGTAAGGCTCTGTCGCCTCTGTCGAAGTAAGTCTGCAAACGAGCTGCTATTTTTCTGGATTTTAAGTCGAGCTCTGCGTAGCTCAGGGAAACTGCCGGTTGGTTGTCTTCGAAGAAATACTGATATGCAATGTCATCGCCACGTGTCCGGGCCAATGTCACTAATGTAGCCACTAAGTCGTTATTCATGCCATACCCATACAAGGTTTATTGAGTAAGTTCCTTTGCTCAGAACATCTGACTCAATAACCCAAAGGTAAGCAGTTAAAGTGGCATCACCCCAGGTACTAAGCACAGCTGTTCGAACCGTAAAATTGGAAAAAACCAATTAATTACATAAACACAATGACAAAGTGTGAGGTTCTGGACTGCGAATAACCGCAAAGTCGCATCACGCTGTCATTGTGGTTTTCAAGGTTAACTAACCGCTTAAAACCGCAAGCCATGCTAATCAACTACACCTTTAACACCCGGCACCAACAAACTTTTGATTAAATTGAAAATAATCAAAAAACTGGTGTTCAACCAGGCTTAAATTCTCTGCTAGTGTTAATCTGGCGGGACGACAACTGAACTAAAAATACCATTCCCTAACGTTGTTATTTTCTTCTTTTCGCTGCTTTGCAAACAGCTAAAACGTTTCCTTTTCGATGATTTTCATATTGATGCTATCACAAAGCACTAAAAAATAAAGCAAAACAAAATACAAATTTAACAAATATGCAACTACCCAAGCTTTACCTACTCAGTAGATATGGCCATGAACCTCGCATACTGGCTGCGATAAACAGTCAGTAATGAGCGACAAATGACAGGTCTGGCTGAAGGCAAACTGTAGCTCAGTAAATTGGTTTGGTAAATTACAGCCCCTTACGTACCAATAAAGGTGCTTATCCTGACGCTTTCGGTCTGAGCCATTCAAACAAAGACTGATACAAGCTGCTATTTTGCATGAAGTTTAGTCGCTCATTTTAAAAACGCACGGCTATCTTGAGGCAGCTGTATGACAATCGTTACATTGCCAGCTAACGCTTACGGTCAGCGCCATACCTAAGTTGAAGACATAGTCGCTAACGAGTTTGCGCCGGATCAAATTATGTCAGTATTAAATCACTATACTCGTGGCTAACATCTTCTAGGAGAGAATCATATGAAAGCCGCGCTCGTCCATGCCTTTAAACAGCCGTTAGAAATACAAACCGTCGACAAACCGACTCTGACTCCGGGCTCAGTGCTGGTCGAAATTGCCGCCTGTGGGGTATGTCATACCGACTTGCATGCCTGCCACGGAGACTGGCCTGTAAAACCTAAGCTGCCTTTGATCCCCGGCCACGAAGGGGTGGGTACTGTGGTCGCCAAAGCACAGGATGTAACCCATCTGGCACTTGGCGATCGAGTTGGCGTGCCCTGGTTGCACAGTGCTTGTGGCCATTGTGAGCATTGCCTGAAAGGCGATGAAAACCTCTGTCCGCAACAGCAAAACAGCGGTTACTCAGTCGATGGGGGTTATGCACAATTTACCAAAGCTGACGCCAATTATGTGGTTAAAATCCCCGATAATGTGCCTTTTGTTGAAGCCGCACCGCTGTTTTGTGCCGGCGTTACCACCTACAAAGCACTCAAAGTGTCAGGTGCCAAACCCGGCGACTGGGTCTCCATTGTTGGCGCAGGCGGTCTGGGTCATCTGGCCATTCAATATGCCAAAGCCATGGGCCTGAATGTAGTCGCCGTAGACAGTGGAGAAGAAAAGCTTGCACTGGCACGTGACTTGGGCGCCGACCTGGTGGTGGACTACACTCAGCAAGATCCGGCGCAAACCATACAAACTGAGCAGGGCGGCGTTCAGGCTGTAATCTGTACGGCCGTATCCAAATCCGCTTTTACCTCATCTTTTCATAGTATTAAACGCGGTGGCGTATGTGTGCTCGTTGGCCTGCCTCCAGAGGAAATGCCCATTCCTATCTTTGATACTGTGCTCAAGGGTGTCAGTGTGGTTGGTAGTATCGTTGGTACACGTCAGGACCTGGTCGAGTGCCTGCAATTTGCCGCACAGGGCAAGGTCAAAGCCATTATCGAGACCAGACCCCTTGAAGCCATCAATGACGTATTTGAGCAAATGCTGAACAGCGAAATTAATGGGCGGGTAGTCCTGACGCTGGATGAATAGTGGCAAATAAAAAAGGCGCAACCGAGGCAGTTGCGCCAAACCTCATAGGAAAGGAGTGAGGAAGGGAATTAATCTACCGTGGTGATCACCGTATCAATCAGGTGTACCACGCCATTGGCGGTGTAAATATCAACCTGAGTAACGTTACTGCCTTCGACCTGCAAGCCCGACGTTGGCAAGCTCACCTGCCACCATTTTCCGCCCACGCCCTGGCCCATGGCATCACCCGGGCTCGTGTCTTGTGCGAACATATACAGCGGACGACCAAGATAAGCGGCCTGCTTTGCGCCGTCCTGTCTATCAATCAGCGACAAACCAGGAATGTTAGCAATCTGCTCTTGTGTGGCTATCACCGGCGGCCAGTTGGTCGCACAGGCATCGACACACTGACTGTTGGCAAACGTCAGGTCGTCATCAAACACGTAAAGCGTTTTACCGGCCATGGCGGCGCCATTACCAGACACCAGTCTTTGATTGGTCGCATCATACGCGACCATGTCGTTGTCTGTGTTTGCCGTGGCGACAAAGTCAACCACTTTCAGGTCCAGCATGTTAGCGGCCAGCGTTTCTACCTGCTTACCGTTTAGGCTGAACGCCAAAGAAGAAGACGCTTCCAGTCCCAAAACATGCTGGGTAAGTACCTGCGTCAAACCAGCCTGATCGACCAATAAAGCGTTCAGTGTGTCGGCAGGGATTTTCTGGAACGCGCGATTGGTCGGCGCAAAGACAGTAAACTGCTTGCTGGTGTCGGATAAGGTGTCGACCAGATTGGCAGTCCCAAGCGCGGTCACAAGCGTTGATAAATCATCGGTTTCCATTGCTACGTCCACAATGGTTTTCTCCGTCGCTATTTTATCCATTGGCGGCATAATCACTTTATCGAGAACGTGAATAACGCCATTGTCAGCCTGTACATTGGCTGTGCGGATCACTGCGTCATTGATAAACAGCATGCTATCTACAATACTCAGGGCGCTTTTGTCGGTGTTAGCCATCGCCACCATGTTGTCAGCTGACGCGGCAATACCGGCTGCGGCATCAGACATTACGCTCTGCCCTGCCACCACGTGGTACAGCAAAATGTCTTTTAATTTGTCTGTGTCTGCGGCCAATGCATCTAACGTGTCCTGGCCTAATGCTGCAAACGCGGCATCAGTCGGTGCAAACACCGTAAATTTGGTTGTCGGGTCACCCAGCGTCGCGTCCAATCCCGTCGCGGTGACCAGGTTTAATAAGGTATTGAAAGAACCCGCACCCGCTGCCACTTCAGGGATCAGGCCCAGCGACTCGGGCACACTGATGTTGCCTACAACTACCGCATCGAGCACATGGATCACGCCATTTGACGCTGGAATATCGGTTTGCGTTACCGTCACACCGGCGAACTTAAGCATGTCTGTTGCAGCATCAATCGCCACGCTTTGCTGATTTTGTTCTAGCGTTGTAGCGGTTTTGCCGTTGAGCGACATCGCGGTTACCGAGTCAACTTTGCCAGCCACAATATGTTGCTTGAGGATGCTACCCAGTACGTCCGGATTTGCCAGTAAGGTGTTGATGGTTTTTGTACCCAGCGCAGCAAAAGCGGCATCTGTAGGCGCAAACACGGTCAAGTCGTCACCGCCCGTTAGCGCGCCGGTGAGACCAGCTGTTTCGACTGCTTTAAGCAAAGTCGTAAAGTTACCCGCCTGTGTTGCAACCTCGGCGATATTCGCGGTTGAGGTTGCTGTGCTTGGCGGCATCAAAACGGCGTCGATAACGTGAATAATGCCGTTGTCCGTCATGATGTCAGTCTGCGTAACCGTTGCGGTGTTGATCAGCAGGTTATCGCCCGACAAAGACAAGGCAAGCTTGGCGCCATTTACCGTTGTGGTGGTTTGCCCCGCCAGACTGAGCGCAGCTTCCGCGGCCACTTTCGAGTCAAGCACATGATAGGTCAGGATTTTGCTTAGCGTGTCAGGGTCAGCAAGCAAACTATTGATGGTGTCTTCGCCTAGCGCAGCGAATGCTGCGTCGGTAGGTGCAAACACAGTAAAGGTGTTGTCGGTGTTGTCTAACGTTGCTGTCAAACCCGCAGCGTCGATTGCCGCAACCAGGGTGTTAAAACTGCCAGCTGCCTTGGCTGCATCATACACGGAGTTTTCTGGTGTGGGTGTGACGACAACGTCGTGGTCATTGTCATCGTCGGAACACGCCGCGAGCAAGGCCAGGGTACTTACTAACATTATTTTTATTAGTGCTTTCACGTTCTTCTCCATCAAGGTGGTCAACATTCGAGCAATACGCGACCTTGTGAAACAAAGATCAAGAAAATTTAAAAAACTTTAAACATGCCATTCCAAATTGCGAGCAAAAAGCAATTGACGTATCAGACTGACAAATACACCTCGCTCAAATCGCTAAGGAAAGGCAAAACGAGCACACATCAATAGGCAGACTTACTGCACCTTCGCTATGACGCTATAACAGGCGGTGTAATAACTTGTAATACCAAACCAGCTAACATAAAAATAAAATTAAAATTAAAAACACAATAGGTAAATAATTAAATAGTAACTATGTCGTAATAATTAAATGCAAACCAAAGGAGCTAACTATGAACACTTCCAGCCACGGAAGAATTGCAGCAAACGACTACCTCACGGCGCTGCAAAGTGTATTAATAAATACGCTGGCCAGTGACAGCTATGTCTGTCAGGCTGGAGAATGTCGACACTACTTGTTTAATCTGCACCACAGTGAAGCTCTACTCAATGTCGATAGTCAGGGATGTTTAAGCCTGTTTAACCATTGGCCAGTAGCCGATTAATTAAAGGAACGACCATGAACCCAAGACAACCAAAGAAAGCCACATTTCAACAGCTGTCTCAGGCAGTGATGCCAACTCAACTAAACACCATTTTATCAGACATAGATACCATGCTGGCCAGTGCCAGACAAACAATAGATCAGTCATTGCAACAGTCATCACAACTTGTTGATCAATCGCGTCAACACCTGTCACTGATTAGCCAGGCGCTCGAAAACACAGCTTCACATAAACAAACTGCTGAAAGCGAAGAGCAAGGTCTAACTGAGGGCGCAGTAAATACATATCAGGACACCCTGATTCAATCACAGTTACAACAGCAAGCTGATCACCTAGAGGCGCAAAATACACATATGAAACAGGTCTTTACCGAGCAGGAGCTGGCCGCTATAAAAAGTGCAGAAGCGGCACAACAAGCCATGGAAACAACACTGAAAAATATGGAACAACAGCTAATGCAGCAGAACCAGGCCTTTGAGCATGCTGTGGCACAACCAGCCACTGAGCAAGAGGGCGAGTAGCCTTTAGTAACAGGAGTAGCATGCGATGCTCAAAATCAACTTTGAACCCGTAGCCCGGTTGCCCGATGAAAAAAGTAAAAACAGCCGCCGCAACCCGGCAGATGCAGGAGCTGGTCGCTCTGCTTGTCGATGCGTCTATGTACCACGCCCTGACGACAGAGGACCGCCAGCAATTAATTAAAGAAGGCTACGCTTCTGACTTGTCACAATTACCCAGCGTTGCTGAATGGTTCCAGTCTTTAGATCAGGAAAAAACCGCACAGCAATGGCTGCGCACGCTATGAGCGGTCAGGTGTTTGCGTTTTGCAATAAAAACAAGGACAAGCTGAAGGTGTTATATTGGGATAAAACCGGCTTTGCCTTGTGGTACAAGCGCCTTGAAAAAGACAAGTCAAAATTATTCCATTACAAACCGTTACGCCAGAGAGTAGCACTGGAATTGATTACAGCACTTGTGAATTAAGTGGCCTAGTATGGTCTGATTAGGGGAGAGGTTTATATGAGCAAAAACAAAGCGCAATGACATTTCACTACGCTTTATCAAGGAGAACTACTTTAACTTTGCGGCAATACCGGCGACATGCTGACCCTGGAACTTAGCCAGTGCGAGTTCTTTGTCGGATGGCTGACGACTGCCATCGGCCCCGGCAATACAGGCGGCCCCTAGTGGAGAGCCACCTCTGACTTCTGAAATATCCGTTAATTCAGCCGCGGCATAAGGCAAACCCACGACCACCATACCATGATGAAATAAGGTGGTATGGAAGGACTGAATGGTGGTTTCGTTACCGCCACCGGTGCCCGTTGAGGTAAAGACACTGCCCACTTTGCCAATCAGCTTACCAGCCGCCCACAAACCACCTGTTTGATCTAAGAAGTTGCGCATTTGCGACGCCATATTACCAAATCGCGTCGGGGTTCCAAAAATAATGGCATCATAGCTCTCCAGTTCCGCTGGGGTTGCAATTTCAGCGGCCTGATCCAGCTTAACCCCCGCGTTTTTAGCCACCTCTTCGGGCATCAATTCGGCTACTCGTTTAATCGTCACCTCTGCGCCCTCGACCGAGCCTGCGCCTTCTGCAACGGCATGTGCCATGGTTTCGATATGGCCATAGCTTGAATAATATAAAACCAGTACTTTCGTCATCTTTGTTTCTCCGTGCGTTACCGGGGCATTTCCCAGCAACTTGTGTTTTAACCAGCTAAACATCTGTGATCACTTCTTTCGTTAAGTATAGGCACGCGTGCCTGTAGACCAAGAACATGATTGCATAGTTGATTGAGAACGTATTTAAGTAAAAAACGATGGTATTGTTCTACTCAGAAGAATGGTTAACGTCATGCGTAATCGGCTGTAATCGCCGGGCAGCAGGAAACGGGCTAGGCTTGTCTTGGGTTCATATTCACATATCAAAGGAGTATTTTTTATGGCATTTCCAACCGCAGTGAACAGTCAGATCACAGATGCAGTGACTCAGGTGAATACCAAAGTTCTGGGAGACACCCCGGCCGTTGCAATGGGCAACTTGATGCTGACCTCTAGCCAGGCGCTCGCCAGTACAGCCCAGCGTTCAGCACTGTCGCACAAATTCTCGATGTCGCCCATTGCCCAGGGTGTGAGCAGCTTATACAGCCTAGATACCGCGTCAACCGGCATTGCCACTCGCAGGATTTTAAATCGCGGCTAGCATACCGAGTTATCTAACTCATTGATTGGTTTGGAACCATTCACCCTGGAAAAATAACTGTTCACTCAGCTTGTTACTGAAGAGCTCCCCAAATAAGGTAAACTATCCGTAGATTTTTTACCTAGTGGATTGAGATGTCAGTAATTTATTTACAGCGTAGTGAGCGGCTCATGGCACTGGCCATCATCGCCATGGTGAGCCTGTCGATTAGCTTAACCGACTGGGTGCAGCGCGCACTGCCGCTCTCATCCCCCATTGTCTTCTCCTCGCTGGCTGCTGTACTGTTTATGTATTGGTTGCCTATGCTCGTTAGTTATGTATTGATACGGCGCGTAGCAATCTCACACTGGCTTGCACAATGTGGCCTGCTTTATTTGGCCATATTTGCTGGCACTTTGGTATTTGGGGCGCTACGCGCTCAGCTGCTCGGGATCCGCGCCCTGGAATTAGCAGAGGCGCTGTTCATTGCTCTGCCATGGAGTAGCGGTATATTTGTGCTGACAAAGTTTTACCTTACCCAAAAACATCTCAAAGATGAGCAGTTACTACGCCAGCAGGCTGAGCTCAGGTTACTTCACAGTCAGCTTAACCCACACTTTTTGTTTAACAGCTTAAACACCATTGCCGCACTGACCTCGTCTCGTCCGGCGCAAGCCGAAACGCTGGTTCATAACCTGTCAACTATTCTGCGCTACTCACTGAGGCATACAATATCGGGGCGTAGCAAGTCGCCCGCCGTTAATCTGTCTGATGAACTCTTAACACTCCACAAGTGGTGTGAAATAGAACAGTGTCGCTTTGGGGAAAATTTGCAGATTGAGTTCAAAGTCGACGAAGCGCTGCTCAGCCTCGCCTTGCCGGCCATGGTGCTCCAGCCGCTGATTGAAAATGCCATAAAACATGGCCAGAAACGCCCGCTGTGCATCACCATTGGAGCGCACCTTGAGCAGGGTTTGGCAACCATTTCAGTCACTGACAATGGCGTGGGCTTTCCCGAGTCTGTGTTGGCAGGTAATACCCAAGCAGGCCTGGGCCTGGCGATTACCCGCTCCCGGCTCAAGCTGGAAGCCAGTGCTGAACTGACGCTCTCTAACTTGCCCAACGGTGGCGCCAAAGCGCAGTTTGTACTGGAGCAATAACAATGCTAAATATCGCCATCATCGAAGATGAACTGCCTGCATTACAAAAGCTTAAAACGCAGCTGAGCCAGCTGTGTCACTACCAACTCGTCTATCATGGCGAGGATCCAGCGCGCTTTTTAGCTGATTTTGACCATTATCAAATTGATTTGGTCTTTGTTGATATCAATCTGCCGGGCATGAATGGCCTGCAGCTAAGCCAGCAGTTACAAACAGCCGGATTCAAAGGTCAGATAATCTTTACCACAGCCTACAGCGAATTTGCCGTAGATGCATTTACACTTGGCGCAACGGATTACTTGCTCAAGCCCTATACCAATGAGCGACTAGCCCTGGCGCTGTCTCGGGTTGCCGCACAAGGCTTGCCCGGCACTGAGCCATTAATGTTGACCAGCAAAGTCGGCGACAAGGTAACACGTATTGAAGCCAGCCAGATTGAAGTCATTAAGCTGGAATACGGCCATGCCATCGCCTATAGCGCGCAGCACGCTTACCCCATAGATCTGACGCTTGAAGAGCTCATGACCACACTGCCGGATGTGTTTCTTCGCATTCACCGTAACGCCATTGTCAACCGCCTGAAGATCAGCACACTGGAGCGCTGGGTTACCGGAGGGTATCTGATCAAGCTGGCGCACAGTGGGCAACAGGTGATCAGCAGTCGCAGTGGTGCAAAGCTGCTGCGGCAAAAACTACAGATTTAATACCGAGCCCTGCGGCTCACCCAAACAATAAAAAACAAAGGAACCTGATATGAAAAACATAATGCCGATCCTGTTGGCAGGGCTGCTTAGTGCCTGCAATTCAGCCACTGACCCCGATGTGAAGCGCCACTTTATTGATGACGGCCAGCCGCACCCGCTGGTTGTGCTGCTTGGTGGCAGCGAAGGCGGTAATACCCTGGCGAAACCCCATTTTCAGCCCCTGATGGATAGCTTTCATAAACACGGTATGTCTGTTGCGTCGCTCGCATATTTTGGGACGCCGGGCACGCCATCGAGACAAATTTCGTTGTCACTGGATGACATTGCCACGCGAATTAGCAAGCTGGCAGACGACCCCAGGATCAACTCAAACTGCATTGCGGTGTACGGGTTCTCCAAAGGTGCGGAGCTGGCGCTGCTGCTGGCTGCGCACTTTGAGCACATTAACCATGCGGTAGCGGTTATGCCCAGCCATGTTAGCTGGAACGCGGTAAAAACGGTTTCCTCACAGCCGGGTTGGCAGCTTGAGCAAACCCCTTTGCCCTATGTCGATGCGCCACTGATTTCCTGGCCAATGCAAAAAGGCGTAGTCACTGGCACATATACGCCTGCATTTTCTGCAGCACTGGACAATGCGGACACGGAAAAATTGCATGCTGCGCGGATCCCGGTAGAAAAAACCAATGGCCCAGTATTGCTGGTCTCAGCCAAACAGGATGAGATCTGGCCGTCTCATGTAATGGCAAATAACATCATCGACTCCCTTCAACAGGCTGATTTCGCCTATCCGTATGATCATATAGAGTTACCTGGCGGTCACTACAGCTTTAACCGTGAAACGCAGGCTCAGGTCAATCAGTTCTTAACCAATACACTGGTTAAACAGTGCCAGTAACCACACTTTGAGGCAGCATTCGCCAGTTACCGGTAGGCACTGAGTAACTGGCAGCAGGGTTGAATTACAAAGCTTGTTGAATTGTCTGCTTTTGCTTGTTTAACCAGGCCAGCTGAGACGCGTCATCCACAGATAGAGAAATCGCCTTATTCACGGCTTGCATTGCCTGTTGTGGCGCCTCCTTGGCCATCAACACCCGGCTCAACATGCCGTAAGGCTCTGCGGTATCCGGATAATAGGCTATCCATTTATTAACGATATATTCGGCCTCTTCAATATACTCTTTAACAACCAGATAATTGCTCAGCCCCCAAAGCTCATTAAACTCAGGCACGACCTCATAACCAAGGCGCTCTGACAGCCCCTGATAATGTGCATCAAACTCGTATTTTTTGCCTTTGATCTTCTCTCCGGTGATCCACCAGTTACGAAATACATAGCGCACAGCATCATAGAGGCCAATATGGGCAATGGTCATATGATCCTCCGCTTCATACAGGTCGGCATGCCAGTTAAGTTTAGGTCCGGCATGTGCATCGAGGTTTTTTCTGAGCCGGATAAAGTTTGGGATCTGCTTCTCAAACGGGGTATCCGCTTCTGTTGCGATGATCAGCGTTTTGTCCAGTTTTAAGCGCTCCGGATGCTGCTCAATGAATGGCAGCATATTACCACTGCCCCAGCCCATTGCCGGCGACAATGCAATGTAAACATCAAATAGCTCAGGGGTCGACAGCATAGTGTACAAGGTAAACAGCCCTCCCAGAGAGTGACCGCTGAGCAGACTGAACGAATTGGTCCGATAACGCTGCTCGACCAGCGGCTTCACCTCAGTGCGAATAAAGTTCAGCAACGCATGATTGGCCGGTTTGGTAATTACCTGACCATCTTCTGTATACGGGCTCAAATCCCGACTGCGTGATGGCGTCTCAATACCCACCACTATCATTTCGGAAATGCCACCTTGCAAGTAATGGATCATACTGGCGGCATGGTCCATCTGGCCTCGGGCATCCGTCAGATATAACACAGGAAAGCGTCGTGCTTTGTTCTCCAGATTAAAATAGCCCATAGGTAACGAAATATGCACCTTACGTGTTTCTTTAAATAACGCTGAGGAAAGCTCTAACTCAACCTCCCTTTCATTGCCCCAGGATAAGTGTGAAGCACATAACAGTGCGAATAGCCAAACTAACTTCATTTTTGTTTACTCCATTGTATTTATTATTTAAAAGCGCTTAAATACGCCCCACATGGGTACACTCATAGGTTCACTCGTATGAACGACAAATTATCTGTGCGGTATCCAGGTGAGTGACTGCGCTCAGCAATACAACTAAAAACACCCAATGAAGGCGATGTAATCGTCCTAATTTTTGTCTTAGGAATTTCTTAGGCCATATAATTCAATAAGTTAAGCATGGAAAAATTAACGCACGCATTTGTGATCAACAACATAATCATTGACCCACAGCGTAACCAGGTGCAGCACTCGGACGGAGTAAATTCGCTGGAACCAAAAGCGATGGCCCTGTTATGCGTGCTTGCCGGACAGCCTAATACGGTGATTGCACAAGAAACTCTGTATGAAACCATCTGGCCCGGTCGCGTTTTTTCACCCAGCTCATTGCAGCGCCTGATTGCACTGCTAAGAAAAGCGCTCAGAGACAGCAGCAAGTCGCCCGAAATTATCTTTACACATGCCAAACAGGGCTACAGTTTAGAAGCGGCTATTTCAAAGCCTCAAACCGGCACTAAAACGCCCTCCAAAGCCTTGCTATCTGCATTAGGCCTTGTTTTCTTACTCTTTGTTATTACTGCTTATATTTTTTCAAGGCCGCACCCAACACTCTCTGATACTCAGGCGTTTACCTTTACCTCTTTGACAGAATTTAACGGCCAGTTTTCACCCGACGGTAAGGCGATTGCTTTTTTGCGTCAAAGCGCAGATAAGCAAACAGAATTAGTCGTACGGCAACTCGAAAATCCGGGCAAGGACCAGCTGTTGTCCGATGTACAGATCCGCGACTTTACCTGGCTGACGAACAAGCAGCTGCTGATTGCACAAACCGACTCTGAAGAAGGCAAGCTTATCAGAGTCAGGCTGACGCAATCCGATATTCAACCACAGCACAGCCTGAGGGCAACCAGACACCTGCGCAACATCAGACATTTGCTCAAAGGACCAGGCTCGGCCATCTACTTTGTTGCGGCTCATCCAAACACTGCGCAAACCGACACAAAGAAAAGTGTTATCATGCAACTGGACTTAATCAGTTTTGAGCTAAAAACGCTGATGACCCTGCCAGCAGCACACGACATCGTCAGTCTGGCCGCTACGCCCGATGGCTTGTATGTATCACTATTTGAAAACAAAAAAATCAACAAACTGCTTAAAATTGAACCCGACTCGCTAAACGTCAACGTTATTAACGCTGAACTTGACGGGCGCTATAAACTAGCCTGGTCTTCACACCATAAGCGCCTGATATTATTGGACAGCTTAAAACCCGCAGTGTTTGCATTAGCAGCGAATAATCAGCTAGTAACCATTCAACACGCTCTGTCGGCAGGCGTTTTGGATGCAAACCTATATCAGGACAAGCTACTTACCAGCCGGGCTCATCAAACCATTAACGTGTTCAGCAGCCAAAGCCCGGACGCGGCGCTGCTACACAGTAAGTATGAAGACTACCTTGCATCTGTATCACCCACTGGCCGTAGTGTGGTATTTGTTTCGAACCGCAGCGGTTATCCGCAGCTTTATATGACTGATCAGAACAATCAACCCGAAGTGATTTTTACCAACCCCGGGCGGGAAGACTTTATATCTCGCGCTATCTGGCACCCAAATGCACAGCAACTGGTATTTGCAGCGGACAAAAAAGTGTATCAATTTAACGTCGCAACTCGTGCGCTTACTGCGTTACCCATCGCTCAGCCAATAACCAGGGTTGAATACTGGCAAACCTCTGACTTACCGGGAGCCGATGTGCTTTATCTAACTCATGCCACACAGGCAAGTACGGTGGTATATCACATCGATTCGGGCGAAACAGAAATGTTATCGGGCCCCGAACACATTATCTATGCAAGTAAAACGCACCACGTTGGCTGGCAGGACAATACGCTCAGAACGTCCACAGGAATGAGCTGGCAACCCGACAGCGGACAAATACGCCATGCCTTCAGTGTGGGCGAGCGTATCCTGGTGCAAGTCACTGCGCCGGATGCTCAGCGCCTGCTTGAGTTCGACCGTCACCTAAATTTGCTGTCTCAGCAAACATTGCCCGGGTCCGCTCAGTTTGTTAGCAGCGCGTTTTACACCGAGCAAAACGCCTTTATTTATTATTATTCCCACAAGCAAAACACCGACAGCGATCTGATGCTTTCACGGCTCACATTCTAGACACAGGTTTACATATACACAAATTAACGCTAATTTCGTACCTGATAACGATAAAAACAAGGAAAAGGTCTAATGCGAAATCAGCTCATTTTTATCTGTGTCAGCCTCTGTCTGGTTGCATGTGGCGGCGGCAGTGGAGACAAAGACAAACAAAGTAGTCAAGCTGTAAGCTCCAGCCCGGTTACTCCTCCAGATACGAGTCAGCTCCCTAACTCTCCTCAGGCACGCCCGGATGTGGTCTTTGATGACACACTGATTGAAGATGTAGAAGACTTCGTCACACTGGCCCATTCAGTACAATACTTTTATCCTTCGCAGTCAGTACAGGCCTCAGACTGGCCACTTTTTATTGCTGAAAGTATTGTTGAATTAAGTCAAACCGAAGGTGAGTCCAGAACCAATAAGGGCATTGAATTATTGCGGCAGATTGCCCCTTACCTGGTAACCAGGCAGGACCAGTTACCCACGATTAATCAACAAACACAGGTTGCAGCCTGGCGGCAAAACGCGCCCTTCTCTCAGGTGACCTATAGGAGAAACTTGCTCGAGGACAGCTACGGTTCGCTAAGCAGCCAGGCGTATTTACCCAGCAACCGCCATATCAGCCTGGACTATGGCCAGCAACCCGTTTATCTCCCATTATACCTACCAACGCAGACCCAACTAACGGGCGACACCTTCTCCCAACTGGGGCGCTGGCAGCTGACGAGTGATTTCAGGCAGCCGGAAATATGTATGGCAACCGTCTCTGGGATGTGGGCCATGATCCAGCACTTCTGGCCTTATTTTCAGCAGGTCGAAATCAACTGGACGCAAAGCCTTAAGCCCTTACTGAGCGCCTGTACTGAGCCGGTCCTGACTCAGCGAAACGCATTGATTTATGCTGAGTTTACCAAACTAAATGACAACCACCTCAGCATTGTGTTGCCAGACCCGGAGTTACCCTCTTTTGATTATTATATGCCCTTCTTATTTGAGATAGTCGAAGGAAAAGCCATTGTCACGCGCACGGAGCAAAACAATCGCTCGGATATCGAGATTGGTGACGAAATACTCTCAATTGATGATGAACCCGTACAAACCTACCTGCAAAGTCGTGCAGCTGATTCGCTTCGCAACCAGCTGCACCGCGTAAATTGGGCTGCCCGCTGGCATTTATATCAAACCTCAGAAACCCCTATTCGCTACCAAGTCAAAAAGCCAGACGGAAGTGAAATTCAGCAAACCGTGATCCCGCTTAAACGGGATAACCCGCTCAAGTTTAGCGGTATGAGATATGTACCCATTGGCTCTGGTGCAGTGGAACACTTGGGTGACAACATTTATCGTGTCAACGTCTATAATGTCGAACAGCAAGCCCTTAGCTCATTGCGTGCTCAACTAAATGGTGCCAAAGCCGTGGTACTGGATATGCGCCAGTACCCGACCAGCTGGCAAGGATGGCAGGGCGTACTCAGCTGGTTTATTCAACGAGACGCCGTCAACAATACACTCGCCCATTACTGGCAAGGTGCGCCCAACCAAAGTGACGTGCAAATACAAAGTCTTAATCAGACAATCCGTGTCGCACAGGACGCACTGAACATTCCGGCAATTGCATTGGCATCTCGGGA
Organism: Pseudoalteromonas sp. DL2-H2.2; assembly: GCF_021532535.1. NCBI lineage: Bacteria > Pseudomonadati > Pseudomonadota > Gammaproteobacteria > Alteromonadales > Pseudoalteromonadaceae > Pseudoalteromonas > Pseudoalteromonas sp. DL2-H2.2. Next base: position 179,783 of record NZ_JAKGBD010000008.1, on the reverse strand, counting down.
AAGCCAGAGCCAGAGTGAGCATGCACTGGTGTTTGCCCGCTCTGGCGGCATAAAAGTAGTCGGAGAATCTACATCGGGTATCAATGGGGAAATTTTTAACGCGGATTTCTTTGATTTTTCGTCAAATTTAGCGAGTAATAGTATATTCACCTTCACTAATATGTTCGCTAACCGGCTTAACGGCGATCCCTTGATCAACGCAGGGGTTGAAATTGATATCTGGGTGCCCAGAACCATTGAAAGCATCAGAGCGCAAAAAGATAACCAGTTAGAAGCCGCCGTCGATTATTTAAAAGCTCAGTTAAAGTAATTTACCATCTTAAACTCCCTGCGCACTGCACCTTTTGGGCCTGATTGAGCCAGGCCCAAAAGGACAATCATTTACAATCAATGAAACGCCAACTAACCTATATACGGCGTATTTCACGATTAAAAGGACTTAAATGATGTTAGAGATGCTAAGAAATGGCGACCTGCCACTAGCCCCAACAGTACTTGCCTTGCAGTTATGCCTGTGTTTGGGTATCAACTTACTGGTTGCTTATAAATATCAATACAGCAAAGCCGTTGCGGTCCTCGTTGCCTTTGTGCCATTTATCAATATCTATACAACCTGTGTGTATATTGCCCTGGCCATATTTCATTCAAGAAAGGCCAAGAACACGGGTAACCCGAGCTAATATCAACGCAAGCTAGATTGAGCTGAAGCAAGTCAGGAGCTTCAGCTTTTACTACTCCTTCAGATATTTTTGTAGCACATCAAAGCCAGCCCAGTGATTTAGCTATCAGGCGGATCCCCAACATGGCGGTTAAAATAAGCACAGAAAAGCCCAAAATATTGGACACTAAGGTATTCGAGTATTTGCCCAGCATGCGTGTATTGTTCATTACATAGAGCAGAAAACCGGCGATGATGGGCAACAGCAGACCATTGGCAAACTGAGCCAGCAAGATAATTTCTATCGGCTTAATATTGGCCATAGATAACACCGCCCCAATCACGATAATGGTGACGCTGATAAAGCGAAACGGCCTGGCATCCACTTCGGTGTCCAGCTGTAATAACTCCGTCACCACGTAACTGGTGGCCAGCGGAGCGGTGATCACACTGCTCAGGCCCGCAGCAAACAAACCTATGCCCAGCAGATACTTAGACAAGCTACCAAACAAGGGCTCAAAAACCTTGGCCATGTCAACGGCATTATTCACACTCAACCCCAGTGTAAAGATACTGGCCGCCGCCGTAGAGGTCACCAAAATGGCGATAAGGCCGCCCAGGCCAATGGAAATTGCGGTGTCTGCACGCGCCTGAGGAATATCATCCGGATCAGACCAGTGTGCCTTTGCCGCTGAGGCATGTAAAAACAAGTTATATGGCACCACGGTTGTGCCAATCAATGCGATGACCGTCAGCAGGGAGCCTTCGGGCAATTGAGGTGTCAACATCCCCTTGAATAAGGCGGTTAGATCCGGGTCTACCAGGAAAAAGGTGACGACAAATGCCAGCGCCATGACAGATACCAGAGCTATCAGAATGCGCTCAATCTGCTTATAGGTTCCGAGAATTAGAATCACCGCCCCCAGGGCCGTAAGCGCAATGATTGAGCCGCGAAAAACCCACTTTCCGGGTGTGGTGATCGCCTCAATACCGAGCGCGGCGCCCACCAGATTACCCGCCTCATAAGCCGCATTGCCAATACAAATGGCCACAATGATCAAAGCAAATAGTGGCCATTTCCACACAGAACCCTGCAATGACTGATGGATCACGGCACCAAGCCCCTGCTGCGTGACAATCCCTACCCGGGCCGACATTTCCTGTAAAATAATGGTCGCCAGGGTTGCAAACACCAGCGCCCATAACAGCGCATACCCGAACTGAGCACCTGCCAGTGTGCAGGCGGTGATGGTGCCCGGCCCGATGAAGGCTGCGGTCACAATAACGCCAGGTCCCAGGTTTTGAAATTTCTTTAGCATGACTCACGCTTTCCCAACCAATGCTGTGGCATTCACTTTGCTCCTAATTAAATCTTGAAACGATTCACAATGGCCGCCAGCTCCCCGGCCTTTTCACTCAGATTATTACTGACGCTTAAGTTCTCAGTACCAATCGACACCGACTCCTTGCTTTGCTGTGAGATAGAATCGGTGCGCTCAGAGATCTCTTTATCAACAATATTTTGCTCCTTGGTCGCATCGGCAATATGCTCATTTACACTCAAAATTTCATTGATGAACTGGACAATTTGCGTCAGAGACTCGGCCGCCGAGGCTGCCTTATCAACCGTAATGGCACTGTAGCTTTTGCTCGATTCCATGGCGCGTACGGCCTCTTTTGAGCCGTCAGTCAAGGTCTTGATCACCCCCAGGATCTGGGAGGCACTTTTTTGCGTGCGTGTGGCCAGCTCCCTGACTTCATCGGCGACCACCGCAAAGCCTCTGCCCTGCTCGCCTGCCCGGGCCGCTTCGATGGCCGCATTCAAAGCCAGCAGATTCGTTTGTTCGGCGATTTCCTGAATGATGGATAAGGAACCGGAGATCCCTTGCACATCCCCCTCCAGTTTTAAAATCACACTGCTTGCCTCATCCAGCTTCTCAGCCAGCGTATTCACTGAATTCATCGCTTCATCAACAGAGTGGCGGGTATCATTTGCACTGTTATCGGCATTTTTAGCGGCCGTCGCGGCCTCATTGGCATTGCGGGAAATTTCTTCCGCAGAGGCCGTCAGCTGTGTCATCGCCGTGGCGATCAATTCAGTTTCAGTTTGCTGGCGCAGTAAAATTGAATTGATATTGCCTGAGGCCCCCGAGATCTGTCGGGTTTCATCGACCACCTCGTTGGTGAGTTTGGCCACCTTCTTAATCAGCTCATGCAGCTGGCCAAGAAAAATATTAAAGTCACGACTCAGGCTGTCGAACTCAGGCACGGTAAAGTCCGGAATGCGTACCGTTAGGTCGGCGTCTCTGGCGGCATAAATATGAATGGTGTCTTCAAATTTAGACAAAGGCACAGTGATGCTTTTACTAATAATCAGGCCAAGCCCGGCCACCCCGATAGACACAACCACAGTGAACAGCAAAATATTGGCAATGCTCTCATAGAGCTGTACTTCATTTTTGTCCCGCATAGACTTAACCAGGGCATCGACATCATCGGTATAAAAGCCGGTGCCAACTATGAGATCCCATTTGGGTAAATAGATGCTGTATGCCAGCTTAGGTAAAGGTTCACTCTGGCCCAGTTTAGGGAAGTAATAAACCGAGTAGCCATCCCCCGTTTGCGCCGAAGAAATGATATCCCGAACCAGATAATTCCCCCGCTTATCCTGCAAATCAATAAAGTTTTTGCCTATGCCCTGGTCGCTGTCCCCCTGCATGACGCGTGTCCCGTCGGGCTTAAAGCCAAACAGATAGCCGGTTTTGCTAAATTTGATGTTCTTCAGCAAGGCAATGGCCTCTGGCTGGGGATGGTCTCCCTGCATTAAGGGCGTCAAGGCTGTTTTGGCAATTTCCAGATACGCTTTTAGTTCCACGCGCTTCATACGCATCATTTCTTTGCGACTCAACTCAACCTGCACTTCATTGAGTTTTTTCGCTTCCAGATAGGTGATTAGGGTCACCACAGATGAAATGATTATCACGGGGATCAGTGACAACAATATCAGTCTGGACTTTATTTTGAGTTTCATGTTACTCAGCCTCTGTGTTGCGCAGCTTTAAGAGCGCTCTTCAACCGCTTTACCGGTTTGTGGCGACGTGTCGTAGATGGACTGCTCCTTGTTATAGTGCTTAAGGTACTCTTGCAGTATTTTGTCGTAGGTGCCGTCTTTTTTTATTTCCCGCAGCGCCTGCTCCACCTCCAGCCTGGTTTTATCCAGTGCGCGGACCTTAGAAAACGCAATATAACTGGGGATCTCATAGCGGTAACTGGGCACCTCGGCAACCAAGTCTTCAATGCCGAGCTGCTTAATGATCTCAAGGGCACCGAGCCGATTGATCACTACCACTTCCACTCTGTCTGCAAGCAACAACTCAAAGCTCCGTCGGCCTGTATCTGTCGTGACAACGTTTTCAAACACACCTCTTTTTAGCGCCGTGTCGATTTCTTTGCCATAGCTCACTTTATGCATAACCCCAACCCGATAAGGCGCCAGCGAGTTAAGTCGACCGTCAAAGTGAATATTGTTTTTTCTCAGCGTGAACAAAGCAATCGACTGCTCTATCAGCACCTCATCCGAGTAATCCAGAAATGCCAATCTCTGCGGGGTTTTATAAATGGTGAAAATACCATCGTAGCGCCCGGTTTCAACTTCTCTAATCGCTCTGCCCCAGGGAAGAATATCGATGCTGTAGGGCTGCTCCATGCGCCTGAATACCTCGCGTACCAGCTCCACCGCAATGCCGCTGGGACCATTTTTTCCCTGAAACTCATAAGGAGGATATTCAAGCGTAACCAGCCTGATAACCTGTTTTTCAGACGGGCTGGCCCCCAACAGGCAAATCACCATCAGCCCAAGCAACAAATCGCGCCAAACCGTCATGGCGCTTCACCAGTCAGCCTGCTCTGAGATTGAGCAAACGTTTTTGCACAATCACAAACACAATGAGCGCGCCACATAAAGCCCGTCATATATCAGAAGCTCAGCTGTACTTTAATATAAGCGCGACGCCCACGGGGGTCGCCCGTTCTGGGGTCGTAGCTACCTGCAATACTGACATAAGGCGGATCTTCGTCGGTAGCATTGACTATGCCAGCGATAAGTCGGGTTTCTGAGTCCTCCTTCACCAGATCGCCCAAATTGATGCTGTATTGCAGGTCAATGGTATTGAACGAGCTGATAGATTCGCCGCTGACGTCGTTTTCATAGCTGGCAACATGGCGAAGATAAATGTTGGCACTGTGCTCGCCGTCTGACCAGTTCATGCCAATGCTGCCTCGTAGCCGCGGAGCCGGATTACCGACCGTGTTACGGTTAAATTTGCCCAGCCCGTCGCTGGTGTTGCCGGATGCATCCATAAGGTCGTAGCTCAGCAAATATGAGGCCTTAAGTTGTGGTCTGAAATCTCCCATATCAGTGCGATAGATGGTTGTTGCGCTAATATCCAGCCCGGACGTGTCAATGGCTTCGGCGTTGATGAATTTAGTATTCACAATGGAGATGGTACCGGCTGATGTGCGGATCACCCGGCTTGGGTCATTGGGGTTGGCGTTGACCACCGCCTGGTGGCTTTCACGGGTCAGTACATCTTCAAACGAAAAATCCCAGTAATCCAAGTCCACAGAAAGCTCATCCAAAGAGAAAGACAGGCCGAGATTCACCGCCTGTGAAGTCTCCGGGACCAGGTTAGGATCGCCAACGGTTCGGTTACCGCCAAACGTGGTTGAGCCATCTTCCGGATCTGTGATGTTCGCAAAGTTGGTCTGTACGCCCTGTAACTGATGAACTGACGGTGCCCGGAATGACGTGCTGTAAGTGCCCCGAAATGAAAACAGCTCGCTGGCCAGCCATAAAAACGACACCTTAGGATTGGTGGTATCACCACCAAACTCGCCATAATCCTCATAACGTAATGCCGCGCCTATTTCTAAATCGAGTGTCAGCGGCACCAGCACCTCAGCGAACACGGCTTTTACATCGCGCTCGCCGTAAAAATTCTGATTACCAATGAGAAAGGCAAAGCTGTCTTGCTGGGTAAAAGAGTCATAGACATTATTAATGGACTCATCGCGGTACTGAAACCCGAGCGCGTAGCCAACATCACCACCGCCCACTTCAAACAACGACTCACCGGTGATCACGGCCTCGTAAACCCGCATTTCCGATTCGGCATCCCCCAGATAGTCGCCGATGATAAAGTCCCTGAGCAGCTCATTATCCGGGTCTTGCGGATCAAAGGGATTAAAGTAATAGCACTCGCCTTGCCCGGCTTCGGCCACTGTGGTGCCACTGCACTTGATCCCCCCTAAACCATGCAATGCGGCCTGAAAGTTATCGGTAATAACGTCTCTTGGGTTCAGTATGGCGTCGTTCGCAGCCGCAACAAAAGAAAACTGCCAGTAAATGCCCTCGGTAATCTCACCATCGCCACCAAAGGCAAACCGCGAAGTCGTATGGTCGTAATAGTTGATTTCGGTAGGTTTCCCTACCCCGTAAGGCCGGCCACGAAAGAAGATGTCCTCGCCATAGGGGTTGTCCGGGTGACTTGCCAGCACGCTGGGGGCGTTCAGTACCGGAAAACTAGGTGACACTTCCCGGGTTATTTTGTTTCTGGCGTAGCCAAATTCAGCCCATAAGCGCGTGGTATCGCTCCAGTCCCAGGTTGCACGCGCGTAGGCTTGCAGCCGGTCTTCGTTCGGCACTGCTGTGATCTGCGGGCCAAAATCAAACAAGCAAAACGAATTGCCGTTGCTCCCTTCGGAGAAAATCCCGCCATTAGCAACACAGTTTGGATCTGCCACCGTTAAACCACTGGGGTTGTTTTCATCCGCACGTGAGGGAATGACAAAACTACCCGGGTTACCAAAGCTACTGGTGGCGGGCTGTAACCAGTCAACTTCGTCAAGCAACAAACTGGAACGCTCAAGAAAACTCACTGCAAACAGCATGTGTCCGGTATCACCCACATAACCACCATGGGCGAAGTCAATTTTGGTATCTTCCTGGGAGCCCTCACTCCAGCGGGTACGATATTCGTATTGCAGCTCGCTCCCCTCTAAGTCGTCCCGGGTAATAAAATTCACCACCCCGGCAACGGCATCTGAACCATAAATGGCGGAAGCACCGTCTTTTAATATTTCGACTCGCTTGATAGCTAAGGTGGGCACCAGAGATGCGGTATCAACAAAACTTGCCCCCTGATCGGTCACCACTGCCGACGTGACCTGCCGGATCCCATTCAGTAACACTAAGGTTGACGATACGCCCAGCCCCCGCAGGTTGACGTTCGAGGTGCCTGCGGTAAAGTTTTGCGACAAGTTATCTGAGTTGTTCTGCGATCCGGCATTAAAGGGCAAAACTTCAATCAAATCTCTGACATTGTTTGCGCCAATATCGGTCAAGTCACTGAGTTCTGTGCTGGAAATGGGCGAGGCACTCTCTGACTGAATAGAGCGCTTGATCCGCGACCCCGTTACTGTGATGGTTTCGATGGCACTTTGGTCGTTACTTTGTGCATTGTTGGGTGTTTCGGCAACGACTAACGCCGGACAGAGTAGCAGAGGTAGAGTCCGCAATAGCAAAGACTGGGCTCTGAGCGAGGAGTTGCACATGATTTCACCTTATTGTTGCTAACGGTAAATTTGCTCAAGTGCTATGTGTCCCTGGAGTGTCACTCCCACAGCATTTTAATATTGCTGTTTTAATCATAGTCGCAGATTTCAAAGTCATAGCAAAACTGGCGTGTTTTTTTGCTCATAGCGGGATTTGCTGTGCAAATGCGCGCGCAGACTATGCCTGCGCGCTCTCTCAAAGTCGCGACCTTTGTGTTTGATTATTTACTCACACGCAATATATAGCTACCAGCCCCGGAGTAGGAATACACCACAAAGCGATAATAGCCAGACCCGGCACTGTAGTTAATCGACTCAGTGGACGATGGCGATTCAGAAATCGCAACCTGCTGCCAGGCGCCGTTTAACCACTTTTCTATTTTCAGGTCAAAATCGGCACTGGCGGGCCCAGTCAGGGTCAGACCAATCGTACCGCCGCTGTACTGAAACCAGCTACCATTCGGCTCAATGGCACTTTGCCTGTCACTTAGTGTACCTGTATAGGTGTCTGGTTCGGGTTGTGTTGCAGAGTCTAGAGTAAAAGAAATGGTGTGTGCCGGATCGGAAATATCGCTGATCCTGAGCCTGGAGTCACTGCCATTCCACCACAGTGCATTAGTACCACGCGAGGTTTGTGCATTGGGCAAAGCCTGAGTGAACTCCCCCGCCACATCAAAGAGATCGCTACCGTCGCCGCGATTACGCTTATATTCCGGGTCGCGGTTACCATCACCGTGTTCCATCTGAATGTACGGATACCATTCATTCGAGTTAGTGCCGCGACTGTCGACATGCCAGATGGCTAAACCCTGATCAAGCTGCTCAGAGTTTTGACCCGACTTATGAATGGCTTCGATATAAAATGCTTCATTGCTGTTTGCCGGATTGGTCCATTTATAGGAGGTGCCGCTGTCCGAGGTATGACTTAAACGCCCCGAGGGCGCATTGGCATTAATTGCCGGGTTCAGCTCAGTCACTGTGTCCCAGCCAGCAATAGCTCTGAAGTGTGCAACGGGCGGTGTCGGCTTGTAACGATTGGTTGTACCTATGGCTCCGTAACCCATTACGCCAAAGCTAGCCACTGAGCCTTCGGAGCTACCGTCGTAATCATAAAGATCTGGCCAGTTTGTGATCAAATGGCCCGACTCGTGGACAAAAGTACCAATGGCCAGGCTGGCGCGCATATCGGTGATCTGATAGCGGTCGGTACATACGCCATCGGCGCAAAAACGCGGGCTGAGCCTTGCCATGTGTGGCCACAATCCCTTAGACCAGGCACTGTCTGAATTGCCGGCATAAAAGATATTCAGCCCCCGGATCTGTTTACTGTTGTTGGTGGTGAGCTGAGAAAAATCAAATCCTTGCTGGTATTCCAGCCATTGCAGCGCTTCGTTGATCAGCTCCTGAGAGCGAACCGTAGAGCTGAGGCTGGAGTCAGCATAATAGGCCTTGTTCTTTTTTGCCGTGTAATACTGGGTCACTGTGTTGGTATAGTCGAGCTTATTGTCCGATACCGAACGAAAATAGCCTCGTACCGACTGCGCATTACCAAACTCGTTGTAATTTAAGTCGTTCAAAAAGCGCTCTACCTGTGCTTTGGTAATGGTGCCTCGCTCATCGGGAAAATCGATAATAATCGTCAGGCCTTTTACCTGACCACTGATCTCTTCCTGGCTCCGGGTGTTAGGCATCGAGGTGTGTACCCCCCCCTGGTCGCCCAACATCTGTGCACGCATTTTCTCAACCTGCGCCGCTTTGGCCAAATCCGTCAGTCCGGTCTGAGGCTTGCCGACTGTGCTTGCCCGCAGCGTACCTTCGCTGCCAACCAGTTGTCCGGTAGACACCAATTCCCGACCATCTGCGCTTACCTGCGCGTATGCCATGCCTTCAAGCGTCTCATCGTAAATGACCAGACGACCATCCGCCGTTCTTTGCTCAGCGTAATAGTCGTTACCTTGCAAAAAGAGTGTGATTGTCTTGCCGTTGGGTTGGGTAAACTCGTAACGGGTGTTGTTATAAGGGATAGCGGCCTGGGCAAGCGTTGCAACGCTCAACGCCCCAATGGCCAACAAAGATTGTAGTGTTTGCATATTTAAGTTCCTTTACATATTGGTATGCCTTTTCCATATCAACAGAGATATGAAAACAGGAACTTAATTATTAACCCTACATTTACAACTTATCAAATTTAAATTTTTGTGATCATCTTATTTGCCGCAAGCCCGCTGCTACTTGTTGATGCCATTGTGCACCGCTTTGCTAAGGTCAGCTAGAGGCAACTGATTGCGGCTCTGAGCACACCAGCGCGGCAGTAAGATGCGGCCCCTGCCAGTTTGCGTCAGCTGTGCAGGTTTTGGGTGGCTTACTTTGGCCTTTGACCAGGCGGCTGTGATCGCCTCGTTGTTGAGCAACTGTACGTACAGATCCACAGATGGGGTCAGCTCCGAGCCAATCAAAGCCGCCATGGATGCAATTAATTTTGTTTGTACCTCGGGTTGCAAAGCCTTGGCTTCAACCACCGCGTCGAAGACAGCCAGTTGCCACTGATAAAAGTCATTAAACACGGTTTGCCCGCTGGCGTTAATCTGTGTTGCAACAGAAGACTTAAAACGCACAAAGCCACCCCAGTCACGCAAATGGATTTGTGTATTAAGCAGATTCAAGCCAGTACCGGCGGCATGACCGAATTGCTCTGTCTCTGAATGAAATAAAAACGCCCGGATGTACATCAGCTGAGCATTGCGATAGCTGTTATTGTCGAAGTACAGGTTGCCCAGATTGTTTTTGATGTTTGCGATTATTTCCCTGTCATCAGAGAGCATCATGGCTTCTTTGAGGATCCCGGTTGCCTTTTTATGCTTGCCAGTAAACCGATAGACCACCGCAAGATTGTTGGCTATCCGGGCATACTGCTTCTCATCAGCCACATACTTCAATGCACACTCATTCAATTGCTCAGCGTATTCGTAGTCCTGCATATGGCGGTGGTAAATCGCCACAGAGCCTATCACATGAACGTGTTCGCCCTGCAAGTACGCCTGCCATTTATCCTGATTGAGTTGCGCTACGATGTGCGTTACCACGTCATGATCATGTGCTCTGACGCCCGACTCAAGTCCGGCCAGGTACACTTGCAACAAACCTTTGCTGGGCTCTGCAGGCAATCGACCCTGAGCCTGATGAAACACCAACGCTGCCTGAGCCGGGTTTTTATCATTCAGCTCCTTTAACTGGTTTAATGTTTTGAATAGCTCCGCAGGAGTGAACGCGACGGTGGCAAAAAACAACAGGCTTGTGAGCATAAGTCGGTAACACCTAATTACAATGTGGTTAAGCATGGTACAGATACAATTAATATACCAGATAACTCGGCTCCCCAAACTGGCCATTATTGATACAAGCAGGTCAAAAAACCGCCCAAAACACATACAAAAAAAACACATTTGTTAATGAAATTACTCACACTCATTTTTGACCACTTGAGACATGGAAAAAGAAGCTGCTCATTTTATTGGCAAAAAATGAGCAAAAACTGAAAATATAAATATTTTTATATGAAATATCTCATTTTCTTGTTTACATTTGAAAAACACTGCGATAGCATGAAGTCGTTCCTTAGGGCATGGCTAATCACACGAGTCATTCCAAATGAACTCCCGAGAAGTAGAGCTTACCAACAAGGATGTTGGTTTATTGGGTATTTCCTGGCACAGTTTTGTTGCTATTGGAGGTTGGGCAGGACATTTCCTGCCTTTTTTTTGCCTTCTGCCTGGCCCAATTAACTTGCCAACCCGGCTTATTTTTGGGTAAATTTGGCAAAAACAGCACAGCGACTACCATGGCACTCAGACAACCGCATTCCGTACTCGTCGTTATCTACAATACCCATAACGAATTTTTGCTTTTGCAACGCGCCGATGATCCTGATTTTTGGCAATCTGTAACTGGGGGAATTGACCCCGGAGAATCCCCAATCCAGACAGCATACCGCGAATTATTTGAAGAAACCGGCATTAATGCACACACTCTGGGGCTGAGTATCACTGACCATCAAAAGTGTAATCAGTACACCATTAGAGAACAATGGCGGCACAGGTATGTAGCAGGTGCCAGCGTTAATACTGAGTATGTGTTCAGTGTTTGCGTACCAAAAGGATGTGAGGTGCGCCTTGCACCGGGGGAGCACCTGGCTTATCGCTGGCTTACTCAGCAACAAGCGGCCGAGCAGGCCTGGTCAAGCAGTAACCGCCAGGAGATTTTGTCTATTGAGCTGGCTTAAATAACAGTGTCTGCCAGGTGACGGATGCTCTGCCCTGGGCATCTTCTTCGGGTTCAGTTACCTCCAGGCAGGTTAAATCCGCTTTGTGCGCGATATCCAGTAGATAATCTACGGTACAATTGACCATGCCACGGACCTCTAACGCAGCTTCATCGCTACAGTGGCGCAGCTTCACTACCAACAGCGCATCCGGATTCATCAGGTTGCGCAAAGTGAGCATGGCTTGCTGGCCCGAGCTCGACTGCAAATAATTGAATACCGAGCTCACTAAAATCACATCAAAACCGTGATGCTCCTTTTGCACCTTGTAAAGGCAAGGCAGCTCGTCCTGATACCAGCTGATCGGCATATCGCGAGTATAGGCCTGCCCCAAACGATTTAACGAGCATACGGGCTCTACAGCAATCACTTGCGCCTGCTCTGCCTGCTCGGCAAAAAATCTGGCGTCTCTGCCTGCCCCGGCACCAATGTCCAAAAACTTTAAACCCGCTTGTTCCATCAAAGGGGTAACAAATTTTAGCCATGAAGCATGTAGCAGCTCAAAGCGGTAAGACTGGTAAAGTTTAGCCAGTTGTAATGCATTGTCTTCGTAATATTGCATAGGCATAGTTGCTACGCTCCAACCAATTTCATGTGTTCCTGTTACGCGACCATCATAGACAATAATCAAGGCACAATTATGACAGTTTGGTTAAACATGCCTGAGATTCAGTCACGATTAACACTTTGATTTAGCGATAAAAGCGTATACATTGGTTGCCATGCTGTGGAACCATAATGGATCCATTATGAACAATACGAACCGCATGCTCCTTTACAGGTAAATTAGGTTTCGAACATCTGAAAACATGCCGGGAACTGTTCCTAAATACATTCCAATGGTTGACGTCAGTGATCCATTACACAAGGAGTTTTTATGTCACTTAATGCTTTACACACCCCCTGCCTGCTGCTGGATAAAAAAAAGCTGCTGACTAATATTGGGCGGCTAAATACGCACCTGGCACAATTTGATGTCAGGTTACGGCCACACCTGAAAACCCTCAAATCGGTAAACGCAGCCAGATATATGCTGGAAGACACATCGGCCCCGTGCACTGTGTCTACCCTTGAGGAAGTCAAGCAGTTCGCTCAGGCCGGATTTACAGACATTACCTATGCGGTGGGGATCAGTGAGCACAAACTCCCGGAGGTCCTGGATATCCAGAATCAGGGGGTAAGGCTACATATTTTGCTCGACAGTTTCGAGCAAGCGCAGTTTGTCCATGCTTTTTGTCAGGATAATGACTGCAAGCTTAGCTGCCTGATTGAAATAGACTGTGACGGAAAACGTGCCGGTATTGCGCCAGAAGATCCGCAACTTATTGCTGTTGGCAAAATTTTGGCCTCCAATGGGCTATTCTCAGGATTGCTGACACATGCCGGTGGCTCGTATGACTGCAACAGCCTGGATGAGATCCGTGCTATGGCACAGCAAGAGCAAAATGCAGTCCGCGATGCGGCGAGCCGGTTAAGCGCACAACAGATCGACAGTGCCATTATCAGTGTTGGCTCGACCCCCACAGCCATGCTCGGAGATGGCTTTGAGCAGATCACCGAAGTGCGCGCTGGTGTCTACGCCAGTATGGATTTGGTGATGGCCGGTCTGGGCGTATGCCGCTCACAAGACATTGCACTGAGCGTGCTGACCCGGGTGATTGGCCATAACCGTGAAAAAAACTGGCTGATCCTCGATGCCGGCTGGATGGCGCTGTCTCGCGATACCGGCATTGCCTCACTTCAATATGGTTATGGTCTGGTATGTGATGAAGCCGGCCACGTTATACCCGAGCTGTGCGTAAACAGCGTTAATCAGGAGCACGGCATTGTGGCCCTGCCCGAGGGCCTGGACCTCAGTCATTTTTCCATTGGCACCTTACTACGCATATTGCCTAACCACGCCTGTGCCACCGCCGCGCAACATGCGGGATATCAGGTGATCTTCGATGATGAAATGGACTACTGGCCACGTTTTGGCGGCTGGTAATGGTCCACACTCAGCATTGTTGCTATAGTACAGACACGGAAATAAAGAAGGAATAAACATGGACCCTATCACGCTCATTCTCGATTACCTCCTCACCGTTGAGGCCTTTTTACTGATTTTTATCATCTTTGTGCTCAAAGGCAGTATTAAATTTGTGCCGCAAAACCGCGCCTGGATCATAGAAAGGTTTGGTAAATACCAGTCAACCAAAGAAGCCGGTTTAAACTTTATTGTGCCTTTTATCGATCAGGTCTCTGCCGATCGCAGCCTTAAAGAGCAAGCCGTCGATGTGCCTTCACAGTCGGCCATCACTCGCGACAACATCTCCTTGATTGTAGACGGCGTGCTGTACTTTCGAGTGCTGGACCCCTACAAGGCTACTTATGGCGTTGACGATTACATCTTCGCCGTCACGCAGCTGGCGCAAACCACCATGCGTAGTGAGCTGGGCAAAATGGAGCTGGATAAAACCTTTGAAGAGCGGGATATGCTCAACACCAATATTGTCTCTGCCATCAATGCCGCATCCGACCCCTGGGGCATTCAGGTGCTCAGATATGAGATCAAAGACATAGTGCCACCCAACTCAGTAATGGAAGCCATGGAAGCGCAAATGAAAGCTGAACGGGTTAAGCGTGCGCAGATCTTGGAATCGGAAGGCGACAGACAGGCCGCCATCAACGTGGCTGAGGGTAAAAAGCAAGCCCAGGTATTGGCCGCAGAAGCTGAAAAAGCCGAGCAGATCCTCAAAGCAGAAGGTGAAGCCAAAGCCATTATCGCTGTTGCGGAAGCGCAAGCGGATGCGCTGAGAAAAGTCGGTGAAGCCGCCAACACCGAAGAAGGCCAAAAAGCCATTCAGCTCGACCTGGCAAGTAAAGCCATTGGTGCCAAAGAAGCCATTGCCCGTGAATCTTCCGTGGTCTTGTTGCCTGAAAGCGGCACCGATCCCAGCTCTTTGGTGGCACAGGGCATGTCGATCATCAACAGCCTGAATAAAAAGCAGAAGGAGCAGCCGTGAGCCTGTTTGTTGAACACCTGAGCCAGATCCTGATTGTACTCGGGCTGCTGGCTTTAATCATAGAAGTCGCCGTACTGGGCTTTGCCACCTTTGTGCTGTTTTTCCTCGGCCTGTCGCTGATCTTGAGTGGTTTGATGATGTCGGTGGGCTTACTGGACGCCACCCTGATGAATGCACTGTGGGTCAATGCCGTTTTAACGGCCGCTCTGGCAGCTGTACTGTGGCAACCACTCAAGCGTATGCAGGCTAAAACGCAGAGCACAGAAGTGAACAGCGACTTTGCCGACATCACCTTTGTACTCAGCGATGACCTTAATGAGCAAAGCCAGCTCACCCATGCCTACTCAGGAGTAACCTGGCAGTTAAAAAGCGAAACGCCTATTGCAAAAGGCACCACAGTCAAAGTAGTCAAGAAAAGCGTTGGAGTGCTGTGGGTGGCAGCGCTGGGAGAGGAATAATAGAGGTATTGTTTTGTAGTGGCCAAATTAGGTTGGTCACTACAACCGGAAGCCCCGACTTTAGGGGGGATTGAGACAATTCTTGAAAAGCCTATACAGCTGACTACAGCATGTACCGGTAACCCTTGTAGTGATCAAATAAAATTGGCCACAGTTTTAGAGGTTTCCCAATATCGTGGTTCTGACTCTTTCGGTGCCAGGTCCCTATTATATTGGTGAGGTTTAGCGCCATACCAAATCTGGCCATCTAAATAGAGGTGTTAAAATACACCTCAGAGTCAGCCCATTAACGAAATCTCACTGAGCACCACTTACCAAACAAACCATCATTGCACCGATAAACTCCACTACTCAAAAACTAAGGAATAACATGCACGTAAGGCCCGCAGAACAAAAGGATTTAGATACCCTCAGCCAGATTTGTATGGCGTCATTTAATAGTGCCATCGCTAATACCTTACCATCGGCAGGTCGGGATACCTTTAAGGCAATTGCCGCCCCTGCTGCGATTGCGGCGCGGCTGGCGGAGGATAATCAGATATTGGTGGCTGAAATTGCCGGCCAGCTTGTTGGTATGCTTGAGCTTAAGGCGGGTCGCCATATTGCCATGTTATTTGTCATCCCTTCTCAGCAACATCAGGGCGTTGGCAAAGCGCTTGTTAATGCCGCATTTGAACTGGCCACGGAGCAAAGCGTTACGGTTTCGGCCTCGCTGCCATCCGTGAGGGCTTATCAAAAGTATGGTTTTGAGCTGGCCGGAGAAGTTGCCGAGTCTGGCGGCCTGATTTATCAGCCCATGGAAGCCACACTGCCCTAGCCGCTTCTATAAACCTACAAATATAAACCTCCAAATGCCTGCATTGTGGGCGCCACTGCCCTGATAAATGCGCCAATCAGTGGTCATTTTTATTGATCATTCACTACACTGTAAGTTCAGTACGTGAAGTGAGATGCACTATGTTCGACGATGACGCGCTCCTGTTTGGCTCTGATGAAGAGCCCGATGAGTCACCCACTCTGCCCCCCTGGAAAATTCTGTTGGTTGATGATGAAGAAGACATCCACCAAATTTCAAGGCTGGTACTGGAACAAATGGAGCTGGATGGTCGCGGCGTGACCTTTTTGAATGCCTACAGTGGCACTCAGGCACAGCAGGTATTGGCTGAACATGACGACATTGCACTGATTTTGCTTGATGTAGTCATGGAAACAGCCGAAGCCGGACTGGACTTTGCTAAATACGTGCGTGAGCAAGCGCAAAATCATAAGGTACGGATCATATTACGCACCGGCCAGCCTGGTATGGCGCCAGAATCTGACATTACCCGGGAGTACGATGTTAACGACTACAAAACCAAAACGGAGCTGACCAGCAGTAAGCTAAAAGCGTCGGTGCTGGTTGCACTGCGCACTTATCAGCATCTGGATAAAACCCAGCAAGTCCAGTCCGGACTGGACAAAATCATCACCTGTACCAATGCCCTTTTGAGCGATTCTGAGCTGGTTGAATTTGAGCTCAGGGTGTTTCAGAGTCTGACCGAAACGCTGCCATTAAGTCAGCAGTTTGAACCCGCCCCTATGAGCGTTTTTATCGTCTCATTTGAGCGCGACAGCGAGCGCTTTGAGCAAATCCTGCCACAAAAAGCGGTTAGTTTAGATATCCCGGCCCCCATCCAGACACAATTTATTGCCCAGTATAACGCGCACGAGCGTGCCCACGCAGAGCGCAGCGTGGTGCTGGATAACTACGCCATGCTGTTTCTGGGCGATAAAAGCGATGGCACCCCGGTTTTTGCAGTTGCCTGTTACGCTAACCTAATAGAAGAACAAGAGGCGCAACTGCTGTTAAACCTGGCCCATAACTTAGGCATTGCCTGGCGCAATACGCAGCTGCAGGAGCGGCTCAGTAATAACAACATTGCACTCGAAAGCCAGGTGGCAGAGCGCACCTCGGAGCTACAGGCCGCCAGAGAGCGGGCCGAGCAAGCCAACCTGGCTAAAAGCATGTTTTTATCGAATATGAGCCACGAAATACGCACACCACTGAATGCGGTACTTGGCTTTGCCCAGCTGCTGGAGCGCGACAGCGGTTTGAACTCAGGCCACAAAGCGACCATGAACAAAATTATCCGAGCCGGAAATCACCTGCTGGATATCATTAACGACGTGCTGGATATTTCAAAAATTGAGGCCGGTTCAAGTAAATTGAACCCGGTCGACTTTGAGCTCAATGGGCTGCTTGAAGACCTGGGCAGTATGTTCAAACTCAAGTGCGAGCAAAAGCAGCTTACCTGGCAATTAAACAGCATGCTCAAAGCACCAACCGGGGTGCATGGCGATCAGGGTAAACTGCGTCAGGTGCTGATCAATTTACTTGGCAATGCCGTGAAGTTTACAGACAAGGGCACCATTACGCTGAGCTATACACAGCCCGACCCCGGCTTACACCGTTTTGAGGTGCAAGACACCGGGCCCGGAATTTTACCGGAAGATCTCGAAAATCTGTTTAACAGCTTTACCCAGGGCAGCGCCGGGGTCGAAAAAGGCGGCACCGGGCTGGGTTTGTGTATTTCATCCAAGCAAGTTGAAATGATGGGCGGCAAGCTGGATGTGCAGTCGGAGCCTGGCAAAGGCAGCACTTTTTGTTTTACTTTGCCACTGCCCGCAGCCGAGGTTGAGGCAAGCAGCAATCAGCGCCAGACATTACAACAGCTGAAAGTACGCAGCGACAAGCAACTGCGCGCGCTATGCGTTGACGATGTTGCCTATAACCGGGAAATTCTGGGCCAGACGCTGGCCGCATGTGGTATTGAGGTAGACTACGCAGAGGACGGCAAACAGGCCATTGAAATGGTCCAACAAAACAGCTTTGACATTGTGTTTTTGGATTTACTCATGCCCGTTATGCGCGGCGATGAGGCGGTTGTGATCATTCGTAAAGAGCTAGGCCTGTCGGAGCTAAAGTGTGTGGCCATTTCGGCATTCAGCCTGCACCACGAGGTACAACATTACCTGAGCATTGGCTTTGACCAGTTTATTGGTAAGCCCTACACCATAGCGCAGATCTTTGACTCCCTGCTGTCGTTTTTCCCCGACCATTTTGAGCATACCGAGCTGGAAGGCGCCGAAGTATCAGGCGATGAGGCCGCTACTGAACTCATATTGGCCGACTATTTCCTGCCCGCTGAGCAAAAAGCACAATTAATACGCTTTGCTCAGGTGAACAACAGCTCACGCATTAAGCAAACCCTGAAAGAAATTGACGCTCAGCAGCCAAATAACAGGCAGCTTACCCAATACTTGGCTAAATTTATAAGTAGGTTTGACATGACAGGCTTTATTGCAGCGCTCGAAGAGGTGCAAGATGGATGACGATCCGGTTTCACTGAACAATTGCAGAATTTTAATTGTTGATGACAAGGCTGAAAACCTTGAACTGCTGACCAACTTTTTAGAACCAGAAGGCTACGAAGTGGCCTTTGCCACATCGGGCAAAGAAGCGATAAACATTGCCACCATTTTTCTGCCGCACCTGATCTTACTCGATGTAATGATGCCCGGCATAGACGGCTTTGAAACCTGCCGACGGCTCAAATCCCTGGGTAAGGTTAAAGAGGTCCCGGTGATTTTTGTAACCGGCAAAAGCGAATTAAGCGATATTGTAGAAGCCTTTAGCGTGGGCGCGGTCGATTACGTCACAAAACCCATCCGCCAGGAAGAATTACTGGCTCGGGTATCTACCCACCTGCAACTGCAAGCCTTAATTAATTTGCGCGACGAGCTGATATCCACGCTCAGAGACAAAACGCTGGAGCTGGAAAAACTCTCTAAGCTCAAAGAGCAGCAACTGGAAACCTCACAACACTTTAGCCACATAGGCGAGCTGGTTGGTGAGCTGACTCATGAACTGGGCACCCCCTTGAGTGTGGTGCGCACCGCAGTGTCACACCTGAACGAAAAGCAGCAAGAACTTGCCCAGCAGGTGCAAAAGCAAACACTGGCAAAACAGGATCTGCAAACCTTCATTGATAACACCGCCCAAAGTTGTGAGATTGTGCTCTCCAGTATGGATAATGTGATGCACCTGATAGACAGCTTTAAGAACATCGTGGTCGGCGAGTTCAGTGGCACCATCTCAGAGTGTAACTTGCACGACTATTTGCACAATATCCAGTATGTTTTAACCCCTAAATTAAAACGTACCCCACACACCGTTTCCATTCACTGCCCACAAGTCTTGCATTTAGTATCGGATACCGGCGCTTTATCTCAGGTGTTGATTAACCTGATCAATAACGCGCTGATCCACGCGTTTGAAGAACAAACAGCAGGCACCATAGATATTCAGGTAGATCATCAGGATGATAAAATCACACTGAACATTAAAGACAATGGCAAAGGCATTTCGTGCGAGCAAACCAGTAAAGTGTTCGATAAGTACTACACAACCCGCGTTGGCGCAGGCGGCAGTGGCCTTGGCCTGTACATAGTGAAAAAACTGGTAGAGAGCCGTTTAAATGGCAGTATCGCCTTGTCCAGCCAACCCGGTGAAGGCACAGTATTTACGATTGTTTTACCAAAAGAGCTAAGTAATCAGGCAAACAATAGGTAAAAAGCGGCAGCGCTATCTACCCTGCTAGTTGTGCGTTCCCCCTGCATCGCATTGGCTGTCAGCGCGATAATAGGCAAATTGCGACAAGCCTCCAGCTCGGGGCTGCTGCGGATATGCCGGGTTGCCTCGTAACCATCCATCACAGGCATCTGACAATCCATCAGGACCAAATCGGGCAAGGCATGCTCCGGCATTGCCTTAAGCATGTCTACGGCTTGTTTTCCCGACTCGGCCAGTTGTACCTCCACTTCCTAGGCTGCCAGCATTTTACTGGCAACCACCTGATTAATCGGGTTATCTTCTGCCAGTAATGTGATCTGCTTTTGAACTAACGTGATAGCAAACGACTTGGCCACCGAATCCACCAGCTCGTAGAGGTCAACCGAGTCCTGGCTTATTTTCAGTTTGCCCGACTCAATTTTAGAAAATCCAGAATGTCGTTGATCACCCCCAATAATAAATGGGCGCTGGCATCCGCCAATTTGGCGTATTGCTTCTGTTGTGCTACCTGGTCGTGACTAAGCAATAAATTCAGACACCCAATCACGCCATTGATGGGTGTGCGGATGCCAATCGCGGATGCCAATCGCGGATGCTAATCGCGATTGGCATCCGCAATTAGCATCCGCGCACAATTTAACTGCGGCTCACTTCAATTTGCTTGATGGCCAGGCCCTGTATCTCCGTCACCTTAAAGGTAAAGCCCTCAATTTCTATCGTTTCGCCCTGATGCGGAAAGTGTCGGCAGTGATGGATCAAATATCCCGCCAGTGTCTCTATTGAATCAACGGGCATAAACTCATGCTCGACCACCGACAACTGAAAGTCTTTCATCGACATATCGCCCTGAACCAGCCAGCGCGAGGCATCTTTTTGCCGAAACTGAGCCTCTATCGCTTCACTGTCTTTGAGCGCAATAAAGTTTAAGATGCTGGACAAAGTCACCATGCCCACGACAGTGGCAAACTCGTTGATCACCACCGCTGTATTGCAAGGATGTGCTTTTAGCGCGTTTAGTGCATCCGACAAGCTCAGCGTATCGAGCAGAATAACCGGCCGTAAAAAAGCCTCCTGCTGTGCATCAAGCAGGGGTCGGCCAGCAATCAGATTGCTTAACAGCTGCTTAGCCTCCACGGCCGCGATCACCTGATCCAGGCTAGCATCACAGAGTAAATACTGTTGAAAACTGCGGCTTTGAATTTGTTTTGCCAGCGCTTTTTCATCATCATGGATATTCAGCCACTCAACGGCATCGCGATTGATCATCGCCTGGGTAATGCTGGTCTGATCTAAATCCAGCACATTGCCGATAATATTGTGCTCATGTGCCCCCAGCTCGCCCTGCTCCGCACTTTGGTCAACCACCGCAAACAAGTCGTCCCGGGTGATCAGTTCATCGCGCTGATTGGGTAATTTAAATGCACGGATAATCACATCTGCCATCAGGTTAAATAACCAGATCACGGGTTTAAACAACCAGACACTTGCCAGCATCAGGCTGATAAAGTGCATTGCGATTGATTCGGGGATCACCATAGCAACCCGCTTGGGCAGCAAATCGGCAAACAACACAAACATTGCGGTGATCAGTAAAAACGACAGCACGGTAGAAACTTGCAGCAAAACCGCATGGTACTGGCTTACATCGGCAACAAACAGCCCGGTAACCACTTGTGATGCCTGATAGAGGTAGGGCGTGAATACCGACTCGCCAATCATACCAGCAACAATGGCCAGCGCGTTCAGCACGACCTGAACGGCGGCAAAAAACTGGTGTGCGTTGGCCTGCAAATACATCACTTTTTTGGCACGGAGATCGCCAAGGTCCAGCCTGCTTTGCAACTTAACTTTACGTGCCGCAGCCAGTGAGATTTCGCACAAAGCAAACACAGCGCTCATAACAATGAGCAAAAAAACCCATATAAGGTCCAATTACACACCTGACGGTAAAATAGAATTCGAGCGCGATATATACGCCCAATCCGTGTTGCTGGCAACAGAAAAATCGCTATTCAGGCAAATAATTGGCGGACATATTTACCCGGCGTGATCCGCAGGATCTGTTTAAACTCCCGGGTGAGGTGCGCCTGATCGGAAAACCCGCAGGCCAGCGCCAATTGTGCGAGGTTTGCCAAAGGGTTGTCCCTGAGTTGCTGCTGTGCGTTGCGGATCCGATATATGCGAGCCAGATATTTGGGGGTCAGCTCTGACTGCGCTTTGACCTGGCGCTCTAACTGGCGCATACACAGTGGAACAGTGCGATAAGCATCTTCAAGGGGGTTCAACTGCATCAGTTTATTGATCAGCTGATACGTGTGTTGCAACTCGTAACTAGGATCGGGCGCTAAGGCAGCAAAATCCTCTAGCCACTGCTCAAACGTACTGATTTTGGGCGCTTGCCTGAGCTGCTCTGCCAGTTCAGACAAACCAGAAGACGACAGTAAGGGGGAGACTGACTCGCGTAGCGCTTTAAACCTTGCCGGGAACAGTCGGATCCCGGCAAACTCAGCGCCGGCACTATAACTTAGCTCTACGGATTGTTTTGCAGGGGCCTGAATATGAAAAGGCGCGGCTATCTTTTGTCCATCCAGTGTCAGCTCGCCTTTGAGCACAAACATGATCCCCTGGGCACCATCGCAGGGCAACCAGCGAGTACCCGCACGCGCTGCACGTGCAAACCACACGGCCTGCACGTATCGTCCTATGTGGCCATCCGGTTGATGGCGCTGTAAAGTTAATTCATTAAGCATCTGGTTCTGGTTTAAACATTTTAACAACGCGGTTCCAGGCATTGATAGCATTGATGGCTACCGTTAAGGTCACCAGGGCATCATCACTGAATACGCCAGACAATTCTTTGTACAAAGTATCCTCAATCGGCTGGGCGTTTGTCAATTGCTCGCACAAAGCCAGCGCTAACCGCTCCTTAGTGGTAAAGCCTGACATATCGCGCCAGGCGTTGAGTGCAATGATCCGCTTGGGGCATTCGCCCAGCTCCATCGCCTGGCGACTGTGCATGGCAATACAATAGCCACACTGGTTTAACTGAGACGCTCTGAGCTTAACCAACTCCCAGAGTTTAATATCCAGATTACGGGTAACTTCTTCATTCAGTAACTGCTCCTGAGTGAATAGGTGTTGCATTAGCTTTGGGGCGCATTGTAAATAATTGGCTCTTTTCATGGTCATTTCCTGTTATCTAGTGAATGACCATCAGACTACCCGTAACCGCCCCCTCAGAATTGAAGAAAAACGACTTTTGCGCCCCAACAGCTCACCAATTAAAGCAGGTTATGCTGTTTAATAAATGCCACCAGCTCGCTGGCTATATGCTGATGCTCCCGCGCAGTTGGGTGCCAAATGCAGCCTTCCAGCGGCGATACAAAGGTGTTGGCATACACCTCATCTATGCCCTCGCTGGCAAGCTGGCGCAACGCCGTATCGGTGGCAGGAATAATAAAATCATAGGGGTACGCCGGGCGAGGCATGACCACAATGGCCACATCGGGGTAGCGACTGCGCAATGAACGAACAAACTCAACCATGGCCTCTTCCCAGGCCAGCTTTACTTCTTCTATGCTTTGCCAGGGTTCGTGAGGTTGCGGATCTGTACTAAAATCATTGGTGCCAAACTCAAGTACAATAAGCTGAGGAAAGCGCTCCTGATAAGCCAAATTATCCCCGTATAGCGCCGAAAGCTGGTCAACATAATCCACTAAGGTATGGTGCGCCTGGTTGCCATTCCAGTTACGGATCAAGCCCAGCCCGGAATACGACACCTGTGTAAATGTGCTGTTCAAGTGTTGTGCCGCCATATACGGAAACGCCAGCCTGGCATTGCTGGAATCGACAATTTCCTGCCAGTCACATTGACGCTTGGTCGACTCACTGCCAAATCCCGCGCTAATTGAGTCGCCAATAAACAGAATATGGGGCTGCGTTTCCCACACCCCTTCCAACCGGCCATCAACCTCCACATGCAGCAGCTTGCTGCGTGACTGATAATGCTCCCAGCGCTTTACCACTTCGATAAGCACACGGCCCGGCTCCGCCTGTTCGAATAACACAAAACGCTCGGCCTCGCCCGTCGACGCGGTCACAATCTTGCGATGTAACTGACCATCGACCAGCACATCAAATTGGTCGCCATAACCTTGCAGGTTGATAGCAATAGACTTTCCCACCAGCTGAGTATGAATGGCCGTTCCGGGCCAGTTAAACTCCACGCTGCCTTGTTGATAGTTTTTATGTACCCGACCCTCATAGACCAGCGCATGGTGCGTGGCAGGTAAAACCGTGGCAAAACCACTGAGGCTGATAGTCAGCCCCAGCAAGATAAGTATTAAGCGGCACATAACCAGTTCCTTTTTTGTTAAAAAAGTAAACCTAGTGTTTAATCGATAACTCTACAAGCCAGCCAAATTGAAATTTTCTAAACCAGTCCGGCTACCAACATGGCCAGCCCAGATGATTTTTCACACAAACTGATACACCGCTGTGTTTATTCTCCAACAAAATAATGAGATGTAACCAAATCCCCGTCTTTTAATCTGAGTTAAAACACAATATAGTGATTAAAAATTAACAAAAAGATTAATAAAATGATTAAACTTATCCCGGCTCGCTGTGTCATGACCGCCTTCTTAGCCGCACTCGCTGGCTGCAGTCAGACTGCGCCTTCAGCACCGCCCGCGCAGGTCAATGCAACATCAAGTTGCCCGATAACAGTTGTTGAACACCCGGACCTGGAAGTGCTTCCTGTCCAGAGCCTGCCCGAAGACGTGGTTGCTGCCAGTGGCCAGGGTGGACTTTGTAATGCCCGCAACTATAAGGTCACCCGTGACTTTACTATCTGGCGCGCCTGGAACAGCACCTACGAAGGCTCTAAGTTCGGCAAATGGTGGTCACTGGAAAAACCAACAGGCCTGGTTGCACAGTATCGGACGGAGCTCAATATTTGCCCCAAATATTCACCACTGGATATGCTGGTACGTTGCACACTCAAAGCCGGTAGCCAGGTCGTGATAGGTCCAGGTCAGAGCGCTCAATGTAGCGACTACTTTACCTACCCACAGTCCGATACCAACCAGCTTTATCTCGCAAATGCCGGGCAGGTAACAATGAACTGCACCACCTTTTATGGCGAGTTTTCCTGGCGTGAAGCCTCTTCCCAGGCAAGCACAACGGACAAACAGAAATAGCGTCAACCTGCTTAATCTTAGTGGATTGACTGATACGACTCTGACTTTTACCGCATGTTCGGCAAGTCGGAGGAAATAAAATGAAGCCCGGCTGGGCTTTTCTCACTACAAAGGAAATGAACATGAAACTCACATTAAACAAGAAGAAAATCAAGTCGCTGTCGCAAGGTAACACGTTGGCACCACAACAAACCCCTCAGGTCGGCGGCGGCGCGCTAACCGGGCTGCCTAACTGTCCAAAAACCAATTTCTGCAACTCAATTAACGCTTGCTGGACATTTAAAGACAATCGCCCGGATTGCGTTATCTGGGGCTAACTACAGCACTATAAAGCCGTAACGTTTGACGAAGATGTGAGTATCTCAAAAACACTTTTTTGCTCACAGACAACCGTCATAGCAAGTGATGGTGGAGGTTTTATTTTACCTCCACCTCACTTAATCAATTGATTTTAATGTTTATATAATCTATCCACCTTCTCACATCCACACTATCAGAAGTACAATAAGACTTCACTCCTCGCCAGCTGATAGTGTCGCGACATACTTTGAGAGGAGATGATTATGAATTTACCAGTTAGTTTAATATTACTCAGTACGACAGTGGCTCAGTTGCCAGGCACACCTATAGAGCCAGCGCTGGTTGCCATTCAAGATGAGGCACAACAAATAGACTTACAAATGGGCAAATATGAGGTCACGGTTGCTGAATTTTCTCGCTTTGTGGCAGTCACTCAGTATCAGGTGCCCAAAAAGTGCATGCTGTTTACATCAACTCGCTGGCCAGACCCTGATTCTCCGGGTAACTGGGACGACCCGGAATTAGTTGCAAACTCCTATCGCCCTGTCGTTTGTATCGGCATGTCAGGTGCACTCGCTTATGCTCAGTGGCTGGCAGAGCAAACGGGCAAACCCTACCGCCTGCCAACACGAAAAGAGTGGCAATTTGCAGCATCAGCCGGGACAAAAAACCGCCTCCCGTTTGGCGAGGACAGACAACAAACGCAGATCTGTAAATACGAAAATACCGAGGACCTGGCCAACCTGGCAGGAATGCAAATTGACCATCAGCACCGCTACAAGTCCAGTGCACGATGCAACGACGGCGCCGTGTACCATACTGTTATTGGGATGTACCGCCCCAACGCATTTGGCCTGCACGATATGCTGGGTAATGTAAAAGAGCTTCTGCAAAGTTGTCATAGCTGGGATCAGGAAAAACCCCAACAATGTGCACAGTATCATGTAGCCGGTGAAGGTTGGCACTGGCAGACTCGCGGGGTATTCAACCCAGATACCATAGCGGCAGATTTTTATGGCAGTATTGAAGGGTTTCGTCTGGTGTTGGATCAACCAGCCAGGAAAAAGGAAACACCATTTGATGGGCAGTTTGCCCAAGCAGTCGCTGATGCACAGCAACTTGCCAGACAAGCGCAGCAACGACTTCAGCAGATCCCGCCAGCACCTACAGGCGTGCGCGCTTCGCGAGATAAAAACAACCGTGTCACTATCAGCTGGCAAGAAATTGAAGAGCAATCCGTTCAATATGCAGTATACCGCAGCTACTTAGATCCGCAGGGAGCGCTGAGCCGAAAGTTTCAGCGCATTGGCGACGACCTGAAAAGCGGCCAGTTTGTTGATCAGCTCCCAGGCGGTGGCCTGGCAAGTTACACTGTCGCGGCCTTAACTTCAGCAGGCCAGGGGCCTTTCAGTCAGCCAATAGCAACCGGGGTGCACCCAACATTTAAGGTAGGACAACGCATTGAAGCTGAACATTATTTTGCTCAGGATAACACCTATCTTCTTGCTCCAACGCAGTCGCGCGGGCAAAGCCTGGCATTTAGCGAAAATCCGCATCATTACCCCACAGGCGATAAGCCGTTACTGGTGCCGTGGAGTAGCTATCGTTTTACCAACAGCGAGCCACAAAGCGCCGAATTACAGGTAAAACTGAGGGCGGATGACGCAGCCCGTATAGAGTTCTGGCAAGGGCACCATTTGGTTGCCCGAATAGAGAACACACCGTCTAACGCAATGCATTTAGTTAAAGTACCTGCAACCCTGATTGCCTCCGACGCCCCATTGGAAATACGTGCGCTTGGCCAGCATTGGTTTGCGATAGACTGGCTACAATTCGTTCCACCATCAGCGCCTGCGCGATGACACTCATGCGCTTATTTTGAAGTTTACGCAGCGGGCTCAAGGTCAAAGCGTTGCCAGCTCTCGCTGCGAGATTTGCTGGTGGCGCAGCCAGTCATCACCCGTATTGGCCCGCAGAAACGCCAGATAGTAGCGTTTTTGTTCAATGCTGCTCGCAGGCGAACGGTAGAGTTGCAATGCAGCTTGCAGTGCACTTTGGCCATCAAAGTGCTGCTGTGCCAGTTTAAATGCTTCTTTGAGCACGGGTATGGCACGCTCAGGTTGACTCTGTCCCAAATGAATTTTAGCCCTAAGCAACAGTTGCCTGGGGGTGAGTTCCTTGGAGGGAAGCAAAGCATGCGCTTCATTAAAATCTTGCTGCTTCAGTGCAAAGTCAACCAGACGCACCAATGCGTCATCCTGTATCCAGTAATTTCTGCCCGTACGTGGCAGCGCAATAAGCTGTTTTAAATAGGGCGCAGCATCTGTATCGCTGTCATTAAACAAGGCAAAAAGATACAAGACATTGGCCCGATTACTGTTGTCCAGCGCATGACCAACCAGCACGGACTGAGCCAGACTGAGGTGCTGATATTGTTTTTCTGTCTGACCCGTTTTACTGGCCAAAATAGAATACAAGATATGAAGCTCGAACCGTTGTAATGCTCGACCTTGCATTTTGGCCTGAGCAATTGCCTCTTCGAGCACGGCATTCATTTGCGCCCAGTTGCCCAGCTCCAGACTCAGCCAGGCCAAGGTCGTTACATATGTATGTTGCAGCGCTGGCAGCTGAGTATCGGCCAGCACATCTCGCATCCGGTCCAGGCTTGATGTCGCCAGCGCATGCTGGCCACGCATTTTGAATATTTTGCCCTTGTGCCAGTGAGCGAGCGCAACATAAGGTTTATATTGGTAATCAGTATATTCTTCTATCAGCCGGTCCAGGTAAGTTATCGCCAGATCGGGTTGCGCCTGTGTGATATAGTGACGCCCCGCTTTCAGAATAACCTCAGGGTCATCCGGTGCGAGGCGACTTAATGTCAGGAGCGCGAGGTCGTCCTGCCCTGTCCATTTGTCTGCAAATACACCCAACTGTGCAAGCGCGCTCAGGCGCTCAGCAAAGCGCATTGCCAGCTCCCCGGGCTTTGCCGAATAAACATAACCTTGCCAAACACGACCCGGCCGGGTCACACCATAATGTAAAAAGCTCCCCTCTGGCTGTGAGTAAACAGTGCCCCACAGCCGCCACTGTGTACTGCCTTCCTCTGCCTGTGACCATAAGCGCTTAGGAGTTTCAAACATCTGCTCCTTGCTCATCTGCATCACAGTGTGCTGTGCAAGAGACAGCTTAGACATGGAAATGGCCTCAGCGGCAATATTCGAAAAAGCATCATTCGGATTGGGTGATTGTTCGGTGGTCAGTATCGAGATTTCTGGCCCTGCGGCTCTTGTATCTACAGAGTTCATCTCAAACAGCACAACACAGGTTGCACCAAAGACCAGTAATGCCGCTGCCCACCAGTGCGGAACACCCTGTTTGTCTGAGCGTTTCGTTTGTAACGGTGTATCTGAAATGGGCCACTGCCATTGATACCCGAGACGGGCATAAGTCTGTATGGCACTGTCGCCAAGTAAGGCTCTGAGCTGACTCATGGTCTGGAAAATAACCTGCTCCGATACCACAGTATCACCCCAGACTTCATCCAAAATTTGAGTTTTGCTGACTATTTCCTTGTGACGGGTGAGTAACAGGTGAAGCAGGCGGGATTGTCGGGGTTTAAGGGGCACACGATAGCCATTTTGATATAGTGCCATGTCAGGCAGATTGAAACGATAATCGGCAAAGTAAATATCGGACATAGATCATTCAGTAAACTGATGGACGAGTTTAAGTCGATATCTTGCATTAAAACCGCCACCAATACAGTATCTCAATTGTAACAATTAATCTAAAGGTCGATTCAGGCCAAACATACTGTCTGGCCTGAATCCGTCCTCACTGTTACAAAAAGTTACCTAAGGAATAATCAATGAATTATTCCATGGACTATTCCTGATTTAAAGCAGCCACCACCTGCATAATGTCTTTTAGGTCTATCTCACCATCCTGATTGAGGTCAAAACGCGGGTCAAACTGAGTATCCCCTGTTGTGGCAGACCACCCGGTGACAATTGCGCTCACATCCGCGGCAGAGAGAATGCTATCGCCGCTAAAGTCAAACGGACTGACCTCTTTTAACACAAAGACCTGCTGTTCACTTATGACCGTTTTATCGTCACTCAACATAATCTGCACGGATACCGATGTATCACCTGGTGCAGAAACGTCCCACAAGTAACGACCCTGAGAGAATGCAATTCCAGTGGCAATGTCGGTTGTTTGTTCCCTTACCTGATAGGCGATATCCACAGTCGCGGTGTCTGCAATATGCAATCCCGACCAATTTATACTGACTTGTTGATCAGAACTCACCGCGTTTTCAACATTTATCAACAATACCGGGGTGGCAACCCCCACCTGATTGATCTGCTGACTGGGCTCAGTTAAATTAATTGCCTCATCAGATACCTCAAAACGATAAGACGCATGACTATAACTGAGTTTGTATAGTCCTTTGGCGAGGTTCGCAAAGCTAAATACCCCCTTGGCATCGGTAAGCTGACGCGCCACTTCTATCTGACTGAGTCCAACCCCATTGGTTAGCACCACTTCAACACCCGCTATCCCCATGTCACTGGTATCTGCTACCTTGCCATGCAAGGTTGCCTGATGCGTATCTACGTAAATGCTGTTGGGTTCAGACGTTGAGTCATCAGCAATGGAATAAACACTGTAGTAATAGCGCGTATTAGAAGAAGCGCTGTCCACAAACTCAGCATCCAGCCCTGTATACACCCGTACTCCATCATTAATCGATGTCGGTAATCTGTCCACGGTTCTGGTGACCACCACTTCTTTAAGATTACTGCCAGGCGGGTTTTGCCAGCTTAAAGATACAACGCGCCCATTCACTATGGCCTTCAGGGCTGACACCTGCGCCACCACAAAGCTGTTTTCCTCGGCGTAAGTGGGTGCCTGCGCCACACCATTGATACTGATATTGGCATCGTCATTTTGCTGGCCAACGGTCAGCTGCACAGTAGCACTGTCTTCGTCACTCTGAGTCAGTACATCTTCATAGTTGAGTACCAAGACCTTGCCATTGGTTTGTGGAATGGTGACATACACCTCCACTTCCGGGTACTGAGGATATTTCTCTACCGCAATGGCGTAAGTATCGGTTAAGGGCAAGATAAACTCTATAACCAGCTCAGAATTTTTCAGATAGGCCTGCGTGGGATCTGGCTCATCGAGGATCGGCGACAAAATCACGGTGCTTTGATTGCTCTCCCTATTAACACCCACTAACTTACCACCGGCTATCAGCACAGTAATATGCTGTGGATGCTCCAGCTCAACCACAGTAGCCGGATCATCCCCATCAGCGTTTTGTACATCCGCAGCGCGCTCGCTGGCACCGGGCTGGCCATAGATCCGCAGCTGATCGGTCAAGTCTGTATAAGCGCCAAATTGGGCATAACTCGATGCACTGTAGTAGTTGGTCAGTTTAAAATCACCATGCCGGTCATACCGCTCACTGTCGCTGGCAGGCGCTCCCAAGAATATGAAGTGCTTGAGCGTCAACGCATTATTAAATTCCATCATAGTGTATTGACCGGGGAAGTTATTGTCATGGGTGATATACAAAGACACATCGTTGTACTGGATCAACCCGGCCGCCAGGATAGAGTGACCACCTCGCCCTTTCGGGCGGTTAATGGCAAAGCGTAGACTGGCAATTTTGTTGTCCATAAAATGCGGCGAGTAAAAGGCATTCATGGCAGAGATCCCCGGGAAAATCGTTCGCGGATGTGACCCTATCCAGGCGTTGCCTTTAAATGCAGACTGAGACAAGAAATAATAGCCAATTTTGGACAGGCCATGAAAAGCATCCGCAGCATCCGACTTAACATCGTAACTGCCCACGGCTTTCACATAAGGCTTAGGCGACTCGCTGTTGCGGTTGTCCCAGTGGTTTTGGAAAGTTGAAATTATCTGAGCACGCGTCAGCGTGGCGTCAATGTTTGCGCCCCAGGCAACCCCCTCACTGGCGTTGTTGTAATTGGCAATCGCTGACGCGGCCATACCGTGGCATACGCCCAAAAAGCGCCGGTCCAGCCTGTTGAGACCCTGGGTATAATCTTCGAGCCGGTAATAGCCGATCACATCGTAGGCTTTGCGCCGATTTGCCGGTGCCAGGAAGCTGGCAAAAGACCCCGCCACTTTGCGCATAAAGCCAAGATAAGATAGCTGATCGGGCGTACACCTATCGAACTTCCAGCATAAGAAAGAGGACAGGGAAACGTCTTTGACTTCGGTTAGCATAAAGCGGTTCCAGTCGCCGTTTTGAAACGAGAAGCCATCCGTTGCAACGTTAAACGCGGTGGTATAAACGTTCAGATTGTTGACGTCGTCAATGCTCTGGCATTCCTCTCCTTTGCACACCGACACCTGCGCGCCACTGAGGTTATATGGTGCCTGAGTTAACGAAAAATCTATTCTGAATGTTTTTTTGTCCGCGCTAACGTCACAGTTCAAAGCGGTGACTTTCTGGCTACTATCTTCGGCATGGAACTGATAATTACATACATCCGTAAGCGCCGCGCCATTTAGCGCTTCCAAATCTTTAAAATAAATAGAAAACTGATTTGCCGTGAGCGCCCCCGGTGAGAGGATCACCTTGTCGAGATTAAAGGTGTGATCAAACGCTGCTTCAACAAGGTTAAATTCTACATTATCAATAGCATAGCCAGCATCTTCCTGCGCGATGATTTCAATTCTAAATGAAGCAATGTTTTCATCGCGAATCGCAAAGTGTTCAATCCCAAACTGTGAGTCCAGGACTTCTCTGATAAGCACACCCTCTGGGTTAAACCACTGCAGTCGAGTTGAGCTTAAGTTATCAAAATATCCGGCATCCAGAGAAAAACTATTGACCGTTGTCGGCTCGCCGGTTTGCGGGTCAACAAAGCGCCCTTCAATCGCGCCATTAAACCTGGGTGAGCCGGTTAATACCGGGGAGGTTGGATTGGCACTGTCTGATGTAATAAATGGCGCATCACCACCAAAGATAATACCTCTGTCGGCATATTGGTCGGTGATCGCAGTTTCAATTAGGAATTCACTGAAGGTAATAGGCGTCATACCCACAGCCGCAGCTTGTTGCACAGGCACAGGTCGTGCCAGTGACTTATCGTAGTTTGCGCCTGCGGTAGACCCTTCCTGAGCCACTGCAGGCACGCTCAGTAAACACAGCAGCGCTGATATCATTATCGTTTTCATCACTGCGCCCTCACTGTTCACTGACCGAAATGCTGCAACTCACCTGTTGCGCAAGCCGATTCATGCAAAGTGTTTTACTACTGGAAACCGCCGGTGCTGCATCTGAGTCGGCATTGACTTCAAACCTCAACACTTCTGCAGAGCCGCTAAATCCTGTGCTATTGCCATAGGTAAGCGCACCAAAGTGCAATGACTTTCCCTGCTCGGTGGATACAGGACCCAGGGCAACCAAAGTTCCGTCGGATACAATAAAGCTGTTGCTGGTCGACAGCGACCCTTCATTGGGAGCAAGGCTAAAGTTTAATTTTAATTCATATGCCGATATCGGCTGAGTCGATGTCAGTTCAACTTTATACCCTTTGGTAGCAGGCGCATCTGATTGGGGCGGATCTGCTGGTGGTGGATCAGATTGAGTTGGAGGAGTATTGGTAGTCGTTGCACTGGGAGAGTCCACTCCACAACCAGTCAGCGCAAACAACAGTGACGAGCAAAAAACCAGACCTAAGGTATTTCGCGCGGCACCAGACGCGATTGAGGTTTTCATTGTTGCAGCCTTATTTACGTATGCAGACTGATACAGACAGTTATTTACATGCCCGTATCACCGTGTTCTTCGGGTGCTGTGCTCACTTTTACTGCATACCGTTCTACCTGCGCAAGCCCAATAATCAAAGCGACCTATCGTCAGCACATAGAAGTACACACGCAAGTATAGACGAGCAAAAAAGGTGCGAAGCGCAAATACAAAAAAGCCGCAACCAGTGCAAAACCAGTTGCGGCTTAACTGTACTCAGATGAGTACAGGCTTGGGTGTAATCAGGTGCTTCCCCTTTTATCAGGCTGCCTGCTCGGCCTCTGTTGATTGATGCCTGATCAAATAATCAAATGCGCCCAGACTGGCCGTTGCGCCACCGCCCATGGCAATAATAATTTGTTTATAGGGCTCGGTTGTCACGTCTCCGGCAGCAAATACGCCGGGTATACTGGTTGCGCCTTTGGCATCTATGGCAATTTCGCCAAATGGGGTTAATGCAATGCCGCTGCCTTCGAGCCATTCTGTGTTGGGGATCAAGCCTATCTGCACAAAGACTCCCGCAAGCTCAAGCTGGTGTTGCTGATTACTTTGTCTGTCAATATAGGTCAGCCCCGTCACTTTATTACCATCGCCCAGTACTTCAGTTGTTTGCGCATGTGTAATGATAGTCACATTGTTCAGGCTGTGTGCCTTGTTAATTAACACTTCATCGGCTTTCAGTGAGTCGGCAAACTCCAGTACGGTAACATGCTCAACCAGGTTCGCCAGGTCGATGGCCGCTTCAATACCCGAGTTGCCACCGCCAATGACCGCAACGGATTTCCCTTTAAATAAGGGACCATCGCAATGTGGGCAATAAGCAACGCCGCGTCCTTTGTACTCCTGTTCTCCGGGCACATTCATGGTGCGCCAGCGTGCGCCCGTTGCGATAACCAGAGATTTGGCTTTAAGGGTTGCGCCATTTTCCAGCGTCAGTTCAAAGTTATCGCCCTGAGTCAAAGCGCTTGCACGCTGGTTTTTCATCACGTCGACCTGATAGTCGTTAACGTGCTCTTCTAACTGGGCAACCAGCTTTGGCCCTTCGGTGGCTGAGACGGAAATAAAGTTTTCGATGCTCATAGTATCGGCAACCTGACCGCCAAAGCGCTCGGCCACAACGCCGGTATTAAGGCCTTTTCGCGCTGCATAAATGGCAGCCGCTGCGCCTGCCGGGCCACCACCCACAACCAGCACATCAAATTCAGATTTTTGCGCCAGTAACTCGGCCTGTTGCTCACTGAGCGTGCTGTCCAGCTTGGCAAGTACGTCACTCAAAGTGATTGCGCCCTGACTGAATAGTTCACCGTTAAGGTAAACACTGGGCACCGCTAACACATCGCGCTGCGCAACTTCATCCGGGAAAAGAGCGCCATCTATCATAGTGGTTTTCACTTTGGGATTGTGTGCGGCCATCAGATTAAGCGCCTGCACAACCTGCGGACACGTTTGACAGCTCAGTGAGATATATATTTCAAAATTCAGTTCATCTTGCAGTGAGCGGATCACATCCAGCTCCTGCTCAGATACTTTAGCAGCGTGTCCCCCGCTGTGCAGCAATGCCAATACCAGGCTGGTAAACTCATGCCCCATAGGTACGCCAGCAAACCCTATGCAGGTATCTCGCTTGGGTGAGTAGACCGTCATGCTGGGGGTGCGTTCACTGTTTTGTGCCTCGCCCAGAGTGATCAAGTCACTGAGCGACGCCAATTCCTCAGCCAGCGACGCCACCTCCGCTGACTTAGCGCTGTCGTCTAACGCCAGGAGCAGCTCAATGGGATCGGTCAGCGCCGCAAAGTGCTGTTGCAACTGACTTTTAATTTGCTTATCTAACATTCTGTACATCCTCGAAATTTACGCCAATAAACCGATTGATTCGACCCTCAGATGGGCGAGCTTGCAGGGAAAGTGATGGTTCGGGCCAGCCAGGCCCGAACACAATGCCTTATTACAATTTACCGACTAAGTCCAAAGACGGAGCCAGTGTTTCTTCACCTGGTTGCCACGAAGCCGGGCATACTTCGCCATCGTGTGAAGCAATATATTGAGCGGCCTGTACCTTACGAACCAACTCTTTTGCACTGCGGCCAATGCCCAGGTCGTGGGTTTCAACCACTTTGATTTCACCCTCAGGGTTAATCACGAAAGTACCGCGCAGCGCCAGACCTTCTTCTTCAATCATCACACCGAAATTGCGGGTAATCTTACCTGTCGGGTCACCAATCATTGGAAATTGAATTTTCTTGATGGTTTCAGAAGCATCGTGCCAGGCTTTGTGCGTAAAGTGCGTGTCTGTAGACACCGAATACACCTCTACGCCCATTTCTTGCAGCTGGGCATAATGGTCAGCCAGGTCGCCAAGCTCAGTGGGACAAACAAAAGTGAAATCCGCTGGATAGAAAAAGACGATAGACCATTTACCAAGCAGGTCTTTTTCACTCACATCAACAAATTCACCCTGGTGGAAAGCAGTGGCATTAAAAGGTTGGATTTTGGTGTTAATCAAAGAGGTAGTCATATTTTTCTCTCTCAGTTTTCAGGTTAAAAAGGGCGGGTCTGATTTTGTATCAGCCCTGTCGTCTGTGTGATTACTAAGATAGGGGGGATTGGATTTTTATTAAAACAGATTGTTTGAATTACTGTAATCTGAAAAATTGATGAAACTTTGGCAAAGTTTATGCGTATATCAGATATAATTAAAACATCAGTCAGAACAAACTTTTAAGAGACCTGAATGCATTCTTACCTGAACCACATCATGCTGGCCTACATTGGCTTTATTCCTTTTTTACTCTGTGTCGCGCTTACTTTAATGGTGGGCAGCTCTTCAGCCGTGATTGACGCCTTTAGCTACTACAGCCTGGGTGTACTGGCTTTTCTAGCCGGCACTCTGTGGCGTCCGGGAGAGCAATCTCAACAGCGCGCAGTAGTGGCTATTTTGGTGATCATCCCCTTCCCCTTACTGGCGTTGGTTTCACAGGTGATTTTATTAACCTACCTGGCTGTCGCTTACTGGCTGGTGTTAGTGTTTGAGCGCAGCGCAAAAACATGGCAAGAAACCCATCAGGACTATCAAAAAATGCGCTTTACCCTTACGTCTGTTGTCTTTGTAAGCCATTTATTTATGATTGCCCAGGCCGTCGAACTGGCCGGCTGAACACATATAAGCTACAGCCCGAGTAAAACCTGCTATAACTAAAGAGATTACGGAGGGTCACGTATGCGTCAAAAATTATTACTTGCTCTGATCTGGCTGGCAACGGCGTGCGCAATTATGATCCTGTTACAGAACCCGGCTCAATATGCGGGAACCATAGAAGAGTTTATCTGGCTGGCGGTAGCACTAAATGTACTTGTGCTCAGCCTGCCTCACTTAAAATATCAGTTACTTTTGTATGCCTGGATCACCTATTGCGTGGGGCTTATTTTAGACCTGTTTGATGACCTGATGGCCATTGAGTTTATACCCGTCAACACCTTTGATACTTCCTTAAAGCATCTGGGCTTTATGCTGGTATGTTATGGCCTGCACACCATTATTCAGCAAAAGCGCGACACCATCGCAGCGCTTAACCATGAAATAGCACAGCGCCGTAAACTAGAGCAAAAGCTTAAGTTTGATGCAACCCACGACGAGCTAACGGGGCTTGGAAATCGTCGCGCATGCTTTGAGCAGTTTGAGCCCTTGTGTGCGTCCAGCGCCTATCTTTACTACTTTGACCTGGATAATTTTAAACAAGCCAATGATCGCTATGGCCACCATATTGGCGATAAGATACTGCAATCCGTAGCACAGGCGATGAACAAACAGTTTAGCGCGGATGCGTGTTTTCGTATCGGCGGAGACGAATTTGTGGCCTTCACGCAAGATGCCAATTTACAAGAAGAAGATCTGCGCGCCGCATTGATGGAAGAGGTCTTTGAGTACGGAGTGGGCGTGAGCATTGGCAGGACAGAAGCCGATCCCAATGTTGACCCGGATGTGCTGCTCCACCAGGCCGATTTAGGCATGTACGAAAACAAGGCCAATAAGGCGCTTCGCAAGTCTGTCAGATAGCAAAACTTGAGTGTCATTTGGGTGACTAACTGCTCACATTTCAGCCTCATAAAACGCTGTGCTTTTTACTTATTTTTTATGTAGCTCATTGTTTATTTACATAAATCTAGCACTTTAGTGGCTTCGCTGCTATGCTTCTGACAGTTTTATAGTCGAGGGAACCTCAGTGTTAAAGAATTTTTTTGCCAATAATAGCCAGCAATCGGAAATACAGCAGTTGAAAGCTGAGCTGGCCGCTCAACGACAGGCTTACGAGCAACTGGAGGCAGAAAAGCACGCAATGCAGCGCGAGCTAGTTGAAGCACAACAACAATTAAACGACAACACAGACAATCAGCTACTGCAATGTGCCCTGTCCGGGTTGGGTCAAATTCACGAAGTACGTGACGCGGTGCTGCGCAGCCTGCACCAGATAGAAGAAGAAAGCAGCTCTATTTCTCAGGTCAGTGCGTCGTTCGAAACATCCGAATCTTCGCTGGAAAAGATCCTCTCCGGGATGTCGAGTCTGTCGACCAATATGGCCAGTATGACTGACAATATCTCGGGCCTGTCGCACATGGCCGACAACATCAATACCTTTGTGACGACGATTTCAAAGATCTCTGATCAGACCAACCTGCTGGCACTGAACGCAGCCATTGAGGCAGCCCGTGCCGGTGAAGCGGGTCGAGGCTTTAGCGTGGTCGCTGATGAAGTGCGTGCTTTGGCAAACAATACCAATGAGTCGGCAAACGAAGTGTCTGATCTGGTTAAAAAGATCATAGATACCACTCAGCTGACGGTTGATGGCGTGAATGTGATCCAAAACTCCAATAACGACCTGTCTTCAAGCATTGCTCATCTTAATGACGAATACGGCAATATTGTCAGCAGCTGCGGCTCGATGAAAAAAACCATTGTCTCGGCCTCATTACAAACCTTTGTACAGACTGCTAAGCTCGATCATGTGGTTTGGAAAGGTGAAGTGTATGGCGTTATTGCCGGCAACAGCAATAAACCGATCACTGAATTTGCCGACCACACCAGTTGCCGTTTGGGTAAATGGCTCAGCGGCGAAGCGAGTAAAGGCCTGAATAAGTCGGGCATTATCAATCGCATCGATGGCCCGCACAAAGAGGTCCATCGCGCGGGGGTCGAAGCTATGACCCTGTTTGTCGCGGGTGAAAAGCAAAAAGCCATTGGCGAGCTGAATCGTATGGAGCAGGCCAGCCGCGATGTGCTGAGACTCCTGGATGAAATAACCCACTAAGCCACGCAGGGGAAGTCCGACTCAATCAGTTGGTTTATCCCCTACTGCGTTTTTGCTATCATCGCGCCTTTGTTATTTTCCCGGGCAGGAATGTTATGTTGATAGAGCCTGACTGGCGCGTATTAACCGTCGGCGATGGTGATCTGAGCTTTTCTTTGTCACTGAGCAAACAGTTAAAACCTGGCCATTTATGTGCCAGTATCTACGACGATGAAGCCACGCTGAGAAGCAAGTACCAGCAACACGCGCTAGATGAGTTGCGTGTGCAGAATGTGCCTGTACTGACAGAATTTGATGTCAACAATCAGCGCGGCTGGGCGGCCCTGGAAGGTCGCCAGTTTGATGCTGTGATCTTCCAGTTTCCTTTGATCCCAGCGTTTACCAGCAAACAGGCATTTGATGCGCAAACTCTGTCGACCAATACGCTTAATCGGCGATTGTTGCGCAACTTTGTTGATTTTAGCCATCGCTTTGCACTGGACTCCAGCGGCCCAATGCTGGCGCTGGTCACCTCGAAAGATGTGAAACCCTATTGTGAATGGAATCTGGAAGGATCTTTGTGTGATGGCCTGGACTACCAGTATCTGGGTCAATCTGATTTCAACATTAACGCGTTTGAAGGCTATCGGATCCGCAATGTCGACAGAGATAAGCACGTAAAAGACACCAGCGGTATTACCTACTACTGGTCGGCAAAACCACATACACGTTTGCGCCAGTCGCTCAACCAGCCGCCCTATTTAACCCACAACCATTGTGCCATGTGTCGTGCAGGTCCATTTCTGAGCGAGCAAGACAAGCAGGCGCATTGGGGGTCAAAAAAACACGCCATGATGCACAGGCATGAACAAGACTGGCTCGCCTACCTGCAGCAACACTAAGCACAGCAACTTTGCTGACGAGCGGGCCTGTCTCCCATTTGAGCGAGTCTGGCCAGCTCCAGTGCGATACAGTCGGGCTCACCAAGCAAGGTTCGCTGCAACACCTGCTGCATCCAACCGGGCAACTGTGCATTTAAAGCGTAATATACCCACTGGCTTTGCTTACGCACGGTGAGTATGCCCGCTTTTCTGAGTTGTGCCAGATGTCTGGATACTTTTGGCTGACTGGGCTCGTCCAGCGCAACCATTAACTCACACACACAAAGTTCCTGCTCTTGTAAAATTAGCAGTAAAGTTTTCAGCCTCAGCTCATCACTCATGGCTTTGTAAAACGTCATGGGTGTGATGGGGTCGGCTTGTTCGAATTCAGCTAAAAGTGCACGCACTTTAGAGTTTAATTCGTACAAAGCCTTGCGGTACGGGTTAAACGGGTCAAGGGCTTGCTCTAACTCAATGTGCCACATGTGTGTGCTGGCGGCTTGCTCCGCGGTTTCCCTGTTGCCGATATGGATACGTATCTCACAGTGCTGCTCACTCACCTCACTGTGGCAACTACCTGTGTCGTGATCCAGGCCAAACTCTAACAGCGCCTGCACGGCCTGACGACTTGTTTGCTGGTTGGCGCTCAAACTATGACACACCTGGATGTTCGGAGTGTGATGCTTGAGTAATGAATCAACTAACCACACCAGATCTGAGTTTTCTGCACTCACATAGATACTTTTCACTGCACTGCTCTCCTATATACGAATTAGATTATATAACGAAAACCAGTTGCAGTTAATATCCAGACGCACTCACACGACCAATAAGCAGGTTAATTTATTGCGCAGCTTGAAAGAAAATTAATACACAATGATAATTAAACTTAAATTAAAATCGCTTAATTTACCGCGATATCGAATATTACAGAATAATGTATACAAAACTATTGAGCAGTGTCAGTTTGATAAGTAGACTTGCGGCCTTCATTTATGGCGAGACTTCTCGATGCATGTTTTAAACAAAAGCTTTCTGTATGCCATCGCGTGCTTGTTACTGGCAATGGTCACCATTCAGTCTGGCGCCTCGATTGCCAAACAGCTATTCCCTCATGTTGGCCCAGAGGGCACAACCGCTTATCGCTTAGGGTTTTCAGCGCTGATCTTATGCCTGGTGTTCCGCCCATGGCGACATTTACCCAAAAACTGGCGCCCGGTGATATTTTATGGCCTCAGCCTGGGTATTATGAATCTGACTTTTTATTATGCAATAGAGCGTATTCCGCTCGGTATTGGCGTGGCACTGGAGTTTACCGGGCCGCTGGCGGTGGCGTTATTTTCGTCCCGACGTAAACGAGATTACCTCTGGGTCGCGCTGGCACTGGCCGGAATATTATTGCTGCTACCGAAAATGGGCGAAGTAGATGGCCTGGATCCCATTGGCGTGTTACTTGCATTGACCGCCGGTGCCTGTTGGGCAGGCTATATCCTGTTTGGCAAAATAAGTGGTGGCCATGGCTCTGGTGGCGCAACAGTTGCGATTGGTATGAGTGTCGCTGCTATTACCGTAGTGCCGGTTGGCGTGATATCGCAAGGTACAGCACTGCTTGACTGGTCGTTAATCCCTTTGGGTATCGCCATTGGTTTATTATCCAGTGCACTGCCCTACAGCCTGGAAATGGTAGCGCTAAAGAAAATGCCCGCTCAGGGGTTTAGCATTATGATGAGCATGGAGCCGGCCATTGCAGCACTGGCCGGTTTGATGATATTAGGTGAGTTACTGAGCGCCTGGCAGTGGCTGGCGATCTTTATGGTGATCGCCGCATCACTGGGCAGTTCAATGTCTGCAAAAGAATAATTCGTAGAATAAATTCCTTTTACATTGGCCAGGGCGTGGCAGGCTCTGGCACTAATTCAAACCGCAGCGCTTCTGGCACCTGGTTAATCTCTTCGATCAGTGGCAATGGATCAAAGTGGCGTTGCAACCAGCTCTGCTGCTCCCACAACATATGCAGTACATCCTGGCGACTGGTGTACTGGTGCTCACTTTCGGGCAGTAGCACCAGGCGTGCCCGTTTACCCAAGTCATTTAATGCACTGAACAGACGCTCACTTTGCACGGCAAAAGTGCCCGGCTGACGATCCTGATAACCATGGATCAATAACACTGAGGCAGACATATTCGCAGCATTTGCCAGCGGTGAGCTCGTCAGATAAGCTTGCGGGTCTTGCCATAAAGTCCCAATACGCTGCTCAAACATAAACGGCGCCAGCGTAAAGTTATAGGTGCCACTGCGCGCAATACCGGTCACAAACAAGTCCGTATTCGCTAACAAGTCAACCACCACAGTGGCGCCCGCGCCGTGACCGCCAATGGCCACTTTACTGACATCCGCAATGCCCTGTTGTGCAAGTACTGTCACAGCGCCTTTGGCGATTGACTGCCATTGTGTTCTGAGCTGTGCAGGGG
Organism: Pseudoalteromonas sp. DL2-H2.2; assembly: GCF_021532535.1. Taxonomy (NCBI): domain Bacteria; kingdom Pseudomonadati; phylum Pseudomonadota; class Gammaproteobacteria; order Alteromonadales; family Pseudoalteromonadaceae; genus Pseudoalteromonas; species Pseudoalteromonas sp. DL2-H2.2. Next base: position 138,189 of record NZ_JAKGBD010000008.1, on the reverse strand, counting down.
TGCCCTGCTCACCGGGTAAGGTAAAGCCATCTACTTCAAATACGGCATAGCCCTGTGCCAGATGTGGCAGGGGGCCAAGACTCCCCAGCGGCACAAAGTAATGAGGAGAACGAAATGCCTGCGTGCTCTGTTCGGGTGATTTTACCCACATCAACACAGGTATACGGCCTAAGCTGGGGTCATAATTGACCGGCAGATACAGCGTACCTGACCTTTGTGTGCCATCACCGCTATCGAAGCTCAGCACTTCGCGAGACAACCCCCGCAAAGCCGGATAGGGATGCCTGAAATGTGTGATCTGCTCGACGGAACTGAAGGTCCTGTCATGCACAAAGTAATTCGGCTGCTCCTGTTTAGACTGTCTGAGCGTAATGAAGCGCATGCCCTCATCGTCCAGCAGTGCAACGAACTGTTCAAAATACGGGGCCTGAGATTGCCATAGTCGGGTGCGGGTGTTGGTTCTGGCGTCAAACCGGTCCAGAAACGGCCGATCCTCGCCTTGCGCTTGTTCAGTACCGCGAATAAACAGATAGCGGCTGCCCACTACTTTTACAACCTGTGCACCGAGATCATTGCGAGTTGTCAGCCACTGCTCTGAGTTTGCATCCGACACTTTATATCGGGTTACTTCCAGCGGATTGCGTTGCGGCGCCAGTGGATTGATCACCGAGGTACGCCAGAAGCGCTCGTTCTCTGCCGTGGTCAGCAAAGCGATGTTTGAGTCGCCCCATTGCATCGCAACAAACGGTTCCTGCAAGGCCATAAATAAGCGGGGCTCTCGTTTAAAGGGCGATGCGATATGGTACAAACCATAGTCGCGCTCACTATCACCTGCTTGTACCCAAACCACAGTAGCCCCTTTGTCTGCTCGCCACTGAAAGTGACTGCGCATTGGTGCAGCGCTGGGCTGTGAGATGGCAGCCAGTACGTTTTGTTCTTCCGTTTGAGGCGCAGGCAATTCTGGCTGCACCACCGGCCGGTATAACTCATACAAGGCAAATCCTGTCATGCCCCAGACCTGCCAGACACTGGGGTGCTCTGCCAAATTTCTCTGAGCCGTTTGTGACTGCTGCGGCGCTTCGAGCATGGCCATTGCGACCAACAGGTTAGTGGCGTCCGGTGAGGGCGAAAAATGATGGAAATAAGCCGGTCCGCCAATGGCAGTAGGTCGCCCCTGCAACGGCACTTTGATCAACTGCCCCTGCGCATAATGAGCAAAGGCTTGCGTCGAGAGTGATTCAGCGGGTTGATTCACCAGGCTCAGTGCGCCATGAGATTGCGCCACCACCGGCCCAATCAAACGCGACTGTTGCGCGGCTTGTGGCTGCTCTCCGGTATGATTGACAGCACTGTTGATCACCAGCGCAGAGCTGTCGGGCAACCAATGGTAAGGCACTTCACTGGTGACGCCGTTAAGCGGAAAACGCGACACTGCGCGCAGCTCGCGCTGCTTGATGTCGTACACCCATAAGCGGCCATCCTGCTCGTTAAGCAGAATAAATGCCAAATAGCGGCCATCGGCACTCCAGCGCGGGGCATATACTTTGCCCGGGGGTAGGTCGTTCACTGCAACCTCAGCGCCAGTTTCCACGTGTTTAAAACTCAGACCCGAATAGGTTGTCAGGCCCAGGCGCATAAAGGTGGTAGGATTAAAGTGTAAATCGCCGTAACGCACACCCGACTCGCTCGCCTGCTCTGTCTTTTCTTGCTTGGTCAGCAAAGCCATCCAGACATGCTGCTCATTGAGCAACACTTCGGGCATAGGCGCGACACCAACCAGTTGCGCAATTTCTTCTCTGGGCACCTGATAGCCATCTGATGCCAACGCAGCCTGTACCCACATACAACAAGCTAAAAAAAACAGCAAAGCCGGGCTCTTATTCACCACTTTTCTACCCTTGAATTCGTATCTTAACCTCTCATGATATAACGAAATCCCTTAAATGTGCACTAGTTTAATAGCAATCTACATAATTTTAGTCGCCAGCCCTGAGGTGAGAAAATTTCCCAGATAACTAGCCAGAACATTTGATATTTAGTTGTTATGAATAAAAGTTTTCTAGCACTTAGAGAAGCAAAGTTGCGCCCTCAAACCAGTTATGTATTGGTGTTGATTGGGATTAAGGTGCAACCGGGCGCAAAGTTACGGTAAACTAAACGTTCGTCAACCGTTTGATCAGCTATTCAGGCCATTATGAACAACAATAAAAAGCCAGACAAAGTGACCATATTCGATGTCGCCAGAGAAGCGCAGGTGTCAAAATCCACCGTCTCTTTGGTGCTCACCCATTCTGACAAAGTCAGTGATAAAAGCCGGGAAAAGGTGCTCGCCGCCATCGACAAACTGGGGTATGTCTATAACCGCGATGCCGCAGCACTGCGCAGCAAACGCTCCAATCTGGTCGCTTTGGTGATCAATGACCTGACTAACCCATATTCCGCCCAACTGGCGGTGGGCCTTGAGAAACATATTTATGCGTTAGGCCTGGTGCCTATGCTGGTTAATACCAGTGAAGACCTGACGCGTCAGATGCAGGTCGTCAATACATTAAAAGAGTACAATGTTAGCGCCTTTGTGATGGTGCCCGCACCAGGCACCACCATGGAATGGGTCAACCAGCTGATTGACTCGGGCTTTCCGGTGATCAACATCATGCGCGAAATTCCCTACAGCAATGCACCCTGTATTCTGCCCGATAACCAAAAAGGCACCCACCTGGCCACGCTGCATTTGCTCGACCAGGGGTTAGAGCGACTGGCATTTTTGGGAGGGACACCCGATATCTCGGATTACCACGAGCGCCTGGGCGGCTTTCGCAGTGCGCTGGCGCTGCGCAAGATGACTCAGCCTATGCCGGAAATTGCGGCGCAAACTAATCGCCAGGGTGGCCGCGAGGCATTTAGTACCTTGTATGCCCAGGCACCAGATACTCAGGCCGTGGTCTGCTTTAGTGATGTCATCGCCTATGGGGTGATGGAAGCGATGCGCGAACATGCTCTGGTACCGGGCAAAGACATCAAAGTGGTCGGATTCGATGACCTGGCCGACTCCAGATTAATGAAACCCGCCTTGTCTTCTGTGCGCATCGACGCCGATGACATAGGCAAACGCACCTGTCAGGCACTGGCAGAAATTATGAATAAATCGCAACCTGCGGTACGCACCCTGGTGGATGTATCGCTGCAACTCAGAGAATCTTCCGTTTAAATGACACAAGTTTTAGTAATAGGTTATGTCTGGCCGGAGCCGAATTCCTCGGCCGCCGGCAGTCATATGATGTCCTTACTGCGCTTTTTCCGCGCTCAGAACTGGCAGGTTGAATTTGCCAGCCCGGCCCAGCAAACCGAACACATGGCTGATTTAAGCCAGGAGCAGATCACCTGCACACCGATCACGCTTAATTGCAGCAGCTTTGACGACTATATCGCCCGACTCAAGCCAGATATCGTGATGTTTGACCGCTTTATGATGGAAGAGCAGTTTGGCTGGCGGGTGGATAAGTTTGCGCCCGACGCGCTCAAGATCCTCGATACAGAAGATTTGCAATGCCTGCGTAATGCACGCCATGACGCGCACAGAGCGCAGCAAGCTTTTACACTGGATAACATACTGGACAGTGACTTAGCCAAACGCGAAATCGCCGCAATTCTGCGCTGCGACCTGTCGCTGATTATTTCCGATTATGAACATCAGTTACTGACGTCTCAGTTTGGCGTGTGCGAAGATTTGCTACACCACTTGCCATTTATGGTGGACCTGGACGCAATCAATGACGAGCTACCAGATTATCAAGCCCGTCAGCACTTTATGACCATAGGTAACTTTCGCCACGCCCCTAACTGGGATGCGGTACTCTATTTGCAACAGATCTGGCCAATGATCCGCAAGCAACTACCCGACGCACAACTGCATATTTATGGCTCTTACCCGCCACCCAAAGCGACCGCGCTGCATAACCCTAAAACGGGCTTTTTAATCAAAGGCTGGGCAAAAGATGCACTGAGCGTGATGGCACAAAGTAGAGTATGTCTGGCGCCGCTACGCTTTGGTGCCGGGATTAAAGGCAAGCTACTCGAAGCCATGATCACGCAAACCCCGTGTGTAACCACGCAGATAGGTGCCGAGGGCATGCACGGCGATTTACCCTGGCATGGCGCGATAAGCGACTGCCCACACACTTTTGCGGCACAAGCCGTAGCTTTATATCAGGATCAAGCGCGCTATCAGCAGGCCCAGCAAAACGGGCAGGCGTTGCTCCAGGCTCGTTATGACAAGCGCGCCCTGGAGGTTCAACTAAAACAAAAGATTAGCGATACACTAAACAATTTAACTGCTCACAGGCGCGCCAATTTCACCGGCAGCATGTTACGACATCACACACTTCGCAGTACCCAATATATGTCACAATGGATTGAAGCAAAAAATGCAAATAAAATGCGTTGAATTTGCGTGAAAAGTGGTTAGAATTCGCGGCAATTTAGGTTATTGCCTAAACTGAGTGTGGAAGCGAAACAAGCTGTTAGCTTCCATACTGCAAAGTTGCTGTCGATTTTTACTTATAATTAGGTTACACGCCGTTGAATTCAGCCACCTTTACACAAAAACGCAAGTTTATTGTTAAATTAGGCAAAATGCTTCATCAATACGGAACCCCGGCTTATCGCCTGGAAGCCCACCTGATGGAAGTTGCCACCCACCTGGGCCTTAAGTCGTCCTTTGTTATGTCTCCGACGTCGGTCACTTTTGTGATCTGGACAGAAGGCCATGAGGATGAATACACCCATGTTGCCCGCGTAGAGCCCGGCGATCATAATCTGGGCTGCCTTGCCGATACTGATGATGTGGTAAATCGCATGCTGGCAGGCGAACTCAGCATAGAGCAGGCTGATCAAAATCTGGATGCCATCACCCAGGCCAAAGACCCTTATGGCCGTTTGCTAACGGGCATCGCGTTTGCGGTATCGGGCGGCGCGTTTGCCATGTTAATGGGAACCAGCTGGAATGATGTGCTGTGGTCTGCGGTGTTATCTATCCTGGTCTTTATCTTTGTGCTGTGGTCAACGCGCTCGAAGCGGGTCACCCATATGCTGGAGCCGGTGGTGGCCATCGTTTCTGCGCTGGCAGCCTGTGCGATTTCGTCGTATTTAGATCCTATGGTCAATATCCGCCTGGTGGTGTTGTCGGCCATCATTGTTTTTATACCCGGACTGGCATTGGCACTGGGATTTGCAGAGCTCTCTGCACGCCATCTGGTGTCGGGCACGGCACGGGTGATGGATGCCATTATGTTGCTGTTTAAGCTGTATTTTGGCGCTTTTTTGGGGATCAGTATTGGCTTTTTCCTGTTTGGACAGAGCGATTATATACAACCCGATCCGCTCCCCAAGTGGACAGCCTGGATGGCAATTTTGTTGCTCTGTAGCAGCCTGATTGTGATTTTCCGCACTAAACTAAAACACGCCAGCTGGTCAATTGCATCGGGCTTTATTGCCTACGCCGCCAGTATCGGCTCTGCGGTCTATCTGGATTATTCGCTGGGCACCTTTGTCGGGGCATTTGCCGTCGGCGTGTTTAGTAACGTGTTTAACAGGACCGTTAACGCGCCTGCTTCGATTGTCGCCATGCAGGGCTTGATTGTGCTGGTGCCCGGGTCAAAAACCTATATTGGTCTGAATTCACTGATAGAAGGCCAGAGTTTTGTTGCTGCCGATCACATTGGCCAGCAAACCTTTTTGATCTTTATGTCGTTAATTGCCGGTCTTATCTTTGCCAATGTGGCACTGCCACCGAAGAAAAGTCTGTAATATAAAAAAGGTAACCTACGCTTGCTGCGGGGTTGCCTGCTATGCTTTTCGTCCTTGAGATTTAAACGTACCGTTAACTCCCTTGCCCACTAAAAATTCCAATTCACTTCCCTTTGCATTAAATCTAATTTGAGTCACAATGGAAAACCTTGTTCAGGTGTAAAGGAGCGCGCCATGACCGACAATACAGAGCAAAAACTCGCCGTTTACCGCCTGGCACTGGAGTACATTAAAGTATTTCTCTGGCCGGTAATTCTTATTCTTGCCTTTGCCATATATGGCGATAAGCTATTTAAAATCATAGAGCAAAGAGAGGTTGATGCGTTTGGTCTGAAGCTGGGTAAACAGATTGAAGATATTAGCCACAACTATGAGGCGCAAATAGCCCAGCTCAAAGAAGATATCGAGGCCAGTCAGGCGCCAGAACAACTGCTGAAGAAAGTAGACGGCATCAAAGCAAATCTCGATAAGCAGTTATCCGTGGTAAAACAACACGCACTTCAGACTGAGCAAGTGTTAATACCTGACAGAAAAGCGCTGGTCGATCAGTATGAACGAGCAGGCTTTGAAGCCCTCCTTGCTCGCGATGTCTCGCAGGCTATTTCACAATTTACTGCCGCAGAGGCATTGTGGCCGGATTACCATAACGTCTCCGAAATAAAGCATCTGCTCATTAAGCAGCAAAGTGTGTTAACCAATCAGCAAAGCAAAGCCTGGCAAGATCTGTTCAAAACCATTTTAGTTAAGCACTCGTGGGGAATGCCAGATGATATCAGAGCGCAATTCAATCGGGTTTCAACACATTAGGCTGGTCAGAGCCAGCGACGAGTTGTACTCAGAAAGTCCCGATAGGCCTGTCCGTAGGTTTTGAGTAAAAAGCGCTCTTCCGGTTTGATCTGAAAGCGAGTCATATAAGCGATAAAACTCAGTACAGCGAGCGAACCTGCCGGTGATCCCAGATACCAGTTTTGTGCAATCAATAAGCACAGAAATCCGACATACATAGGGTTGCGTGTAAAGTGATAGACGCCGCCGGTCACCAACGTTGATGCTTTATCAACATGCACCGGATCAACACTGGTATTATGGCGGCGAAACGCCCAAACTCCCGCCAGGGCAACGACAATACCAATCGCGCTCAGCACCAGTGCACCGCCAATTTTGAACGACTCAGCAACAATGACGTACCCGATTACCTGAACCAGGCCCCAGCTCAAGAGCATATGCAGTAACAAAACAACCAGCGGTGGTATTTTGGTATCCAAAGGGTGTGGCTGTGATTCTGACATAGTGACTCCTGAGCATTAAAATATGTCATTTAATTGATATGCCGCAATTATTTATCCCATAAAGCTGACGGTTAATCGCAAACACTGGTTTTCAGCCTATGCTAACGTAAAATGTTGCTCACTAGCACTACACCTTGCGGTCTAGTTTTTAAAAAAAGTGTAATCCAGAGAACATTTATGAAACTAATAAAAACCTCGCTCGCGCTTGCCATTGGCCTTGCCAGTGCCAGCACCTTTGCCGCATCGGCAAAAGACACAATCACCGTTGAAGATATTCCGACTATTCAACGCGTTATTCAAACAGCAGTGAGCCCGGATGGCGAATCGGTTGCATTTCGTCGCTCCGTGCCCCGTGAGCTGTATGTAGACAGCAACGGTAAAAACTACAGCGAACTGTATGTAGTTGATGACGAAGGCAATGAAGTGCCTTTCATCACAGGTAAAATCAACGTAGGTAAGATTGAATGGTCAGCAGATGGCAAGTTCATTTACTTCACGGCCAAGAAAAAAGAAGACAAATTCACGTCACTTTACCGCATCGCAGTCGATGGTGGTGAAGCGCAAAAAGTACTGTCGCTGAAAGGCACCTCTATCAGCAAGTATCGCCTGAGCCCCAGCGGTAAGCAAGTGGCTATCCTGGCTATGCCAGCCAAAGAAGCAAGCGAAAAAGAGCTTAAAAAACTTGGCTTTATGGCAGAAGTATATGAGCTGGGCCTGAAAAACAAGCAGCTACATTTGGTCGACCTGGCACAAACCAACAAACCGCTGACGCCTGCCGTGGTGCCAGTTGAAGGTTATGTGAGCGACATCAACTGGTCTGACGATGCCAGCAAGTTATTGGTAAAAACGCAGCCAACAGCGCTGATTGATGATCAGTATATGAAGTCTCAGTGGCATGTGATGGATGTGGCAACGCAGAAAATCACCACCTCGTTTAAAACCGAAGGTAAGCTGGGTGAGGCGGAATTCTCACACGATGGTAAATACATTGCCATTTTAGGCGCCGAAGACAAACACGACCCGGCTAAGGGCCGTTTATATCTGGCCAATGCCAAAACCGGTAAAGTAGAAGAGTGGATCCCGAACTTTATGGGTCACTTCAAAGACTTTGAGTGGTCAAACCGTAAAAACGTACTGAACTTTATTGCTGATGTGGGCGTTGAGACTTTCATTGGTCAGGTTAAAGTAGGCTCAAGCAAATACAAAAAGCTGGTTAAAGAAGGCAAGCTTATTGCGCACAGCCTGTCAGTTTCTGATTCTGACAAAACCATTGGCGTACGAGCAGAGAGCCCGAAACACCCAAGCGAAGTGTTTATGGTGCGCTCTAAAAAGCCAACCCGCTTAACCGATTCAAACCCCTGGTTGAACGACAAGCGCTTGGCGAAACAAGAAGCGATAAGCTTCAAAGCCCGTGACGGCGTTGAGATTGGTGGTGTACTTATCTACCCACTGGATTATCAGGAAGGCAAACGTTACCCTCTGATCATGGCGGTACACGGTGGTCCTGAAAGCCATGACAGAAACGGCTGGCTGACCAGCTACTCAGATCCGGGTCAAATGGGTGCAGCACGTGGCTACGCAGTCTTCTACCCGAACTACCGTGGTTCAACGGGCAAAGGTGTGGACTACTCTAAACTGGGCCAGGGCGATTATGCCGGCAAAGAGTTTGACGATCTGGTCGACATGAAAGAGTACCTGGTAAACATGGGTCTGGTTGACACCAAGCGCGTTGGTATCACAGGTGGCTCTTACGGTGGTTACGCTTCAGCCTGGGGCGCAACTAAACTGACCGAGCACTTTGCAGCCAGTGTGATGTTTGTAGGTGTAACCAACCAGCTGTCTAAGTTTGGTACGACCGATATTTCAAACGAAATGTTCCTGGTACATGCCCGCTCTTACCCATGGCAGAAATGGCAGTGGTATCTTGAGCGCAGCCCAATTTACTGGGCTGGCCAGTCGAAAACCCCACTGTTGATCATGCATGGTAAAGACGATCCGCGCGTTCACCCGGCTCAGTCTATGGAACTGTACCGCTATATGAAGGTACAAGACAAAGACGTACGTCTGGTTTACTACCCGGGCGAAGGCCATGGTAACCGCAAAGTTGCTGCGCAGTACGACTACAGCCTGCGCTTAATGCGCTGGATGGACAACTACCTGATCCACGGCAACAAAGACATGCCGGCATATGAGATTGACCACGCAGCTAAATTAAAAGCGGTGAAAGAGCAGAATAAGTAAACTGCTGTTTTTATAGTTTAAAAAGACAAAAGGCTTGCCAGATTGGCAAGCCTTTTTCTATGAAAACGACACAACGCTAACTACTGTGCGATAGAGTGTGCAACTCCACCCAACCTAGTACAGCTCATTAGTAGAGTTGTGCAGCCTCAAGGTAGCCAACTGGAGTCATGTCTGGCAGCGCACCGGCATTACAGGTTATCCCTGATTTCAGATAATAAGTGCGACATTCATGGGAACGCGTAGAAGAGGAAGCCAACTACTGAAAGTGGTACGCTCTTCTCGCCAAAGAAACAAGCAGTACCACCATGAAATATCAGCAGTTGACCGAGGGCAGAAGATACCAGATTTCCACGTTATTGGAAGTGGGTTGTTTTGCCTCTGAAATCGCCAAAAAAGTAAAATGTCATCGCTCCACCGTTTATCGAGAGTTAAGAAGGCACAAAATCAACGAGTCATATTGCCCTGATTCGGCGCACCTAATGGCTATAGGAAAACGCAAAACGGCACGGAAATACCGTATCCCTCAAAAACGAATCGACTTCATCCGAATACTACTGCAATCAGATTGGAGTCCGGAACAAATTTCAGCTGTATTGACGAGCGTTAAACAGCCTGTCAGTCACGAGTGGATCTATCGCTATGTTGCTGTTGATAAATGCAATGGCGGAAAACTCTATCGTCATCTACGCCAAGGTCATAAGCGATATAGACGAGGTAGAAATGCCAAAGGCCCTGCGATTTTAAATGCAATGTCAATTGATGGGCGACCCGAAGTTGTGGAAGAGCGAACACGCCTCGAGGATTGGGAGATTGATACAGTATTAGGGAAGCAAGGAACAGGTGCTCTGGTCACTGTTTTGGAGCGAAAGACACGCTTTTATCTTGTCAAAAAAGCTGCATCAAAATCAGCGGAAGATGTTGCACAGGCAACGATAGAGCTGCTTTCGCCTTATAAAAAGTACGTGCATACAATCACGGCAGACAATGGTGGCGAATTTGCTGCTCATGAACTTATTTCGGCTTCTTTAGAGGCTGATTTCTACTTCGCGCATCCTTACTCTTCCTGGGAGCGTGGAGCAAACGAAAATACAAATGGTTTGCTGCGTCAATATATAAAGAAAGGTACTGATTTGAGAGAAGTAAGTGATGCAGATGTTGAGTTCGCGATGTCGCGGATAAATTATCGGCCGAAAAAGTGTTTGAGTTTTAAGCAGCCAGCTGTAGTATTCAAAGAAATGATGCAGGCCGCTTAATTTAGGTAAGAGTGTCGCACTTCAGAGTTGAATTCGGGTCTGGGGCTTATTATTAAACAAAAAACTTTTCCATAATTGCATTTAAATAATGCTCAAGTTTTGCGCCTGGAATTTCTTCTCGAAGTATTTTTAAGATCGTTATACCTTCGGCATCAAGTTTGTTTACTTCATCAGTATATTTATATTGAGAAAAGTGTGCACCCTCGCACTCTTCTAGCCAACGATTAATTCTCTTTTGAAGACTTTCAGATAAATCAAGTTCATCTAACTCTATGTAACCCCTTTGACACTATCCCTGATGCCCGTTCCTGACATCATTCCATCTACAATTAAATATTTCATTATTGTTTACTCGGCCTAAAGAATCGATGGTCAATTACACCATCGGTTCTTTAGACCAATTTCATACACACCTTGTTTATAAGTTTGAATTATTACCTCGTTGGCCTTTCCAAGGTTTTCTACTTTCACAGGCCCCATCATCGCGCCCCCTTACTGTATACTTTACAGCCAACCCTTTTTGGTTATTGATGAAAAAACGTTTAAAACTCTATATTAACTATCATTACAAAAAAGCGAATCGAAAAAAGAATGAAAAATAACATAAATAGAAGGCAATATAAGCATTACACTGAGAAGCGCTTCAAAACTGACTTTTTCGTCACTATCACCAACCCAAGAATAAGAGTAAAAAAGCAACAAAACCAAAACAACCAAAAATCTGAAAAGATAAAAAACCCTAATACCCCCATCATAATAAAATCCCATTACTTTCAAAGAAAAGAAGGGAATAAAAAATGACAGAGCATAAAACCAAGGCAAAGAATAGAAGCCCAAAACCAAAAAAGAGACAAGCAAAACAAAAGAACACAAATAATAAAAATTATAAAACATCGAAATCGGGGCTTTTTTTCTCATCACCATAAAACCATAAAAAATTCAAATCGGATATAAATCAAAACCCAATATCTACACAAAAAAACCAACCCAAAAATCTAAAAATTAACAAATAAAGCCATTAACAACCACATCGCCATACCACTAGAAAAAAAACTATTAAAACCATTAAAACCAAGGAAAAATTAAAAAACCTTTGCAAAAACTCGAATAAGCTTCGCAACCAACTTCATTACTTCAAAGTTAAAATCATAAACTACCTATCTATTAAAACTCGTGTCCCATGCTGCAACTTCAAAATAAGACCACAATGGTTTTTCTCATTACACATTTCTGACTTTATCAATACTACCTGACCTTTTTTCAACCCAGATAAGAGATAAGTTTCAGCGCTTGAAATGTTCCAAACTTTCTTTTCTCCATTTATATAGCCATATACACCAGCATCAAACCTTGCGTCTTTCATTTCAAAGTAATCATAGATAACTTCTCTTTCAACGATTGGATACTCCTTATCAACTGGTATTAGGACAGGGGAAAAAATAACAATCCATAAAAGCCAATATCTGTATTTGTCCATCAAGCCAGTTAACTTTTAAAAACACCTCTCAAGTCTATTTAACATACCCGCCTTCATTATATAACCAAGTGAATACCAGGGTTAAATTCGGGCCTATATAAAACCTGACTCTTGTTAATCCTTGCATTAATACTCCTCAGACTCTCTTTTTATTAAAAAATTACTTCCATCGTACAAACTAAGAACTTCACCACAATAATTTTTTTCATTGCACATTTCAGACTTTATTTTTACAACCTGTCCTTTTTTCAATCTATTCAAATACCAGACTTCCCCCCTTGCAACTGTCCATTCAGACTTCTTCCCATTAACATATCCGTATAATATGGAATCGATTCTTGAACCAGTAAGCTCATAAGAGTCATACAAAACTTCCCTTTCAACAATAGGGTAATCTTCAACATTATAGAAAAGAAAAGGAAAGCCAAATATAAAAACCCACAAAAACCAATACCTATATTTATCTAACAGACCGACTAAAAAAACAAAAAATCGTATATTTTATTTATTAAAATCATTGTAAACCTATAATTAATAGCCTATTACAACTACCTCTCCCTCGCCCCTTCATCCAAGTGCTGGATCACGGGGGATAATAAAAACTTTATCAGTCTGCGACTGCCTGTTTTTATTTCCGCGGACACCGACATCCCCGCGCTCAGCGGTACTTCTCGGCCATCCACCAGGATAGTCTGCGACCATTTAAAACCAAACAATTCACTCGCCTTAAGTAATACACTTCTTGGTGCCAGCAATAAGTAATGACCTTCGGTCAGCGTATCTAGACTATCCCGCTCCAGTTGCACCTGTTGTGGCTTTGCAATCACAAAATAGTGGCCATCAAGGTGCCGTGCGAGAATGGGGAAAACTTTGCTATCGAGCTTTTCGATACTTGTTTGGTAGCTTTTTGACTTATAACCGATACTTTTAGCGACACGCTGTAACTGCGTATCAATCAGCTCAGGGGGCGACTCAACCTCAGGTTCAAACTCATGTAACAATTGGGAGAGATCAATTGACTTTTGAAGTAATCGAGCGATGAGAGACAGGCCCAATAGACCACTCTGAAAGGAAGAGGAGATATTATTATTTTCCACTTGTACAACTACTTCTTTTAAGGAGAATGCAGCACAGGTGAAACTGTCTGAACAAACTCCTTTTGTTACCGTATTAGGTATTTTAATCTAATTTCGCTTTCAAGAAAACATTATTTGTCCCAAAGACGTGCAAAAAGGTAAATCATTTGCTGCCTATAGATTTACTGTCTACAGTTTACTAATGGTTCATAGATCAAGGCCTTGTTGTTGATAGCGCTATGCTGAAATCATCGTTTATGGTGTTGTTGCTTTGCCTGCTGCTGGGGATTATTTTTGGGCTGCCGTTTGTACCGCTGGAAAGCAACCGCACAGTGGAAGCGCCTTTTTTAGAGCACTCGGGTAGCGATAAGGCAGTGGTGTTTTTTGGCTTTAGTCACTGCGGTGGGGTTTGTCCAACTACCCTGCTGATTTTAAAAAGTTTATTAGACAATACAACACGGCAAAGTCAGTGGCCGCAGGTGGTGTTTGTTGACATAGACGAGAATAGCTCAACACAACAAGCGCAAACACATGCCCGCTCCTATCACAGTGCTTTTTCTGGCGTTCATGCCAAAGCGGGATCGCTGGCTCAACTGAGCCGGGATTTTGGCCTGAATATTCAACAAAATGGCGAGCAGATCAGGCACCAGGGGCGCACCTATTTACTTGCCCGCTCGCAACAGCAATGGCGCATAGTTAAGGCTTATAATCCTGAGACCTTTGATTTTAAAACGCTACAAGATGAGCTTTATTAAAGAGGCACACCATGCTTAAAAACCTGCTAATTTGTTATGACGATAAACTCAGCGATTATATGAAAGCCAGGTTTGATGAGGACTTTAGACGCGCGGATAAAGTTGTGCTGATGACCCTGCTGGCGTTTTATTTCATGGTGGCGCTTTTAACCCCCTGGCAAAACGGCTATTTTATGCTCGGGATCCTGGGTGGCGGCGCAGTATTTGGCATTTGCCTGGCGGCTTACAAAACCATGCCGGGCGCATTTATGACCCGCATTATTATGGCGGTTGGGTTAACCGCGATGATGGCTATCACCATACAGCAAGCTAACGGCCTGGGCGAAGGCCACTTTATTTTCTTTCTCAATTTTACGATTCTGATCCGCTACCGGGATGTTATGCCCTTGCTGGCCCTCATTGGTGTTACCGTTGCCCACCATCTCACTATGACCTACTGTCAGAGCATTGGTGCACAATTATGGGGCACACCCATTATTATCTTCTCCTGGGGAGATCAAACCGACTGGGGATTGATCGCGCCTTTGCTGTACCATATTGTAATTGCCCTGATAGGCGCGGCCATTGCCATTTACTATATCCATGATGGAAATATTAAATTTGTCGCTTCTAATCAGGTAATTGGCCTGGTGCAAAAAGGCGCAGACGGTGACTTAACAGACCGCATAGATACCGTGGAAGAAACCAACTTGTCGCGCATTGTTAATGGCTTTTTTGACCGGTTAAACAACGCCTTACTCGATACTGCCAGCACGGCAAAAACCCTTACGCAACAAGCTGAAGACACCACACGACAAGCCCAAAGCAGTGCCCAGGCTGCACAGGAGCAGCAATCTGAAATTGTTAAAATATCATCCGCTGTCGACCAAATGACATCCGCGACCGGAGAAATCGCCAGTAACGCCGAACAAACAGCCTCGGCATTGCGTGAAGCGGTTGATAACAGTCGCACCGGCCAGACCCTAGCCAACAAGTTTGAACAAACCATAGACACACTGTCATCCCGGGTAAAAGATGCCACCCAGGTACTCGACCAGCTGGAGCAAAGCAGCCAGCAGATCAGCACCATTGTTGCGACTATCCGGGGGATCTCGGAGCAAACCAACTTGCTGGCGTTAAACGCTGCCATTGAAGCCGCCCGAGCCGGTGAGCAGGGCCGGGGTTTTGCCGTGGTCGCGGACGAAGTCAGGGTCTTGTCGCAGCGTACTCACGCCTCCACGGAAGAGATCTCAGCAATGATTAATACATTGCAGTCCACCTCTCACTCGGCGGTAGAGACGATGAATCAGTGCTATGAGCTGACCTCAGCAAGTGTGGATGACGCCAGCAATGCCTCTCGCAGCTTTAGTGAAATCGCCAACCTTATCAGTGATATAAACGCAATGGCGTCACAAATTGCCACCGCAGCTGAACAGCAATCGGCAATGACAAACGACATACGGCAAAATACGGATAATATTCAGAGTGCGTCCAGCCAGTTTTTGAATGACGCAGAAGAAAGTCTGCAATATGCTTCCAGGCTCAGTGACATGTCAGTCAAGCTAAATCGCCAGATCCAACAGTTTAAACTGACTCGTGGATGACATGGTTTGCATAAGAAATTTATTTCAATATATCAATACTTTACCTACTTTTTTGGCGCGCTATTCAGACCATCTTAAACCGCTGTTAAACCGATAAATGTGTAAAAAATTGTTTTACTTTTCACAGTACATGCCTATAATTCGAGCGAATTTAAAAATGGTGACATGGAGTCAACACAATGAAAATGAAGTTATCCGGAAAGATCCTCCCTCTGATTGCACTCACAACACTTGCTGGCTGTATGAGTACTGGCCCACACCTTAAAAGCTCTGTCTCTGAAGGTGTTGCTGGCATCGAAGCACGATTACCTTATGCTAACTACAGCAACTACTTCGGTTATGTAGATAAATCGGTTGTGCCAGAAGGTAAATACAAAGGCAAAGACACCTACTATCTGTATGTCTGGGTGCCTGCTGCGGTCGACGAAATTGGCGTTTCTATGATTTCACCTGCCGTTGCAACACCAGGTGACAAAGACTTTGTTCACGCAAACTTTAAACCAGGCATGGACAAGGATGCCAATAAGTTTTTCGACACTTATATTGTCCTGGACCGCATGAACATCATCGACAGCAACAGCATTGCTGACGGTGGCAAAGTTTTACAAAACCTGGGCCGTAATGACGACAGCAGTGAGCTACCAGCAAACCCAAGTGGTGCAAGCTACAACTCTTTGCTGCGTAAAACCACATCGATGAACAATCCAACCGAAGCCTTGGTTCGTGGCGTTTATCGTATTGGATTTACGTCGTTCCGTTCATCTGTTGAAGGGTCATTTGAGGCAACTATTGGTACCAACGTGCCGGGCGTGAAAATTGCGGCATCTTTGTCTGAATTGGATGCACTGGTAAATAATAAGCTGTAATCCAGACAATTTCACAGACCAATTAAGTTATGCCAGCCTCTATGTCGTTATCAGGGCTGGCATATTTGTTTCAACGATACGCCTGCCTTGTCTCTGTGATCAGGCCTGACACTTATCCAGACCAAACCAGCTATCGACATGACGTAAAACTACAGAGCAGCCTCCCGATTTAACCAATGAACTTCCGGCAGCCCGATTGCCATTTGCACGAGAGCGGCCCGAACTAAAGTTTTCGACGCCATAGTTTTCGACAACATTTTGTGTACTCACCAAACTGTCGGCACTGCGCGCCAGTTTGCCACTTAACATCACCCCAAATGCCGTAACAACGGCGGTACCTATCAAGATTTTTTTCATATTTTCTCCTGTCTATTTATATTCTTACCAAAGAAAAAGGCGCTAGTGCTCGGTTGCGCTCTGTTACTCTGTGACAATCCAAACACCACCTTTTCCTCGCTCTTTGGCAGGTAAATGGTGCCGAACATCCAGTCCCAGATAGCCAGATTACTGCCATAGTTTTTGTTTCGATGCGCTGGTTTGCAGCTATGATGTACCTGATGCATTGCCGGACTAACAATAAGGTAGCTAAGCCAGCGAGGAAATCGCAGAAAAATATGGGAATGCACTAAAGTACCGCCAAGCAGTAAAACGCCAAAGGCAAATAAATTGGTTCCCAGGATCAGCATTTCAGATGCTTCTTGCCCCAGCGAGTAACTGCACAATCCCGCGACCAGCATGCTGGCAAAATACGTGATCGGTAAACGTAATATCGCCTCAAGAGGATGAGCTCGAAAATTCGTAAAAGGTGTAAGGTTTGTTGCACTGTGGTGGCGGCTATGAATGCGCCACAAGTCTGGAGACTGATGCAAAACTCTGTGATACCAGTAATTGAAAAAGTCGAATACCATAAACGCAATGATGGTAGTCAAGGCCACTGTGGCTTGTGGTGTCAGGTCCAGCTCACTGGGTCCGGCAACCGACTCCAGCCATGTTGACACAAACAGACTGTCTTTTACTGCTCCCCCACTCAGATACCTGTCTATCAGTAAAGCAGCACTGGCCAGGCAAAAAGAATTGACGATCAGAGACACATAGTCAATGCGGCTGGATTGACTCCACCATATCCGTGAAGAAAGAAACGCCCCTTTCAGAGTTTTCCAGCTCAAGCGTTTATTTTGTTTACGCTTTTTATAATGTAAGCACAAAATCGCAATGAATAAATTGGTTGCGATAAAGACACTTTCATTAGACAGAATTTCAGCAACAGGATAAACGAGCAACAGCTCAATTACCTGAATAAGCTCAAAGATAAGCTCCGCAGTATATTGCATTATTATTGTTTTTTTGGCAAATATATAACCAAAAATTTACACATAAAACGCCGGGTTGTCCACACTATTTGTTTTCAGGTGAGCTGAGCACCAGGCTCAGCCTATTTTGTTTGCGCTAGTTGCGGGCGGTGTCTTTGTCTTTGCACTTTTGGCCACGAACGTACTGCACCAGGGCTGTCAGTGCTACCGCAGCAAACATCATCGCCGAGAAAGGCACCGTGTTGTTGGCATGGAGTAAGGCAAGCAACGGTCCGACCAAGGCTCCACTTCCAAACCTAAGCGTGCCAATAACCGCCGTCGCTGTCCCCGAGTTTTTCTCAAACTCCAATAAAATAAGCGCATCTGCATTTGCCGCACTGACACCCAGGCTCATCATCAAGGGCGCAATGCTCAGCACGATATAGTACAAAGATAAATCCATCAGGCTGAACACTAACAGCGCGGATGCACTCAGCAAGCCAAGCAGCAGTCCGTAATACAACATTTTGCGTGAGCCCACCTTGGGAACCAGACGGGTATTGAGAAAATTACCCAGCATCAGAGCAACCACATTAAAGGCAAACAGCACCCCAAACAGCTGCTCTGAGACGGCAAAATAATCAAGATAAATAAAAGACACGGAGGTCAGAAAACAAAAGAACGCAAATGAAACCAGCATTGAACTGGCAATATCTGGCAATGCAGCCCGATTGGTAAGCACCGTCGCGTAACTGTCAAAGAACAGATGAAGTCCGCGCTTATCACTCTTGTAGATAGGTACTTCCACCAGATAAAAGTAAGCGAGGATCATCACCACAACGGCATAACTTGCCAGGGTAAGGAAAATCCACTGCCAGCTGGCCAACCCCATAATGGCCGATCCCACACTGGGGGCAATCAGCGGAGCGACCATCATGATCATCGAGACATAGGACATACCTTTTGCGGTATTTGCTTGATAAATATGACGAATAATGCCTGGTACAACAACCGTTGCTGCCGCACCGGTAAACGCTTGCGCGCCCCTGAGTATCCATAAATGCAAAATATCACTGCTAAAAGCTAGTAACAATGAACTCAGAGCAAACCCGCCAAGCCCAAATAATGCCAGCTTGCGCCGACCTAGCTGATCAGCCAATGGACCATACAGCATCATGCCAAGCGCGTAACCGGCCAGGTAGATACTTAAAGATAGTTGCACCTGCGGCATGTCTGCCCCTAAGCTACTGGCGATCACCAGCATCGCAGGTAAATACATATCGATTGCCAGCGGCGTTATTGCCACAATACTGGCTAACAGGGGCAGTAATATACGGGTGTTAAAAGCGCGTGCAGTATCGTCCATTGAGTACCAAATACTAAAAAGAGGGACGCAGATTATATCAGTTTAGTTAGCAATCCGCACCCCAGCTCCGACAGGTTCCTTACCTCTCCCAGCGCGAAAATACCCAGTAACTCAATGCAGCCCCCAGCACCGCATTTAACGGCACAATGCCTGGCAGAAAATGGCCAGCTAACACGCCCACGCCAACAGCTGCAAGGGCACTGTAACGCACCGTTTGCCACTGCATTTGTTCAAATGCATGATAGCGCTGTCTGTTAACCAGATAATCGGCTATCAGCACACCGCCAATGGGTGGGATGGCAGCCGACAAAAAAGTCAGCCAGCCAACAAAGTGGTTATACAACCATAACGCACTGAGTGTACCAACAACGCCATTAATCACTGCCAAATTACGACTAGACCAGCCGGTAATATTGGCAAATCCGAGGCCAGATGCATACAGTGCATTGTCATTGGTAGTCCAGATATTGAGGCCCAGAACCACAATAGCAGGTAAAAGTAAGCCTTGCAGCATCAGTACCTGAGCGATATCAGATTCACCCGTTGCAGCCGAGCCCGCAGCACCAAATATAAACATCAGGCTGTTGCCGAGGAAAAACGCAATCAGCGTGATCAGCACAGCACTGGCGGGCCTGCGAGCAAAACGCACGAAATCGGCAGTGAGCGTGCCGGCGGAAATAAACGACCCCACCACCAGTGCGATGGCCCCACTCAAAGGTAAGGGTGTTGCCGGTACTAAAGACTGTAACTGGTTCAGCCCCCCAACTTCCCCAACTGCCAGCCACACGGAGTATCCACCTAACAAAGCGATAGCGGGCACGGCAATAACAGATAGCGCCATTAATGCAGAAATTCCAAAATAAACCGTGGTCGTCATTGCCAGGCCCGCCACCATGATCAGCACATTGGTATCGATACCCGTTGCTTTTTGGACTGGGATTGCAAACATCGCCACGCCAACACCAAACCAACCCACCTGAGTGCCACCGAGCAACAACGAAGGCAGCCAGGAGCCCTTTACACCAAATGAAAATCGCGCCAGCAAATGCGTAGACAACCCGGTAGAGGCACCAATAAACCCAAGCGCCGCTGTGTATATACCGAGTAATAAATTACCGACTAACACCGCCAGAAAAAAATCGTTAAATGAGAGCCCGGTGCCCAGCGTCCCGCCCGTCCACATGCTCGCAGAAAAAAAAGTCAGCCCCAGCATCAGCAAAGATAAGGCTACCCCACCTTTTCTTGCCGACTCTGGAACGGGTTTAAGCCCATAATTACTGTCTTCAGTCACGCCCTTGCTTGCCTTTTTGGTAAAATATAATTGCCCAGTTGAGCACAAAACAGTGGAAACAATATGGAGCTTACTGTGGCTTTTATCAGAGAATAGTCACCGCGCTGGGTTTAAGCCGGTATACCGTGATCGGATTTTTCAGTGTTTGGGGGTCAAAGGCTTCACCGTTTTCCTCCGCTTTGTGAGCAAGGTAACGACGTGATTTTTCTAAACTCAGCTCGGACACCTCAAATTTACCGGTGGCCAGCGCTGTTTTGCCAATGGCGGACATTGGAAAAACCATGTCTCCGTCACGTACCTTCACGGTGATCTGCTCGCCCTTTTCTACATCCAGCGTCATCCAACAACCGCGCTTTTTGCATACCTTTGTCACTACCCCTTTCACTGTGACCTGGGTTTGATGGTACTGACTTGCCTTTGCCAGCAAGGTTGACGCATCAATAACATTGGTTTTGTCGGCACCGCCGGCGAACTCCATTGGCTGAGCAAACGCAGACGCGGCGCACACTATGGCAAGCAAACCCAACATTGTTCTTATTAACATATTATTCTCCTGATAAGGCATTCTGATTAGCCATTATTACAGATAAAGCCGTGATAACAAGCGCTTGCTAATTTTAATCTATGGATATACATGTTCAGCATGAAAAACACTAAAACCACACCTCATTTACATACCATTACATACTGCCTTGCAACATGGATGAGAACTACTTACCTTAAATGGGTAAACACTATCACAAAGGAAAATAGTATGAATAAGATGACCAAATCCGCTTTGGCAATGACAACACTAGCAATGCTGAGTACAACGGCACAGGCTTCGCCACAGGAGTGGCAAGGCTATTATAAGGGCCAGTGTGAAGTTATCTCTCCGGCGCGCGGGACCTTATATCAGTTTCCAATGTCACTTGAAATTGGTGCAGCGGTCGACAACAAAGCAGACTGGATCATTGTTTATGGAGAGGGAGAGCGTAAAAGTGTTCGCAACTATAGCTTGTTAACGCTTAATGAAAACCTGGGCCATTACGCAGTGGATGAAAACAATGGAGTCGTGATCGATCAATACCTGCTTAACGATGAATTCCTGAGCTTGTTTGAAGTAGGCAGCACCAAGCTACAGGCTTCTTATAAACTTGATAGTAATGGCAGCATTGACGTGAACATCAATACCTTCAGTGTTGACCCAATCCGTGAATCCAAAGTTGGCCAGTTCGTGGTATCCAGCTACCAGGGCAACACACAGCAAAGGTGTAAACTGTTTAAGTGGTAAACGAGTAAAGCACGACTCAAGCTGTTCAACGTCACGCTATCTGAGAATATAAATAATGTCAGACAAAGCGGGCAACCGTGCCCGCTTTGTTTTAATAAAGGTGAAACCTTTTTCGTTAACCTCCGCCCCCACCCGTGACAGTGCCTTCGACTGTCACCATTACATCAACATTTTCAGAGCGGATCCGATATTGAATGCTGGTTATCGCGCTGGCATCAGCAGACAAGAACAGATTAATCACCGGACCATCATCGTCAGATCCGTAATTAATTTGTATGCGTTTCTCCTGCTCAAGATTAGTGCGATCAAAGATAGCAACGATATCACTTGGCGCGAAGCTCGTGCCTGTGTCGAAGTCGATAGTACCGTCTGAGCCAATTATCACTGTTCCGCGTGAATGGCCTGCGCCTGTGACTGTATACTCACCCGCTCTTGCGGTAACCAGAGCAAGGTTAGTCACTCCCTCGGCAACAAATGAGCCAAGCAGCTCCTTCTCCATTGTAAACAGGTTGATTTCATTGAGCCCGGTCGGGGTCACTGACACGCGGTAAACAAACCCACTCTGCTCATCTTTATAGACGTACTCAGTGCCTTCCATCATGACATCATCTAGCGACATTTCATCCCCGTTATTTGCTTCGGGATCAGTGTCAATAAACAGCATGCCGGAGCTTGAGAAAGTAAATTTCACTTTTTGCCCATCAGCATAGCTGCTACCGCTTTGCGTTAAATTAAACACCATCATAAACGACTTACCTTTGAGTACATCCGGCAACATCACATCGTCGTCCATGTCATCATCGTCATCGTCTTTGCCAGTCAGCGTCCAGGTGTAAGTTAAATCGGATGAAACCGTTACCCCCTGAGTCGTGACTGAGTAACGCACAGAGACCACAATTTTGGTGTCTGAGCTGCTTACCAGTTCAAATGCCAAATCGTTGACTGTCAATTGCTGTTGAACAAATGAATCCTCAATCTGCTTTTTGATGGTTTCAAGGTCATTGGGATCAGGCGCAGGTACGTTATTGATCGTGATTGTTGGTATTTCTGTAGTGACACCCGCTACAGTCGAACTGCCTGTGATGGTCAAAGTATTTCCTTCACCATCGCTACCGCTATTGTCACCGCCGGATCCTGGGGACAAACCACCGGGAACAAAATCCAGATCTAGAGAACCCAGGTCCAGGCTGGCAAAAATGTCGTTCAGCCCCTCCAGGGTTTTTTTAATGTTATCTAGTGAAAACGTGGTGTTTAAGTCTGTGGTTAAACCCACTTGCTGGGCATAAGCCTGAATAGCGCTGGTATATTCGCTGATAAAAGTACTGGCATTATACAGAGGTGACTCAAAAGCTTTGTCCCCAACCTTGCCATCTATCGTGAGGTCTAAAAAGTCGGCGCGCAATGCATCAACAATGGCCAGCGCCGGTGAGCTGGATGAGCTGCCCAATTGTGCCAGTGCAGCCAGAGAAACGGCATAAATACCGGCCTGATCATTGCTTGCGGTCACACCGCTGGCCGCGTTAATCAATTGTGGAGGGGCTGTAATATCCGTCAAGGCAGGCGCCAGTGCAATACGCACCTGCTCGTTGACCAGGTTAACGGCCTCAGCACTGGTGGCCCCGGTATTCAATATAGCCGTTGTCGCAATTTCGGTCAGTGTGGTGACCCCAACTTCAGACTTAAAAGCACTCAATACGGCGCGAAGCGTGGCGTCAGCCGGTAAGGCCAAAAAAGTACCTTTAGCTTCATCAAAATACTCGGCGTCCCCGCCGCCCAAAACTTCGACAATAAAAGGCTCAGCTATTGCTGAGTTAAGCGTGATGGTCGCAACACCGGTTTCGCCGGTATTACCTGTCGCGCCTTCAATGGGTGTGTTATTGGCAAGTAAAATGAGCCTGACAGTTGCATTTTTGGTTAATCCCAATGCCGGGCTCACTTTGATTTCTGTGGTTTGTGCGGTTTGATCTGGCGTTGTGGTATTGTCGTCGTCATCATCGCCCAGGCAGGAGGCAAGTACGAGAACAGACAATATAACAAGCCAGTTGCGCAGCTTGTATATCTTCATGGTAATTCCTGGTTTTGACGGTTACTGATAATTACTCTGGCACAGCAACGGATCCACCTCATCACCATGCCACAGCACAAACAGTTTAGTTTAACGAAACAATTAACGCCTATTTTTTAACCAGAAATATCCTTTTTTTACTCGTTTTCTTGATAAGGGTACTGATGGTGAATTTGCTCACGACAGGTCATGCCCAGGTATTCACAGGTTTTCTGGATCACCTCGAGAAAGCACTTAGGTGCAGTCTCCTGGATGGAGTTAGATAATATCGAAAACTGTTTTTCACGTAGCCTTCTCAGCTCAGGCTGAAGTGTTTCATCATCCATAAAATCGGTAATACGATCGAGAAACGCTTTCATTTTTGGCGTTATCGCATACCAGTATACCGGCGAGGCAAAAACGATGTGATCGTAGTTCAGCACAGCCCGAAACAGAGCACGAAAATCATCTTCCGAATTACTGTGATTATAGCAATAGTCTTTAATATCATAATCATCGAGATATAGGCTATCGGCTCGCAACTGCTGCGCCAACTGTTGTACGGATTTTGCGGTATTGCCCTGCTTGTTTGAACTTGAGTAAAGAATGATCGACTTCATTGTGGTTCTCCTTTGAGTTATTTTCTGCTAGCATAAAACCTCAACCAAGATTGAGGTAAAGAGCCGAATGACCCCAACTCACACAACGGAGCGCGACGAACCTAAGCTCAGCGTCGGGCAAGTTGCAAAACGTGCCGATGTTGCAGTCTCCGCACTGCATTTTTACGAAAATAAAGGACTGATCCGCAGTTGGCGCAACAACGGCAATCAAAGACGTTACAAAAAAGATGTTCTGCGCCGCATTGCCATCATTAAGGCCGGCCAGAAAATGGGAATAACCCTGGCAGAAATTAAACAAACTCTGATGTCGTTGCCACACAGCAACACCCCAAGTAAAGAAGACTGGGCCCGTATGTCCAGTTTGTGGCGCGCGCAGCTAGACGAAAAAATAGCGTATATGCAACGGGTTCGCAGCATGGTGGATGGCTGTATTGGCTGTGGTTGTTTATCAATGAGCCGCTGCCCTATGTACAACCCGGATGATGTAGTCGCACAAGCAGGTAATGGTGCGGTACTGATAGATAACCCCGAGCAGGCAAAGGCCGCCAAATCTTGTTATGATGACGACAATAATAAAAAAGGAACAAGCGAATGAGAAAAACAGCACTCAGCCTCTGCCTGACAGCCATATTTACGCTGGCTGGTTGTGCTCAGACCACGACACACTCAGAGCCGCAGCAGTTCACTGCAGTGACTAGCCAACAAACCAGTGATGTGGCCTTCGCTGCATTCTCTGAGCAGTTTATCGAACAGTATTGGCAGCAGTACCCCGAGCTGTCGGTTTACTTTGGCTACGGCAAATATGATGATGTCATCACCATCCCAAGCGCTGCCAATCGCTCTGCCGAGCTGGCTTTTATCGCCACTCAGTTAGCAAAGCTCCAGTCATTTGATTTAGCTCAGCTCAGCGACCACCTTAAAATCGATTATCACCTGATTGAAAATACACTCAAGCGCGCCAAATGGGAGCTGGAAACGTTCAAGAGCTGGCAATGGAACCCAAGTAGCTACAATGTATCTTACGGCTTTGCCAGCATTATGAACAGCCGCTTTAAGTCTGAGGATGACAAGCTTCGCCAGGTGTTTAAGCGACTCAAGTTTGTACCTGAATACTATGACGCTGCACAAGCCAACATTGACCAGCCAACGCTGGAATATACTCAGCTCGGGATCCAGCAAAACAAAGGCGCATTCAGCGTTTTGACGGACGATTTGCTGACACGTGTGGATGCGCTCAGCACCTTTAGTGCCGAAGAAAAGGCCGAGTTCAAGCAACGCTTTGCCAACGCTAAAACGGCAATTCATGGTTACATTGACTTTCTGACTGCGCTTGAACAGGAATTGCAAAAAACCGGTAATGCTCGGAGTTTTAGGATTGGAGAGGCACTTTACGAAGACAAATTTGCGTTTGATATTCAGTCGGGATACACCGCCAAACAAATGTATCAAAAAGCCCTAGCGGACAAAGCCCGCGTCACTGCTGAGATGATCACACTGACCGACCAACTTTGGCCTAAGTATTTCCCCGATACGGTGCGTCCTGGCGATGATACACAAGCCATTGCAACACTTATCAAGCACCTGTCTCAGCGTCATGTTGAAAAATCTCAGTTTGTAAACGAGATTAAGCGCCAGATCCCTGAACTGGAGCGCTTTGTGATGGAAAAAGACTTGCTGACACTCGATCCCCAAAAGCCGCTGGTTGTTCGCCAAACACCGGACTACATGCAAGGCTTTGCACTGGCGTCTATCTCTGCACCAGGCCCTTATGAGAAAAAAGAAAACACCTATTACAATGTTGAACCGCTGGATGCCCTGACGGATGCACAGGCAGATTCTATGCTGCGTGAGTACAATCACTGGATCTTACAGATCCTTAATATCCACGAAGCCGTACCGGGTCACTATACGCAATTGGTGTACTCAAACACCTCTCCTTCGTTAGTGAAAAGCATCTTTGGTAATGGTGCTATGGTTGAAGGCTGGGCGGTCTACACTGAGCGCATGATGCTGGAAGAAGGATACGGTAATTTCGAACCAGAAATGTGGCTGATGTATTACAAGTGGAACCTGCGCGTCATTTGCAACACCATTTTGGACTATGGCATTCAGGTTAAGGGAATAAGCAAAGAGCAAGGACTGGATTTACTCATGAACGGTGCATTCCAGGAGCAGGCTGAAGCCGAAGGAAAGTGGCGTCGGGCCACACTCAGCCAGGTGCAACTGACCAGTTACTACAGTGGATTTCGTGAAATTTACGATCTGCGCGAAGCGCAAAAGAAACAGCTGGGTAAAGACTTTGACCTCAAAGCCTTTCACGAAGAATTCCTCAGCTACGGCAGCGCCCCCGTAAAGTACATTCGTCAATTGATGAACTAATACCAATTTCACTTAATACTTGTTTAATTTGAAGGAGCAAATATCACGCTAACTGTGTTAAAAATTTCTTATTTAAAACAACTAAATAGCAAAATTTTTGCCTCGCCTATATGGATGTAGGTGCCTCAGCGATAGCAGGACGCGGGAGCGGTGTTATCGACGACATTTTCTCGCCTCAAATTAGAACACTTAATTAAGGAAATTGGTATATCCAGTATGCCGGGCTGAAAGGTCCGGCATATTATACTGATTTCAATCATAAGATTTTCGGGATCATCCATCGACTCTGGCGAAACCATGTATTATGGCTCATATAAGACTAAAGCCGTGTCACTTTTCCTTCCCAGCGACTTGCCTAAAACTCACACTATGTTACCATTCGGCCGCTTTATTAATAGTCTAAGTGATTATTTAATATACATATAAAATTGCAATCTCCACCTCTTTGGAAAAGACTTACAGACACGCCAGATGTTGTGACTTTGTCAGTAGACAGGGACAGATATTCGGAGTAAAGCAATTTAGCGACATACGACGAGTAATCAGGGAATCCAATGGAAGTAAAAACGTTCGCTCCACGCCAGGTTGTGGGGATCTCTACCCGCACCAACAATCACCACGAACAGACCGAAGGAGAAGGTCACATAATCCAGTTGTGGCAAACATTTAATCAACGCTATGCCCCTTTGCTTAATCAAGGCGCAACACTATATGGTATCTACTCGCACTACGAGTCGGATCACCATGGCGACTTTAAGGCCACCGTTGCCACTGATGCAGCGGAGCTGATTGCGCATGCTGACAAAGATCAGGCACTGCAACCACAGCAACTAAACGCCGGGCGTTACCTGAGCTTTGCCGCTCAGGGTGAAATGCCGCAAACCGTGATCCGCCTGTGGGAGCTTGTATGGCGCTACTTTGAGCAAACAGACTGCCCATACCAACGCGCCTATTTGCAGGATATAGAAATCTATCATAACAGTGACGAAGTCGAGGTAGCCATCTCAATTCTTTAGTCATAACAACCGGGTTGTCGGGGACAGGCTTTACCACGTGTACATATAACACGGACATCATTGGCTATGCCCCGCTCTATCCAATTGATATTCAAAATTTTAGCCACACTTTGCAGTTGCTTTTTCAAATGCCAGGGCACTACGCTGGCACCCCCTTGCTTAATACACAAGGCCTGGAGCTCCTGCACAACCTCATTGGCATCCAGCCCCTGGGCCGCGATCGCCGGGTTAAGATCTATCCCGGCGCAGAGCACATGAGGGTTATCTGCAACATCATTCACTTTGATGGATTCGCAACAATAAAGCCGTGGCTGATTATTAACATTGAGCACCGACAGTTGCGCGCTGGCCTGCATGGCCTGCTGTTGAAACTTACGGAACACCGCCCAGTGCTGGCAGGGATCGGCCACACTGCGCATATTGCCCCAGGGCAAAGGGATACCATTACCACGGTACACGGCTTTGAGCTTACCCGGCAAATAGGCATCAAAATAGTGCCAGTGTGGATAAGGCGAAGCCACTGTCATCCTGCGCATAGCCACCGACGGTGAAATGCCCAGCGCCTGATGAATGTGCGTTTCATATCCATACGAATCAAGTAATTGGCGATATGCAACTTTAGGACATAGCAGCGCACCGGCAAAAAAGCTCGACTCAAAGTCGTGCCAGGCCGAGAGAATATCCTGAGCATTCGGTGCAGACTCGTCGGTATTTGCTGCACCACTGACGCCACCCGAGCCCAGTACACATTGCAACCCGTCTCTGTTGTGCAACACCGCGTGGCCAAGATGCACGGCCAGGTCGTACTTCAGTCTGGGCTGGTTTTGCTGCAACATGCGATTGATATGCACCTCATTTGGCGGCGCAAAATAAGAGGTGATCACACGCGCAAACACATGGCCACTTTCATCGATTACTTCGCCCGGTGCCTCATCAAACCAATGTACCACCAACCCCTGAGCTTTGAGCATACTCAACAGGGCATCAACATCGAGATACAGGTCTTTGCCGCCCACTTCTTCCGCCGCACGCTCAAGATCCGGAAAGTGATTCTGATGATGCTCCTGATGCGCGCGGATCAGCAAGTGTGCAAACTGACGTCCGCTGATCCCCGTTTGTGACAGCATTTCCGGAATCGCAATTTGCAAAATATCATTATCAAATAAAAAGTTAGGCTCCAGCGCCATCCCACTGATCCCACCATGCCGGCCTTTTTGCGGAGTGATTTCGTTCACCTCGGGCTCATTGTCCAAAAACCAGTCTACCGGCTTTTGAAATACTTCGGCCAGGTTCTCCAGCATGTCGCTGCTGGGCGTGCGTTTACCTCGCTCAATCATTGACAGGTAAGACACCGAGGGCGCGGATTGTGGGTCGACACGGATGCAGCGGGCAGATAAGTCTTCAAGAGTTAAGTGATTTCGCTTGCGTAAATTACGGATTTTGGTGCCCAGAAAGTGTGACTTTCTCATGAGTTCTGAATTTTTTTTCACCGCTTCATTCCTGTTTACGTCTGTAAGGCGCCTGAGCGCTGTGCTTACTACTATGCCACAACACATGGTCAGACCAGTTTTTGTAAAATTTACACTGTAAAATTCTTTTTGTGAAATTTATCGATTTTTTTTCATACACTGAATTTGTCAACAGAAGACTCTGCACTCCCGCCGGGACTAAGCAGGTAATTAATAATAGTAGCGATATTTTGCCTTGTGACGACAACGGGTGAATTGATAAGCCAGCAGGCTCTCACCACACAGGCAACGGGTATCGGGTAACCTTGGTAACTGGGAATACACACATGAAAGCACAAATTCAGCATACAGAACTAGAAAACACCAGCACAGAATGTCAAAAGCTGATCGTCGCAAAGCAGTACCTGGATCAACACTGTCCTTTGGAGTTCGGCTCTCACAAAGACGTCAGCTCCTATGTCGTTTACTACAATCACCTGATGGTGTTCTTCGCCGACGGCCAGCACTGCGGACTCAAAAACTGTAAGCAATTTGTGGCGTTATGTGGCCACCGTGAAGCGCCCAGCGCCATTTTGCTGAAAAAAGCGGACGGCATGCATATTGAACTCAGCTTTGACACAGGATGTGAGCCTGGCCGCCATGACCGCGCCCACCTGAACGATGTTCAGTACGAGACGCCGCTCAGCCCGGTCACTGGCACTGGAGAAGCACTCAGCCCCATGTGGATGAGCTTTGTTTCTGGCGTACAGCATGCGTTGGTCAACCAGCAAGACCGCAAATGCTACCGAGCCAAAAACGGTGACGATTACCAACTATAGTTGATTGTTCCCGCTCCTGGCGATACAAATCAAAGCTTGAGTGCTCACACAAATGTAAGCACTCAAGTTTCAATAACTCGGCACAATAATAAGCTGTTCATAGTAAAATCAATCGAGCATGGTTCGTTTGGACGTCTGCGCACACAGCCACCTCAACAAACCAATCACTATTATTTGCTTGCAAATACACCTGCAGTTTTACTTATCTGCGCTGCATTCAGATTAATTTCAGCTAACCTCAATATAATCTCGCTCTTTTTATTGCGTACATGGGGATTATGAAACTCGTTTTAGGTTGGTTGAAGAGCATGAACTGGATGCTCTGGGCATTGTTACTCGGTATTGCATGTGGCCTTATTTTTGGTGAACGGGTGGCGTTTTTAAAACCACTCGGCGAAGGGTTTGTTAAACTCATGCAGATCACCATTTTCCCTTACATTGTGGTCAGTCTGGTGGTCGGGCTGGGTAAGTTTAATCCTGATCAGGTTAAATCCATTCTAGTCAAAGCAACCACTGTCATGGTAAGCCTGTGGCTGGTCGGCCTGGCTGCCATTTGGGCGTTTTCACTTACGCTGCCCAGCCATGATGCCGGGACTTTTTTCTCCCCCGCCCTGGTGGCCAGCGCCCCGGAAGTGGACTTTGTCAGCCAGTATATTCCCGCCAATCCCTTTGCATCCATGGCCGAGGGCAATGTGCCCGCACTGGTGATTTTTTGTATTGCACTTGGGCTGTCGTTAATTTCAAACGGACAAAAGAATAACCTGTTAGACGTGCTTGAAGTCGTGGGTCAGGGGCTCTCTTTGATCTCGAAAAAGATCATTAAGCTTTTCCCGATTGGGATCTTTGCAATGACCGCCAGTACCGCCGGCACCATCAGTATGGAAGAGCTCAACAACCTGCAAATTTATCTGGTGCTGGTTACCTGTCTGGGGGCTTACCTGATGTTTGCCTTGCTGCCCATGCTGGTTGCAGCATTAACCCCGGTTAAGTATCGCGACCTGATCATGGTGATGCGCAATGCATGGATCACCGCATTCAGTACCGGCAACGTATTTATTGTCTTACCCGTGATCACGGAGGGGATCAAAGCCCATCTGGCAAAAATCAAACGCAGTGATGAAGAGTCGGACCATATCGCCGAAGTGCTGGTGCCCATTGCTTATACCTTTCCAAGCTTAGGTAAGCTGACAACATTGATGTTTGTCACCTTTGCAGCCTGGCTGACAGGCAGCCCGGTTACGCTGGATCAAATACCCAATGTCACTTTATCGGCCATGCTGAGCTATTTTGCCAACGTGCATATTGCCATTCCTTATCTGCTGGACAGCCTGAAGATCCCGGCAGACAGCTATCAGTTGTATCTGTCGATGTCGGTACTGACCGCTAAAATTGTCTCTCCGACCACAGTTATCTATATTTTTTCCTTCGTGCTGTTAAGTATTTTCTATACCAAACGCCAGCTGCATCTTAAGCGGATCCGCTCGGTGTATTACCTGACTTTACTCAGCGCCCTGCTGCCTGCATTTATGTTACTCAGCTTTACGGCCAACAATCACCTGGCCCGCGACACGCAGGCGGCCGATGAGATAATTGCCAATATGGTGGTTTCCGATAAAGTGCCGGCAGAAGTGCTCAACCATGTGCCCAAGGCCTATCAAAGCGGTGAGCTGTCTCTGACCAACATAGACGTGATCAAAAAACGAAACTTACTCAGGGTGGGCTACCTGGTCGACAACGTGCCATTTAGCTACTTTAACCAAAAAGGAGAACTGGTCGGTTTTGATATCAGTCTGGCCCATAAACTGGCTGCCGACCTGAATGTGAAGGTTGAGTTTATTCCGTTTAAAAAGTCGCAACTGGCTGAGTACCTGAATAAAGGCTTCTTTGACATTGCGATGTCGGGACTGGAAATTAATGTTGCCGACCTTAGTCAGGTCAGATTTAGTGATCCAGTGCTGCAATTACAAATGGCTTTAATTGCCAAAGATCATCGCCTTAAGCAACTGGCCACCCGGGAGCAGGTGCTCAGCTACAAGGATCTGCGCCTGGCGCATGTGGAATACACCCCGCTGATGCAGGACCTGGCAAAAAAATATCCTCATATTCAGGTGTCGGCGTTGTCGAATCATCAGGCATTCTTTGAATCCGACGGACAATTCGATGCCATGGTGATAAGCGCTGAGGCTGGGTTTGCCTGGAGCATGTTCCACCCGGAATTTGGCGTTGTTGTGCCCAAAGGTGCCCAGATGCAATACCCAGTCGGGTTTGCCGTTGCCAAGCGTAACCTGGACATTCTGAGTTTTGTTAATGCCTGGCTCACCATTGCCAAAAGTCAGGGGCAAATTACTAAGAGCTATGATTACTGGATCCTGGGCAAAGGCACGCAAAACAAGCAGCATCGATGGTCGTTAATGGACGAACTGGACTACGAGTTTGAACTCAAGCTCGATTAATAGGCCGGTGGCAGACGCAAGTCTGTCACCTAACTTTCCAAAACTGCAAGCCAGGCGCTTGGGTATTACATCAAATAACCAATCAGCACAGTGACAAAGGCCAAGAGCTGAAGCAGGTACAAAGCCAGTAGTTTTAATAAAAACGGCAGCTTGATTGTTTTATGCCTTAACACCGACATAACCGGTAAGGTTGCCATATGGCATGATCCCGCAGAGACAAGCAGTAACAGGCGTTCGGACAGGCGTTCGGACAGTCGCTCAGTGCCTTTTTTTGCTAATGCTTTATCTCTTGCATATACCCCAAACACAATGGCACAAGAGATCAGCAGATACACAGGGATGGACCAGGCAGGAACAGACAAAGCTATCAGGTTGGGTGCTATCGCAAATATCAGCAGTAACGCAGACAACCCCCAGGAAACCTGCAACAAAGAATAGACGAGATACTTTTTATACACAGCAATGACTGTTTACTCAGGACATGAGGAGCAATGTACACTAAACCCCTCAAACAAACACCCCCGCTAAGTTAACGGTTGCTGATGTGCAAGCCTTTGCGCGTTAATCATCACAAATAACTCGGCCGTTGCTTGTGCGTCTGCCATCGCCCGGTGATGTTGGGTTAAGGTAATGCCCAGCTCGCGGCACACATTGTTTAACGCATAAGACTTCAGGCCGGGCAGCCACTTTCTGGCCTGCTGAACCGTACACAGCTTAGGCTTTTGGAAGGTTTGCTCCAGACGGGCAAACTCAGCCTTGATAAAGCCCATATCAAAGTTGACGTTGTGCGCAACAAAAATGGCATCCTGCATAAAGTCTTCCACTTGCTGTGCAACCTCAGAAAAACGCGGTGCATCAGCCACCATCTCATTACTTATACCCGTTAATTCGGTGATGTATTTCGGGATCCGCCGCAGCGGATTAACTAAGCTTTGCCAGCGCTGTGTCACCTGGCCATCAACTACTTTGAGCATGGCAATTTCGGTTATGCGGTCAAACTCTTTTTTGCCTCCAGTCGTTTCCACATCTATCACAACATAGGCCTGCTGCGGCGCTATTTGCCAGCACACTTGCTGAATATCCACCTTAAAGCCCGACTCCATCAGGCGTCTTATGGTCACCAGCTGATTACGTCGAAGGCTGTCGCCTGGCGCTTTAATTTCAACAAATGAGACGTCGGTACCTTTAATGCAAATAAGATCCGGATAGCCATCTTTGAGCATTTTAAAATCTTTACACATGGCGCGCAGATGTGCTTTTAACGGCGCAATGGGGAGCAGCCGGGCCACCATCAGTAAGAGATCTATGCCTGGCTGATGCCAAAATACTAAACGATTCGGCTTGCCAAAATGCGAGCCTGCCTGGTGCAACAACCAGTCGAATAAACTTTGATTATCTGTAATACCAGCCAGGATCTGCTCGATTTGCTCGCTATGTACTTCATAGAACTGGTTATATTTAAGGCTCTTGGGGGTTAAGTCAAACTCGTTACTGGGTGCACTGGCATCAGATTCATACAGCGCGGGCCAAAAAGCCAATACAAATAACATCCGCCAGAACTGGTTTTCTCCATGAAAGGCCTGGCAACCCTGACGGCGATACCAGGCAATGGCCCCTTGTTCAGGATAGCCAACATAGGCCTCGTCCAGCGCAATCGGTGTGCCGCTTTGACGCAGCATATCGGTGAGTACTGAGGTACGCTTGGTGGTGAATTTCAGCGCTGAGAAGTCTTCGGCAAATATCAGCAGCTCTTCATTTTGTGGGCAAGCTAACACAGCCTCCAATTGCGCCTGACAGGCCTGATGCTCACCAGCGCTATACAAAGCACGAATGTATTTTTCCTGTGCTTTTGGGTGATTGCTGAGCTCAAGCATAGCCATTGCTAATTGCGCGTCGTCCTGCTCCAGCTGGCAAGCCAGTTTGTGCGTCAGTTCATCCCGTCTTGCCTGTGCCATCGGCCCCTCAGCGACTGGCACCTGCTGTTCGCAAATTTGCTTTGCCAATGACACTTTGCCTGCCAAATCCAGAGTTTTCAGGTTTTTACTCTGGACAAGATAATAATAGGCACTTTGCGCCTCTGCCAGTTCCGAAAAATGCGCATTACCAGTGGCAACGCCCTGTCGCGTTTGCATTACACCCAGGTCGCGCAGTGAAAATTGCTGTAAGGTGCCGCCCAGTTTGCCAAAAAATAAAAACAGCCAGTATTCAAAGTCCGCTTTGACCGGCGCCGACAGGTGAGCACGAAAGACAGATGTATCCGCCAGGGAAGCGCTTTTGCTTTGTGTATGGACAAACTCAACCCACAGAGCTTTTTTCGCCGATTTAGCCGGCGCTGCAACAGACGCAGAACCAGACGAAATCAGCTCAGCGGCAATAGACTGTAACTGCTCCTTGGTGAGCTCAGCCAGCAGTACATCGCTATCTTCATCTTGTGCCACACTGATCAGGCCGTTGCGCGCCAGTGCCAGCAGCGCAGCATCAATATCGTTAATTTCTGCGTAGTTAAGCTGGGCTCGGGTTACAAATACGCGCTTGCGATTAATGATCCGCAACAACAGGCACAGGCAATCCTCATCCAGAGATGCAAGCTCCCTGAACAGCGTTTGCTGCGCCGGGCTTAGCAAATGAAGGCTGGTTTTTGCAATAAACCCATGCAGCTCATTAAAGTGGGTGAGGTAATACTTTTCTGGTAACGCTTTTAACATAGACACTCAACCCCGAAAACCAAAACACTGTATATTATCACAGAAATACCAATTTGCTTAATTAAGTGTTCTAATTTGAGGCGAGAAAATAAGGTCGATAACCAGGCGAAAATTTTGCTATTTAGTTGTTCTAAATGAGAAATTTTTAACGCCGTTAGCGTCGTATTTGCTCTCTCAAATTGACCAGGTATTAAGTAAAATTGGTATAAAATCCTAAGCTAATCTGGTCTGAAAGCAAAGCCCGTTGTTATGCAATATTAGTTAAGCGCGCGTAAGGTGGTTGAGAGAAAAGAGTTTGAAAACGGGGCCGCAGCCCCGAAGTAAAGATTAGTGACTTTCCTGCTCTGCGAGGTGTTTTTCGCGCTGATATACCAGTACAGAGGCAATACGCAATGCGCCAAGTACAAATAAAAACGCCGAAAATGCGTAGAACATGTCTGGCTTAAGGTCATGTTTGAACAGGGCAATCAAAATTTCCCGGATCACAAACACAATCGCACCATCAACAATAAAGGTCAGCCTTAAACGATGGGTATTAAAATATTCAACCAAAGAGCGCGACAGCTCAATCAGCACATACAGCGTCAATACATCCGCAATGATATCGATGTAATGCCCGGTGATCCCTTTAAATGCCAGCAGCTTCCAGGTGGTCACGAAGAGTTGTAGTGTGCCAATGGCAATGCCGATGATGATAAAGAGTAAGATGACTGCAAAGATTGCATCAACAGATTTATCAAAAACCACTTTTATTTTATTGCTTATCATGGTGTCAATTAACTTAGTTACAAGGTTAAATGTACAGTGCCGAGCACACCCAGCCTGTACAAACTTTACTCACCCTGAGCAAAGCCGCGCGATAATAAGGCTAAGCGCAGCAATTAGCTAGCATTATTTTGATACTCTTTATTTTTATTCTTCGACCAGGATTTGCTCATACTCCAGGTGCTTTTTCAGACAACTCAGCAGCGCCTCTATGGATACAGGTTTGCTCAGATAATCGTTCATACCGGCTTCAAGGCATTTTTTCTCATCACCAACCATGGCATTGGCGGTGAGCGCCACTATGGTAATGTCCATATTCGACTTACCGGCTTGCCCTTTTCGAATGGCTTTGGTGGCATGAAAGCCGTCCATTTCAGGCATCTGACAATCCATCAGCACCAGCGAATAACCTTCAGAGTGTTGATACTCTCTCAGGTTACGCAGCGCCTCACTGCCATCATTAACAACATCCACAGATTCAATATCGAGCTTTTGCAGCATACTGACTGTCACTATCTGGTTAACCTGATTGTCCTCTGCGAGCAAAATACGCGGC
Source organism: Pseudoalteromonas sp. DL2-H2.2 (assembly GCF_021532535.1). Classification (NCBI taxonomy): domain Bacteria; kingdom Pseudomonadati; phylum Pseudomonadota; class Gammaproteobacteria; order Alteromonadales; family Pseudoalteromonadaceae; genus Pseudoalteromonas; species Pseudoalteromonas sp. DL2-H2.2. The sequence goes on along the minus strand of NZ_JAKGBD010000008.1, from coordinate 101,800 downwards.
TTTGGAGACCACTTAACCTTTTTCGTATCCTGGTGCGGGTCTTTCATGCTCTTCAAATAATGGGTCGTCACCAGCGGCTTGGCATTTGCCAGCGCCTCGCCGTCATCGGCAACCACAGACAGGGCATTAAATAAGTCTTCCGTGGTTGCAGGTTTGGGAAAATACCCCGAGAAGCCCAGATCTGCAAAGTAAGAAGCATCGCCCTGATGACCAATGGAGGTCATCATAATGAGCTTAATCCCCCCAAAACGCTTATCTTCTTTGATGGTTTTGCCCAGTTGTGCACCGTCCATATTGGGCATTTGCATATCCAGCAAGGCAATATCAAACATTTTGCGCTGACCATCGTGGTAGCGCTTTTCACATTCAGCCAGTGCGGCAATACCGGAAGAAGACTCAAACACCTGGGCGCCCCAGTGCCGCAGTTGCTGGCCTAATACCGTCCGGTTTGTCTGGTTATCATCCACTACTAAAAGCTCAAGCTGAGACATGTCCAAATCAGGCAGTATTTGCTTTGATTGTGCACTTTTCTCAAGTAGCACGGAGAATGTAAAGGTACTCCCCTCACCTTCTGTGCTTTGCACTGAGACATCGCCGCCCATCAGCTGGCATAACTTTCTGACGATGGCCAGACCCAGACCGGTGCCGCCATATTTTCGTGTGGTAGAGGAGTCAACCTGAGAAAAGGAGTCGAACAGGGCCGCACTTTTGGCTTTCGGTATGCCTATCCCCGTATCTGTAATGGCACACTCCAGACGCAGTAGATTATCTTCCTGTTCCGTCAGTTTTCCCTGGATAATCACTTCGCCCTGCTCGGTAAATTTAATCGCATTACCAACCAGATTCGCGAGAATTTGCCTGATCCGGCTTGGATCTCCTTTGGCCATACTTTGCTCGATATCCAAAGTATCCAACACCAGTTCCAGCCCTTTACATTGCGCCTGCAAAGCCGCCGACTCGGCAAAGTCTTCAAACATGCCGCGCAAGTCAAAGTCGAGCATTTCAAGCTCTAACTTTCCGGCATCTACCTTAGAAAAATCGAGTATGTCATTGATCAGGTTCAGCAATGAGTTGGCACTGCTCATCGCCAGCTTAACCCTGTGGGTTTGTTGCTCATCCAGCTCATTGCTGAGTAGCAGATTCAACATCCCCAGCACGCCGTTCATGGGGGTACGGATCTCATGGCTCATGGAGGCCAGAAACTCACTTTTCGCCCGACTGGCCTGCTCGGCCTGACTTTTTGCCTCTGCCAGCGCTCTTTCCTGCGCGATTTCCTCAGAAATATCCTGAATGATCCCCACATAGGCAACCAGCTCTCCCTGGTCGTTGCTCACCGGTGCAATATGCAGGTTGTTCCAAAACGGCTTGCCATCCTTTGTGTAATTGAGGATCACAGTGCGGTGCGCCTGGCGATGTTTAATCGCTTCGACCATATTGACGACCACTTCTGGTACAGTGTCCTCGCCCTGTAAAAACTTACAGTTAGTCCCCAAAACCTCGTCGCCATAGCCCGTTATTTTAGTAAATGCGCTATTGATAAAGGTCAGTGGTAAGCCCTGCACTTTGGCATCCGAAATAATAATGCCCACATCACAGGACTCGATAGCATAGGCAAGCAAATCGTTGTGTTCTTTTGCCTGGCTTAGCGCCTCCTGATACATTTTTTGATCTGTGATGTCGGTCAAAGACCCCGACATACGAATGGCTTTTCCCGCCTCATCGCGCAGTGCCAGCCCTTTTGAGCGAAAGTAGCGATAGTCGTTTTGTTTGGTGCGCAGACGAAACTCTACGTCAAAGCCACCTTTACCATCTAAATGATCTTGTAACGCAGAAAAAGTCGCACTTCTGTCTTTTGGATGTAAATGCTGCTCCAGCACCTCAAAGCGATCTGCAAAGCCGCTGAGATCATTGGGGCTATAACCCAGTAACTCTCTGTATCTTGGCGAATAAAAGACATCTCCGCTTTCGATATCCCAATCCCAGATGCCATCATGACTACCGGCTATTGCCAGTTTAAAGCGCTCCTCGCTTTTTTTGATCATTTGCTCTGAGGTCTGAAGACGTTTGAACGGATTCAGCAGTAACTGGCGACCAAAAAACAGCAACAGCAGGAAGGATAAAGAAAGCCCAATAAAAATGGCCTGGCCAAGCTCAACAGTAAAATCAAACACGCTGTCGTCTATGGTCGACTGGCTGATCATCAGACTGACATGAATATCAGTGCCCGGCATTTGTGTATTGTGCAGCACAACATATTCTGCACCAGGCGCGGCGTTACTGTAATCGACCCATTGCCCGGACAACTCGACCGCCAGCGCCTGATTGCTCAGATCCAGGGCCAGCAAATTTGCCAGATCTGTATCAAACTCAGCAACCAGCACCCCTTCTGTAAATCCGTTGTATTCAATGGGCACGGCAATGACAAAACTAAATAACTGTTCGTTTTGTTGTAAAATCACCGCATGTGGTAAGCGCCCGTCAAGCAGCAGCTCAAGCCACTCTTCCTGTTTGCCGGGCTCTGATGAGACCTGGCCACTGCGATATACCGGCTCGCCCAGCACATTGTACAAAGACAAGGGCTCCTTTTTGCCCAGGATCCGATACTCCCCCAGAAAGTCAGACAAAGAAGCACGCGAAATATCTGACCCCATCACGCCGTTGGCCAAAACCGGATATTGCGCCAAGTCTTTAAGCAGTACCAGTCGGGTACGCAAAAACTGGCCAAGGTTACTGACCCCTAATCGCGCTTCAGTCTGTCGTACTTCCGTTTGTACCTGCCGAATGGCGGTATCGGCATGATTGCTGAGCATCACCAAACTCAAGGACACTGACAATATCAGGCTACACAACAAAAATGCGTAGAATGCCTTGTCGGAGCTCATTTTAAATAGCGACTTCACTGCATTATTTTTCATTAGTTATTTAGCACCTTGATACTGCCATCAGCGTTGTAGCTGGCCATACAAATGTCTTCCAGGCCCAGCGCCTCATGGGCATCTGGCTGCGACTCTGACCAGGGTGAGAACGGCTTCTCGTACACTTTCAGCAACCCCTGAACTGGCTGCTTGAGGTCTTCAAGCGCAGCACGCAATGCGGCTCTGTCTTGTTTTACATCGCCGCTTAAAACGATTTGTTCGAGCGCGCCAAGCAGGACCCGCCCCAAATCATAGCCGTGAATAAACCCGGCCGGAGACTGAATAAATCGGCCATCAATGACTTTGTCCGGATAAGCGCTTACCAAGCGCTGCCAAACCTGCGCAGCAAATTCGCTATGCGGCCGTTGCTGAAATGAGAAGCAGCTTTGCAGAAAGTGTAAATCTATGCCCGCACGCAGTTCATCAGCCACCTGCTCGAAAAAGTGACCACCCGTTATGCCCCAGTGACTGATAATGGCTGGGCGCTGTGCTTCTGGTGTCTGCGCAACCGCTTTGACCAGTTGTTTGCCCTCCAGCGCATTACCGACATATATCACACAGTCATGGCCGCTGCTGACAATTTCTCGCAGCATGATTTTGGTGGCGTTCATTTTTATGTTCCAGTTAAACCAGGTCACGGGCGCCTCGGGCTTGTCCAGTGCCCGGGTGATGGTCTGATAATTTGATTTACCCCAGGGGGTGCGCTCCAGCAACATGTGTGGCGAACGACACTGCTTTTGCCTGGCAAATTCCACCAGCCTCAAACCGGCTTTGGTGTCATCAATAGAGAGTCTGAATACCCAGTTGTTGGCGTCTGGGTACCGTGTTATCGGCCCACCCGCAGCCCAGGGCACTAAAAGCAAAATACCCTGCTGGTTAATAAATTCGCGATGTTTGATATATGGCGGTGAGTGTAATCCACCGAGCATCAGTAACGCATTGTCGTCCTGCAAAAAGCGTCGCATGGTCAGTAAACTGCGATTACTATTGCCCCTGTGGTCCTTTTCCAGCAATTGCAGCCTGAACCCCTGAACCTCAAAGTTGCGCTCACTGAGCGCACTATTAAAGCCCATTTTCATGGCTTCAGCGGACGCGTTATGGCTGCTGTAATCCGAGTCATGGTAAATATGCAGCACGGGCCGCTCTGGCGCGTTTGCCTGTATACTGAAAGTCACAATACAAAGAAAAACAGCAAGCAGTGTCCGTTCCATATTCATAAGCGCGTTAAGTAACTGATTATTTAAAGTTAGACTATTTCATAAAGATTGCTTAGCGCAACACCTTGTTAATCTTTTTTAGTCGGGATAGTGATACACCTCGATAGGCTGACTGCGCCCGGTAAGCTCAACCATGGCAACCCGTTTGAGCTGTGTCAGCCGGGACTGGTGTACACTTTGCTCGCTGATCAGCAGCGGATAGTTTAACTCTTTGGTTTTGCTTTCAATCCGAGCCGCCACATTGACTGTATCGCCAATCACAGTGTAGTCCATACAGCTGCTGCTACCCACATTACCCGCAATAGCATCACCACTGTGTATGCCAATGCCAATCGCAATGCGCGGCAAGCCCTCTGCAACAAATTCCTGGTTGAGTGCCTCCAGCGCCTGAAGCATCTGACGGGCCGCTTCTATTGCGTTTTTAGCGTTGTTTTCTTCTTCCTGAGGCGTGCCGAATACAGCCATGATCGCATCACCGATAAATTTATCAATCATGCCCTGGTGAATAAAAATAACGCTGCTCATGCGCGAAAAGTAGCGGTTCAGCAATTGCGTGATCACTTCCGGGTCGTGCTGCTCACACAAACGGGTAAAGCCGCGGATATCCGCCATCAATACCGTCACATCGCGCCTTTCGCCACCAGGTTCTATGTCAACCTCTCCCCGCTCTACCGCTTTTACTAATTGCTCAGGCAAATAGCGCAACAGGCGCTCGCGATGGCGCAACTTGGTATAGGTGCCGGTGATATAACTGGACAAGGACCAGGCTAAAAAACCCGAGCAGATGATGATCACTTGCTCGTGGATCTCAATGGCTCTGGCTGTGTGGCTGTGCTCGAGCACTAAGGTCCCGGTCACCACGCAACAGAGTGTGGAATAGTAAATGATCAGCTTACCCTGGCGAAATGCACTCATAATATTAAACAGCAACAAAACACTCACCAGCATGAGTTCGAATTCAGTCTGGTGGAGGTCCTGCAAAAAGTGTTTAAATACATCCAGCGACTCAATTTCGACCGATACCACCAGAATAATAGTGTAATCGAATAAGATAGAGACATATTTGAGCCAGGGTTTGTAGCCTTCGGAGCGAGACCAGTGTGAGACCAGAGCGCACCAGCAAGTCACCACGGCGATGGTGGCCAAGTCAACGACCACCAGCGTGGTATCCCAGCCGATACTGTATAAACCAATGGCCAGTTCAGTAAGGAATAAGGCCATCAGGCCAAAAAAACGCAGCTTATTAACATGGCGCTCCATGTCCATTTCACGCCTTTGGTAACAGTCGGTCAGCAGGGTATCAAAACTGCTGTCTATGTCCTTTAACCATTTCATTGTTGGATAACCAGATCACAGGGTTTCCAACAGTTTAGCCCTAAGTTGTTCGATTATTCAGCTTTTGTAGCATGTTTTTGTACATGCTGGTGACCGCCGCAGGCCCAAGTTCAGGATTATCTATGATCAGGTGATTAAACTTAGGGGAAGAGTTCAGTTCAATCAGATAAAAACGGTCATCCTGACCCAGGATAATGTCAAAGCCAACAAACCCGATATTTGCCAGCTCAAACACGGGCTTAACAAACTCAAACAGCGCCGTGAGCAAAGCCTCATCCTGCTCAAGTGTGGCAACTTCATTTTTCTCCCAATAGCGCACATTAAATGTCTGCGCCATGCCCCTTTTATAGGCCAGCAAGGGTTCACCAAAGCCGCACACCAGACGATATTCAGCCTTGTTCTCAACGTAGGCCTGCGCCAGCGCCAGATAGTCATAGTGCTTTGACTGACCGTTGAATATCTCACCAAAGGCAGCCACAAGCGAGGCTTTATCCTGGCATAAGTGAACATTCACACCCAGTGCGCCGCTATTACTTTTGACAACTACCGGATAGCCAAAAGTATGCTCAACTGTAGCAACAATTTCATCCATGTTTTGGTACTGTAAATAGTGTTTGTACTCGTCTGGCACATTCGGATCGAGGAAAGAGAGCGTCTCGGGCATGGTTACTGCTTGATTAAACGCCTGATATGAATGCATTTTGTCACGGCACAGGCCGTAAATGGACTCAGAGTTAAAAGGGGTTTTATTAAGCTCAAAGTACTCAACACCATGGTTGAAATACACCCTGACCAGGTTTTGTTCGCGGTCGATACATTCGTGTTTTAAGCTCAGTTGTTTACATGCCTCTACCAGGCAGGCGACCTGTCTTTCCAATTTAACGCTCCGTTTTCAACAGCCTGATGCTGCCATCTTTCATGGCGGCAAGTATCCCTGTGAATAACCTGTTTGGCAAGCCCGTAAAGTCAGTTTAATCCGACATAAAAAAAGGAGGCATGGCCTCCTTAAGATTGCACTTTAATCTAGTATTTAAGTGGGATCGCCACCCGACATCTGGCTTTGAATATAATTTGGCAAACCAATAAGTTTGATAAGTCCAATGTGCTGTTCAAGCCAGTAGATGTGGTCCATTTCGGTGTCGTCAAGCAGCGCTTCGAGCATCTCGCGCGACACATAGTCCTGCTCTTCCTCACAGACCGCAATGACTTTCTTAAGATGATCTTTTACCGTGATCTCTGCTGCCAGGTCGTTTTCAAGCATTTCCTGAACATTTTCTCCCACTTTAATGGGCACTCTGGATGCCGTGTCAGGCGTGCCCTCAAGAAACAAAATACGCTCGGTGATCCGCTTCGCATGATCCAGCTCTTCTTCGTATTCATGGGCCAGTTTATGGTGCAATCTGGACAGGCCCCAGTCTTCGTACATTTTAGAATGGGCCAGATACTGATCCATTGACGATAGCTCCAGGGTCAGTTGCTTGTTGAGTAAATCGATTACTTTTTGAGAACCTTGCATGTCTTACTCCTCAATTTGCGATTGCAGATAGTTTTCTATGCCGCAATTTTTGATGAGGAATTGCTGGGTTTCCAGCCAATCGACATAGTCTTCCTCATATTCAAGAATATCTTCGAGCAGTTCACGACTGACATAATCCTGCTCTTTTTCACACAGCTCAATGGCACTGCGCAGCACCGGCATTTGCTCCGTTTCAAATGCCATATCGCAGCTGAGCATTTCTTCGGTGTGCTCACCAATGCGCAATTTTTCAAGATGTTGCAAATTTGGCAGGCCTTCAAGGAATAAGATCCGTTCGATTAAGTCGTCGGCCTGCTTCATGTCTTTAATGGATTTTTTGTAGGCTTTCTCGTTGAGCTCTTCAATGCCCCAGTTTTTCCACATGCGTGCGTGTAAAAAATACTGGTTAATAGACGTCAGCTCAAGCGTTAAGACCTGATTTAATGCTGCTATTACTTGCTTGCTACCCTGCATAGGGCCCCCTCAATAAGGAATAGTTAGACGCCCTATAAACCTAGAACAAAATCGCAACTTAGCAAGACCGATTAAAACTAATAAATTTCTTAATATATTCTTTTAAAATAAACGACTTATAAACTTAGTAAGAACAATTTCCATTACGAATAACAGTCCTTGTTCAGATACTTCATTTTACTAAATTGCCAGTGTCATCAGGTTAGCTTTTTAAGTGTTTCTATGCCCAAACGTTTTGCCAGACGCACCAGGTTCGCCCGGTCAACAGATAGTTCGCGCGCAGTGGCTGCCCAATTGAGTTCATTGGCTTGTAATCGGGCCTTGATGAGATTTTTCTGAAACGCTTCTGTGGCGGCCTTTAGGGTTTGCGCAACGGGCGCAGATGTAGTCTCGCTGCCTGGACTTTCTGCCGATGTATGCACTGCGCTGGCTTGCCACTGAACACCATGGGTGATATCAACCTCGACAATATCCTGCGCCCGGGCGGTATGCTTTGCTTTCAGCGCTGCCCGGCTGAGTACATGTTCCAGCTCGCGCACATTGCCCGGCCAGTCGTGTGCCTGCAGTTGTTTTAAAAAAGGTGCCGACAGCACCAATTGACGCACTCCCAGCTTTTTACGCAATTGCTCAACAAAAAAACCCGCCAGCGGCACAATGTCCTGTGCCCGGTTTCTCAGCGGCGGCACTTGCAGCGGAAATACGCTCAGGCGATGATACAAGTCGGCGCGAAAGCGGCCCGCTTCAACCTCCTGGCGTAAATCCCGGTTGGTTGCAGCAACTATCCTGACATCAACATATTGCGGCTTGTCTGTGCCGACAGGCTGGATCTCGCCACTTTGAAGCGCCCGCAGTAACTTGCTTTGCATGCCCAGCGGCAGTTCACCGATTTCATCAAGAAACAGGGTGCCACCATGCGCCACCAGGAACTTACCTTCACGATGTCTGTCGGCACCAGTAAAGGCCCCTTTACGGTGGCCAAAAAACTCACTCTCGGCCAGGTGTTCACTTAACGATGCACAGTTGACCTGAACAAACGGGCCCTGAGCGCGCGAGGAGTGTTCATGAATGCGCCGTGCAACCAGCTCTTTACCCGTGCCGGTTTCACCCTGGATCAGCACGCTCAGCTCAGAATTCGCAACCAGGTCAATATCCTGCTTAAGCCGTTGCATCACTTCGCTGTTGCCTATCATGGTATAGCTCTGATGGCTGAGCTCTCTGAGCATCGCCCTGCCGTGGCGCGCTTGCTCAGACAATGCCGCCAGATTCAGTGCGGTCGCAAAATGTGCTGCAACCAATGACTGCAACATCACGAGCATGGGCAGCGCAACTTGTTCAAACGCGCTGGGCGTGAGGCTGTCAAAGGTCACCATGCCAACCAGTTGCGCGTCCTGATATAGCGAAAAGCCCATGCAGGCGTGAACGGGTAATGCCCCGGCGGTGGCCAGCAGCATGCCATCATACGGGTCTGGCAGCGGGCAATCTGCCGCAAATATTTGCGGTTGCTGAGCTCCAGCAATGGCCGCCAGCCTTGGGTGATCTTTGATCACAAAACGCCGCCCCATCGCCTCTGGCGCAAGGCCCGAGCAGGCAAGCGGATAGGCAATCCCCTGCTCGCAGCGTAAAACCGCAATGGCATCGGCCGTTACTGCACTCTGAACTGCACGTACCAGGGCCTGAGTAAATGCGCCAATATCGCCTTCATTCACACGGGGAAGTTGCTGAGCCAGCTCAGTACTGATACCGAGCAGGTGAGATAAGGTTCGCTGATCCAAGTCAATATGACCTATAAAAGTTTTAAAGACATCTTCAGTGTAAGTCATTATGACTCCACACAGCAAGCAGACAAACCATAACATACTGTTTTATATGAAATAAAAGTTTGGCACAGTTCATGCCACTGTACCATCAGTTTGACTCACTGTGTTTTACAAGGGTAATTATGAGACTTTATCGCCGTACGCTCCCTTTTGCCAATCAATGCCTGATGCTCAGCCTGATTGGCTTTATGCTGGCCATTTTGGCCAGTTATGCCTTTGACCATCACCTGTCATTGTCGACACAAATAGCGGCCCATATCAGCACCATTGTTTTTGCTACCCTGCTCAAGGTCAGTTATGTGGTGCGGTGTTTTTGCCAGTATAACCTGGGCCTGGAGGTGCGCTGATGACCCTGCTAAACCTAGATGAACCCATGCCACGCACTGCCAAATGGTATCAGCTACAACATGCTCCTGTGTTGATGCTGGCATTTCGTCCGCTGTTTTTACTCGCCAGCCTCTGGGCCTGCTGCGCAATGCTGGTGTGGTTTGCAATATTGAGCGGTTACCTGAGCTGGTCCGCCCCCTACCCGGCAACCCTGTGGCATGCACACGAGATGCTGTTTGGCTTTGCCAGCGCCATCGCCATTGGCTTTTTGTTGACCGCCGCCAAAAACTGGACCGGCGTAAGCACTTTAAATGGCTGGCCTTTGCTGGGGCTTTGCGTGGTCTGGGGCAGCGCCCGGGTCGCCGGAGTTTGGTCATCCCTGCCCTTATTGTGGCTAATGGCTCTGCAAGGTGCATTCTGGCTCATTGCCATTGCACATTTCACCTGGGTGGTGGTGCAGGTTAATAACAACAAAAATTACCTGTTCGTCCCGATACTGGCACTGCTGGCAACCCTGAACATGGTGTTTCTCGTGGTGGTTGATCAGCAAGCCTTTGAGCTGGCTGGACTGCTAAGTCAAATGGCCGTACTCGGCTTTACTTTGCTGATCAGCATACTCGGTGGCCGGGTTGTGCCCTTTTTTATCTCCCGAGGCCTGGGACTGGCACAGCAACAGCGTACTCCCCGGCTCGATAAACTACTGCTGTTTGTTTCTGTGACGGGGATATCTGGCTTTTTTGCGCATCACTTTTTGCAGCTTGCTGTTATACCTGGCTATCTGTTGATCCTGGCCGGACTGTTACACCTGGTGCGTGCTGCTATGTGGTTTAATCGGCGGTTATTTTTAGTGCCTCTGCTGTGGTCGCTGTACCTGGCCTACCTGATGATGGCGCTTGGCCTGATTGGCTTTGGTTACGCCTACTTTAACACAAGCTTGCAGGCCAAAGACGCCCTGCACTTTATCACCATAGGTGGTATGGGCATGATGATCCTGGCGATGATGGCTCGGGTTGCACTGGGCCATACTGCCCGCCCCTTAACCCCCCATCCGTTGATGTCTGTGGCATTTTTACTGGTCCTTGCAAGCGCGCTCATTCGCAGTCTGCTGAGCGTATATATTGGCGCGCATCTGGCCTGGCAGCTCAGTGCCCTGATCTGGTCTGCCAGCTTTGCGCTGTTTGTCTTTATTTACGCCCCCATGCTGGTACGCAAGCGCCTCGATGGGCGTCGCGGTTAGTTTTTATTGTTTCGTGCATTTACTCCACTTAAACGAAAAGTGGACTTATTAGGAGTTTTTTATGCTTTGCCAACGAACCATTACCCTGGTTAAACAATCAATCCCTCTACTTGCCGACGCCGGTGTTGAGGTAACAGAGCACTTTTACCAGCGAATGTTCGCACATAACCCAGAATTACTTGATGTGTTCAATCTCAGCAACCAGCGCTCTGGCAGGCAGCAATTTGCGTTGTTTAACGCACTGGCGGCCTATGCAACCTATATAGACCAGCCTGAGGTACTGAGTGATGCGATTAAGCGCATTAACCATAAGCATGCCAGCCTCAGCATACAGCCACATCACTACCCCATTGTTGGCGAGCACCTGCTTGCGACCTTACGGGAAAAATTTCCACAGCAGTTTAACGCAGAGATAGAACAAGCCTGGGCTGAGGCCTATGCCTTTTTGGCCGACTTATTTATCACCCAGGAAGAAGGCATTTATCGTCAGACCGAGCAACACCATGGCGGCTGGCGTGGCACGCGCCGCTTCACTATCAGCCAAATTGTTCAGGAATCTGACCTGGTTAAGAGTTTTTATCTTAAGCCCTGTGATGGGCAGGCTGTGATGCCTTATCACGCAGGACAATACCTGGCTGTGCAGTGCGACATCCCGGGCCAAAACCATCGCCAAATTCGCCAGTACTCTTTATCTCATGCTTCTAACGGCCGGTTTTATCGCATTTCAGTCAAGCTGGATAACCTGGTGTCCGGCTATTTACATGGCTTAAGTGAGGGCGATGAGCTGGACATCTCCCCACCTGCGGGGGATTTTGTGCTCAGGCAAACCGATATGCCCAAAGTGTTGATCAGTGCCGGAGTAGGTATTACGCCTATGATGGCAATGTTGCATACGCAAGCCCAGCAACAAAGCGACCAGGCGGTGTTTTTCCTCCATGCCTGCCGCACCCCGACGCAACTGAGTTTTAACAATGAGCTGACAAAAGCCGCACACACTCTGCCTGCACTGACTACTTACACCTGGTTTGAGGAGGGTGCAACCGGCACCAGCTCACAGCAGGTAGGTGCCGGACGCATGGTACTGGCTCCATTGAGTGACACTCTGCCTGTAAACAACGGCGAATTCTACCTTTGCGGCCCAACCCCCTTTATGGCCGACCTGAAACAACAGTTGCTGGCGCTGGGGGTTGATGACGCAAGAATACTGTACGAAGTTTTCGGCCCTCACGAAAGCCTGTGATCTCGCGCAATTGTGCCATAAAAGTCTGATATGATGGCGGATACTAAGGGCTGCCTTACCCCGGCGGCCCCTCTGCAAAAGGATCCATTTATGAGTGACGCCATTCAATTGAGCAATCCGCCCAGAATACTGGTCGTGTGTATGGGCAACATCTGCCGCTCTCCGACCATGGAAGCGGTATTGAAACATGCAGCCATTGTGCAGGGGCTTAACCTGGAAGTCGATTCTGCGGGCACCATTGCCTACCATCAGGGCAACCCACCCGACAGGCGCAGTGCTGCGGCCGCACATAAGCGGGGCTATAACCTGTCGTCCATCACAGCCCGGCAGGTTCAGTCACAAGACTTTGAATGCTTTGATTTGATCTTGTGTGCTGATGAGCAAAACCTGGTCGACCTGCAATCCCGCTGTCCGCCGCACTATCAGCACAAGCTGGCGCTCTTTTTACGTTATGGCGAACAACCACACGATGAAGTACCCGACCCCTATTATGGCGGCGGCGACGGCTTTGAACTGGTATTAGACCTGGTTGAGCAAGCCAGTGACAGGATCATTGCAAAGTTAAACCATCCCGGTTAGGCCAGCAGATGATTTTATCCCACAGGCAAAGTGCCCAGCTCTGGCTACTTTGCCACCTTCCATGGGAGATTTTTGGCTCATTCACTCACTGACACACAATTGGTAAGAATAGAGTCGGTTAACTCGGACTGGGAAATGGGTTTGGCCACGACAGCGTCAAAGCCCAAATCTACATAATGAGACACGTCGCTTTCAAACACGTTGGCGGTCACCGCTATCACAGGTACCACAGGCCACTTCGCTCTTATCCAGTGTGTTGGCAATTCTCAGGTAACGCTGAGACCATTTTTCGTCGCCAGTAAAGGTATACATGCGCGATGACATCGTCAGCACTTCATCGTAATAGATGATTTCACTGGTTGTTTTTTTAATTGACTCAATGTGGGCGTTCAGTGCATTAAGCTCATTTAAACTGGAGATCACAAACGGCACTAATGCCACCAGGGCCATAAACACAATGACCAGCAGTAGCAGTAGTTTGATTCTGAGTTGCTTTACCTGATTAAGCGCTTGAGTCATAATGCGTCGAAGCGTTTTTTGAGACTCTATTCACGTGAGTATGGGCATTTTTGTATCGAGTTCAAGCCAGCTTGAATGATAGGTGCCATACAGCAAGATTCTTTTTTCTCACCGTGAGGCCAGCATGACACGTTTTAAACCCGTTGCGGGCCTGTTACTCATCAGCTCAGTGTTACTAAGTAGTTGTATGTTTGCTCCCCAGGAAGTCCAGTATTACGACACCAAGTGCAAAATGATGATGCGCAAACAAACATTGACCCATGCACAAATGCAGGCAATTAGTCAGTGCCGGGGCGATGCTTGCGCATTGGTTTTAGCAGGCGCCGGGTTAGTCAGTGCCGCCAGCCTGGTGGTATCTGGCACTATAGTCATTGCCACAAATACCGTCTCCTGGCTGGAAAACGCGCAAGGCTGTCCTGAGCGCCCGAAAACGCCGTCAAACAGCACTGAGCGGCAAACGAACTTCGACACATAGCCCACCCTGCGGGCGATTTTTCAAATGGATCTGTCCATGGTGCGCTTCAACGATTTCACGGCACAGTGCCAGGCCTAAGCCCGTGCCGGTGGATTTAGTGGAGTAAAAGGGGATCAAGGCATTGGCCATAATATGCTCGCTCATTCCCTGACCGGCATCCACAACTCGTAGCAACGCATGCTGGTCGGCAAAGCCCACCTCAATACCCACGCCATCCGGGGCACTCCCCGATTCATGGGCGTTTTTGAGCAAGTTGATCAGCAATTGCTCGAGCTGGGCCGCATCGGCCAGCAGCTGGCGGCTGTGCGGCTGGGTTCCTGTTTGCGTGCACTGAAACTGCCAGTGGGATTGCAGCTGCGCCAGCAACTGCGACAAACAGACGGGGTTTAGCTTAGGCGCAGGCAACTTGGCAAATTTGCCATAGCCCTGAACAAACTCGGTAAGATGACGGATCCGCTCATCTATAGTTGAGAACACCCGCTCAAGCCGCGCCTCCTCTAACTTACTTGCCAGGATTTTGCCGCTGTGAAGCATAGAGGAAATGGGCCCCAGCGAGTTGTTTAATTCGTGGCTGATTATACGGATGACCTTTTTCCACACCGCCACCTCCTGACGGTTCAACTCGCGGGTCAGCTGCTTGAAGATGTAGAGCCGATGAAACTGGTTATTAAGCAACAGTTCGCCGTTAGATAAATGCCAGGTCTGTTTATCTGCGCCCTCGGGATGCAGTTCAAACAAGCCATCCACCGCCTCCGACAGCGCGCTATGCAACGCCGGGCTGGCTTGCTGCGCCAGTTTATCTAGCTTCATGCCTTCGAGATTATGCTCACAATTAAGCAGCGACTTAGCGCTGTGATTTGAAAAAACCACAATGCCCTTATCATCGGTTAGCAACAGCGCTTGCGGTGCACTGTGCAGCACCTTATCCAGCATCAGCTCACGCTGATAAATCCACTGTTTTTCATCTCTGAGCTGCGCTGCTGCCTGGTTGTATAACTGGCATAACCTGCCCAGTTCATCGTTATTTTGGTAGGCCAGTAGTGTCGAAAAATCACTGTCTTTAAAATTGAGCAGGCCACTTTCCAGCGCCTGTAGACCAGCAAAAAGATTGCGGGTCAACAGCTTGAGTATGACAGCGCCTACTAACATGGCCAATGACAAGCCACTCAGCCAGGTTTGCCAGTCAAATAAAAACAGCAGCGGGACACTGGCAAACGCCAGGGTCAGTGCCATTGCAAGCAGAAGTTTTTGTGCAATAGAGATTCCGGGTAGCTTCATATTAGTAATCAATGTCGTGTTTTTGCAGACGCCGGTACAAGGCCTGGCGACTCATGCCAAAATGGCGTGCCACTTTAGCAATAACCCCGTGAAATTCTCGCATCGCGCCTTCCAGCTCAGCTTTGCCGGGCTCTTGTTTGCTCTGCGCTGGCTGCTCACTACGCTGCGCGCCCTGTTGCAAGCCAAAGTCCTGCGCTTCCAGTAATCCGTGCGGATTCAGCACGGCGGCGCGTTTACAGGCGTTTTCCAGCTCCCTGACATTGCCCGGCCAGTCATAGCTCAGTAGCCTTTGCTCGGCGCTCAGGCTAAGCTCCCGACCAGGTAAAAAGTGCCCAATCAGTGGCAAAATATCATCACTGCGTAATTTGAGCGGCGGCAGGTTCAGTTCAATCACGTTAAGGCGGTAATACAGGTCCTGACGGAACCGGCCGCTTTGAATATCGCTCAGTAAGTCGGCATTGGTGGCTGAGATCACACGGACATTAACGCGGCGGGTTTCAACAGAGCCAAGCCGCTCAAATTCGCCCGTCTGTAATACCCTGAGCAACTTCATTTGACCGGATAAAGGTAAATTGCCAATCTCATCGAGAAACAAAGTGCCACCGTCGGCGGCTTCAAAACGCCCGATCCGTTGCTTGTTGGCACCGGTATAAGCACCGGCCTCTGCGCCAAACAGCTCGGCCTCTATCAGCTCTTGTGGCAACGCTCCGGCATTAACCTTAATAAAAGGTGCCGCTTTAAGTGTGGAGTTAGCCTGAATGATCTCAGCGACTTTTTCTTTGCCGCTGCCGTTGTCGCCGGTGATCAACACAGATACATCGGACTTAGCGACCTGCACCGCCATATCGACCACCCGCTGCATTGCCGCACTGCTATAGATAAGCCCGCGCAGATCTGCGCCTTCGTTGAGTGTTTCACGCTGTTGCGCGACTCGCTCATACTGTTCATTTTGCGTTTTTGCTTCGCCTAAGGCGATCAGGTTGGCAACCGAGGTAAGCAGCTTCTGGTCGTCCCAGGGTTTGGCAAGGTAATCCGCAGCACCGGCTTTAACCAGCTCTATGGCCATTTCCAGCTCGGTCCAGGCGGTGATCAGGATCACAGGTAAATGCGGATTGATTGCGCGCAACTCCTGGAATAAGGCTTTACCTTCTTCCCCTGAGGTGGTGTCTGCTGTGAAGTTCATATCCTGGATCACCAAAGCAATACGCTGATAGCGCACGATTTGCAGTGCCTCAAAAGGTGTTAAGGCCGTTTCGACCTGATAGTCATGAAGCTCCAGCAGCAGTGATAACGCATCCAGCACAGCCTGGTTGTCATCGACGACGAGGATCTTATTCATCATTATTATTATGCTCGTATAGTATCCGTAAGCCAGCTATTTCCATCGCTTTGGCTCTGTGTTCCCAGTGTAACATAATCCCTTTTATTATCAGTAACTCATAGTACCAATTTAGCCACTTGCAGTGAACATTGTGGACCGTGGCAAGCAAGTTGCCACGGTCAACTCATTACTTAATTGGATTTGATAAAGCTCACTCAGACACTGCGCGTTGCAATGCTGGGAGAGATATTGGCTGCGCGCAGCGCTGGCATCAGCACCGACAGTAGACTCATCAGCAACAGTAACCCGGCTGTAACGGCAATGAAGGAATAACCCAATGCCGGCACTGAATACCACTGCATCAGTTGCTGTCCGAGTAGCACTGCCGCTGCTGCACCTAGCATCAGGCCCATGGTGCAGATCAGCGCATTTTCAACCACAAAGTAGCGCACTATGGCAGACTTTCGGGCACCCAGAGCGCGTCGTGTGCCAATTTGTTTGGTTCGCTTGCTGATATTAAAGGTCGACAAACCAAAAATACCCAGTGCCGTGACAATTACCAGTACCACAATCAGCGTCATCAGCATCCGCATCATCAGGACATCTCTGGCATCATAGCGGGCTTTTTTCTGATCCAAGCCGGTCACATCGCTAATGACTCGCTCACGATGGCTGGCAAGCATAAGCTCTTCAATCTGGCGCATCACTTGTGCCCTGTCTTGTGGTTCAGTGCGAACCAGAAACTTCTGAAAATTACCAACCCTGACCATGGGAATAAGCGCCGTTTTTGTACCAAAGCTGCTTTTTGGCCATTGGTTTGCCATAGTGTCAACAATTCCTATGATTGTCAGAGGGTCCGCGCCCCAATAGAGTGTCTCTCCCAGCCCATTACCTGGGCCAAACAGAGCATCAGATAATGCGCGACTGACAATAACGACGGACGGCTGTGTATCACTTTCGTCAATAACCACAACATCCGCCGCGGTAAAATCACGCCCCTCGGACACTTTAACACCTAAGGTGCTAAGGAGATGTTCATCACCGGAAACATAGCCCATATTGACGCTCTTACTTTCTTGCGGTTCTGGTTTGAGCCGCATACCGCCAGAGCTGCCACTACCCGATAGTACAACCGAGCTGACTGCCGCCGCATCTATCACACCATCAAGGTTACGCAGTGCTTGCTCATCCAGCTCAACTTGCTGAAGTAAGTCAAGGTTTTTATCAAAATTCAGTGAGTTAAATTTAAAAATCGCAGCTTCCTGGTAACCGGTATCTTTATTCAGATAGCTTAGTCTGTCCTGAATAATCGACACCGCATTACTGACAATGGCCAGAGTAATGGCTAGCTGCAAAATGAGCAATACCGCACCGAGTTTAGAGCGCATCAGGGCATTGAGTGTTGGTTTAATTTCAAACATAGTGAGGCTCCTTGTTATTGTACTTTCAGGTGAGTTGCCGGGGTGGTTCGACAAACCAGCCAGGCCGGGTACAGCCCTGCCAAAATACAGGCAGATATCGCAATCACAGGTGCACTCAGTAACATCATCCAGTCCATACTGGCCAGGTTATTGTAGTAGTCATAGCTTTGTCGCACGCCCAGCAAGCCAAGCTGCGCAAACACAATACCGACCGCACCACCCAGCAAACCCAGCATACCCACTTCCACCAGGTGCTGATAAAAAACCTGACGCTTGCTGGCGCCGAGCGCCCGCCTTACACCAACATCGGCTGCTCGTCGCATAAACTTGGCCAGCAAAAGGCCTAAGATATTGGCCACACACACGGCCAAAAACATAAAGCTCAGACCGACCAATATTTTATTGTCTTCGCTTATCACCTTGTTGTAGTTCATCCAGGCGTTGACGTCTTGTAATCCATACACTAACTCTTCACGGTTAAAGCGACCCAGCTTTTGCTGCTGTTGCATATAAGCCATCAGCATGTCGCCATAAGCCTGGCGCTGTGTTGGCGTATCCAGCTGCACCCAGAACTGGATCCAGACCATTTCTGAATTCATTTTGTCGTTAAAGTCGCGGGTTTCTTCAAATTTCCAGGCGTTGGTATTGCCCCAGGTGTCCACATCATAAGCTTTGACATGACTAAACGGCACGAATAGTCGCTCAGCCTTACCAAAGGCACCGTTGTTCAGGTCATAGAATTTGATATTAGGCCGCCACTTTTGTGTCACCCCCACAATTTCATGGCGACGCTCACCGAGAAACACCGACTCACCCACCACGTCAGTTTTACCGAACATTTGCTGCGCCATTTCTTCATCTAATACCACCACCGGGGCGGCACTTTGCGCCTGCGCCTCAGTCCAGGCACTGCCATGGATAAAGGTCAGGTTAAACATGCTAAAGAAGTCGCTATCGGTCACCCGCGCATCTTCTATCACCGGCTTACTTTGTGGTGTATTCAGGTGCACAGAAAACCCAGCCCGGATCATCGGCGCGCGCAAAAAGTCGCCCGGCAACGCCTGCAAATTAATGGCATCCTGATAGGTCAGCTGATAGGGTACATCATCTCCTGTTGCCCAGGTTTCACCGTCATCCATAGGTTGCAGTTGTACCGCAAACAAACGATCACTTTTATTGGGGATAGGATCGGTCGACATCATGTGATAGACAGACAAAGTTGTCATGGTCACCCCAATGCCGATAGCAATGGCCAGGATCATTAAAAAAGTCACCAGAGGGGTCTGGCGCAAACTGCGCCATGCCAGGTCAATATAGTGTGTAAACATATTAGCCTCCTGCCGCCATCGCGGTGTCCATTGTGCGACCCTGGTACAGCGTAAAGTCTGTCACCCGGCCATCAACAATCTGAATATTGCGCGGTGCGCGCCTTGCCAGCTCAGGATCGTGCGTCACCATCACTATGGTCGCTCCTTCGCGGTTGATTTGCTCCAACAGTTCCATCACCTGACGTGCCATCAGGCTATCGAGATTACCTGTGGGTTCATCCGCCAGCAAAAAACGAGGTCGTCCCGCCAGCGCTCGGGCTATTGCAACACGCTGTTGCTGCCCGCCTGACAATTGCTGAGGTAAATGTTTGGCGCGTCCCGCCAGACCCACCAGCTCCAGACATTCCTCGACCCGGCGTTTACGCTCAGCGGATTTGATCCCCCGATAGCGCAGCGGTACTTCCACGTTTTCATACAAGTTCAGGTCAGGGATCAGGTTGAATCCCTGGAAAATAAAGCCAATTTTCTGGTTTCTCAAATCGGCTCTGGCGTTGTCGTTGAGCTTGCCAATATCAACGCCATCGAGGCAGTATTGCCCGCCACTAAAGGGCTCCAGCATACCCGCAATATTCAAAAAGGTGGTTTTACCTGAGCCGGAAGGACCCGTCACGGCCACAAACTCTCCCTCGGCCACATGGAGGTTAAAATCCCGCAGCGCGTGCGTCTGTACCATATCTGTTTGATAGACTTTACTGATAGCTTTCATATCTAGCATTTTCGTTATCCTTCTTATCTCAGTTGCACAAGGGGTGCATGTTCAAATTGTTCGTAATTAGACACTATGATTTGGTCGCCAGGCGACAAACCTTCCAAAATTTCCACTTCGTTCACACTGGATGCGCCGGTGCGTATATTGAGCCGCGTTGCCACCTCACCCTCAACCCGGTAAACCACGTTGCCTCCGGCGTTCATAAATGAGCCCCGGCGGACTTTAATCACGTCCTCTTTGCTGTCTAATAATATCCGCGCAGATAATCGCTGATTCTGCCTGATCCCACCCATGTCGCTGTGGTCAAAACGCACCCTGGTCGTTACTTCCCGATTACTGACCTCCGGAGATATCGCGGAAAGCTTACCATAGACTTCACTGGCACCGACCTTCAGCACCACACTCATACCCAATCCCAGCTCATTGGCATAACTTTCAGGCACTTGTAATTGCGCTTCATAGGCGGATAAATCAACCAGCGTCATCAGCGCTTGCTGATCTGTCACGGCAGCCTTAGTTTGGACAAAAAGGTTACCGACCAGACCGCTTACCGGCGCACTAATCTCCAACGCGTTAACCTGACGCTGGAGCTCATCGACGACCAGTTGCTGTCGCTCAACCAAGTTGCTCGCCGCTGCCAGTTCGAACGCCAGCGTATCTTTGCCCAGCGCAACTTCTTGCTGCGCATGTTGATAGTTCAGTTTGGCACGGGCCAGGTCATCCACGGCTTCTTCCAGGTCGATCTGGCTGATCAGGTTTTGCTTGATGGACAACTGTGCCCGACGATTTTCCCGCTCCGCGGCGTCCAGCGTCACTTTGGCCAGCTCCAGGCTGCGGTTTAGGGTCAGCGTCTCGCGTCTGACCTCCAGTTGCTCCCGCGCCAGGCTATCACGCAGCCTTGCCAGCTCGGCCTGCTGCTGCTTAAGCTCATTGGTCAACGTCGGGCTATTTACCCGGGCAATCACCTCGCCTTGGGTAACGGTATCGCCTGCTTTCACCAATAAGTCGACAAAGCCTGCTTGTGGGCTGTACACCTGGGGGGCGTTGGCCGCCACTATCCGGCCGCTGGCCTGAATATCGCGCACAAAATCGCCCCGTGAAACCATCGCAACCTGTAAAGCACTGCGCTCAAAGGAACGGCCTGTGGTATCTGCCATTGAAATAGCACGTGCTGTGACGCCTAAAGCGCCAATCAAGGCCACCGCACCGACGGCCTTCTTCCAGCTTATTTTGGTGGACTTCACCACTAAATCCTGTTGACTGGTGTCTTTAATCATGGGTACTCCCTCGTT
Source organism: Pseudoalteromonas sp. DL2-H2.2 (assembly GCF_021532535.1). NCBI lineage: Bacteria > Pseudomonadati > Pseudomonadota > Gammaproteobacteria > Alteromonadales > Pseudoalteromonadaceae > Pseudoalteromonas > Pseudoalteromonas sp. DL2-H2.2. The sequence goes on along the minus strand of NZ_JAKGBD010000008.1, from coordinate 80,800 downwards.
TTATTCTCATCATCTTGTCAGGTCCATCACATCCGGCAGCGCTTGGTTGCAAAGCCATGCACCATGGTGTGTAGATGTGTCCTGTCGTCTGTTGTGTAGAATGAATACCAGAGTCGTGCCAACTTTTATCTTGTTGTTTTTATTGGATTAAGTGATTTTAAGAACGGAGTAAAAGTGTCCGCGGACGGAAAAAGTGTCCGCAGTTTTGCCAAAACCGGACAGATCACCATAAGCGGACAGCACAGCACTGGCTGGCGCAACTTGCTATCAGGGACAAAATTAGACACACTGGCGGCTTTAGTTTTAAGGATAATAAATACAATGAAAATCCTACTCCTGATGCTGTTAACGCTCGCTTCGGCTAATGTCTTTGCGCAGCCAGAGCAGATTGTTTTGATACGCCACGCAGAAAAAATGGCAGGCAAGGATCCTGAGCTCACGCCACAGGGCCAACAAAGGGCACAACGACTCGCCACCTTGCTGGCCCCTTTGAGCCCTGGCCGTTTATTTTCAACAGATTACAACCGGACAAAACAGACTCTGGCACCTTTGAGCAGCAAAACCTCAGTGCCAGTGCAATTGTATGACCCACGGGCATTAGCCGATTTTGCCATGCAACTCAAAACCTACTCTGGGACCATTGTGGTTGCGGGTCACAGCAACACGACACCTGAGCTGGTCAAGTTACTGAGCGGGCACTCGGTGAGTATTCGCGAGGATGAGTTTGATAAGGTGTTTATCGTAAACTGGAAAGAGGGTAAAGCGGTTCTGGAAAAGCAACATTCAAATTGAGGAGGCTTGAGCTTTAAGCCCCCTCTTAATAAGGCTAATGGCCCGTTTCGTAGTTCGCGCGAGCTGTATTAGTTTGCTCCCATGTGCCATCTTTGTATAAGATCAGCGCAGAGGCAGAATTCGTCGTATAAGCTCTGATTGTCGCATTACAACTTGTTCCACCTGGGCAATTAGCATCACCATTCCATTGCACTTCCTGAATGGGTTTTGCAATATTTGTCAGGAAGTAACGGCCGCTGGTTGACCTGCCAAATGAGAAATCAAAACCGCCACAGTTGGGTGTTCCATCACCCCAGGTGTGAGCATTACTGCCTTTTGGGTAAACTTCGCATACTAATTGCGCCGAGAAAGCTGAGCCTGCAAAAACAGTGGTTGCTATGAGCGCACATGCTTTTATTATCGTTTTCATGGTCATTTCCTTTATCCAGTATTATGTTTATTGGGTATGTATAATTTCATCTGAGTAGAGTTTGGGGTGTGAAGCCCGTTGTAATTAGGCCTCACACACAATTAACTAGTGTCCTGTTTCGTAAAACGCGCTAGCTGCTTTAGGACGCTCCCAGGTACCGTCTTTGTATAAGATAAGCGCTGTCGCTGTGTTACTTGTGTAGGCACGGATAGTTGTACTGCAGCTGGTACCACCTGAACAGTTTGCGTTACCTTCCCAGCGTACTTCCTTGATTTCCTTTGTGACATCTTTGAGGTAAAAACGACCGTTTGTAGAGCTGCCAAATGAGAAATCAAAACCAGCACAGTTAGGTGTGCCATTACCCCAGCTGTGACCATTTGATTTAGGGTAAACATCGCATACCACTTGCGCAGAGAAAGCAGAGCCCGCAAACAGAGTACCGGCAACCAGAGCAAACGCTTTTATTGTTGTCTTCATAGTTATTATCCTTTTCTTTGTTGTGAATCACTTGATAGTTAGATAAACATTAAATGAAATGTTGGTTAATGAAATTAGCGAAACACTTACATAAAAGTCAACACTCACAAGTTGGAAAGATACAATAAAAACAAAAAAATTACATTTTGGTTATATTTTTTCGCATTCTTGGAGTGCGGATACGCCTGCTCAAAAGCTGGAATTTACCAATCCAAAACCCTGATCAATAAGAATATATTATTCTTAAGTGGTAATAGATATGCATCATCTCAGGCTTTAGATATGGTACAACACAGCAAAAGTCATGGATGACTCTCTAGAGTAACGCGATGATACGCGCCAGCCCCGCACGCATCTTTTCCTCACTTTGCCCGGCAAACCCTAGGCGAATATGGGTATAATTTTGTTGTGGAAATTGCCAGAATTCAGCTTCGGTCTGCACATACACCCCCTGTTCAGCAGCGCGTGCTCCCAGCTCAGACACATCCTGATGTACATTCACCCAAAATGCCATGCCCCCATCAGGCACTGTAAAAGTCAACGCATAGCCCTGCGCCTGATAACGTTTAAGCTCCAGTGTCATTGCATCACAGCGCGCCTGGTAGCGCTTGGTCATTCGTCTTAAATGACGTTCAAACTCACCCGAGGCCATCCAGCTCGCCAGCGCCATTTGCAACAAAATATCGTTTTTATGGTTCATTAACTGCTTAAGCAACACCAATTGATTAAGCACATCGGCTCTGGCAACCAGATAACCCATTCTGGCGCCGGCAAACATGATTTTTGAAAAGGTTGAGACATAGATCACTATCCCTTGAGGGTCGTTTGCAGCCATAGGCTGTAGGGGCGGACAGCGGTAGTGAAACTCGTGATCATAATCGTCTTCAATAATGAACACCCCATACTCAGTACACAACTGATAAATCGCCATCCGACGCGCAACGGATAAGGTCACCATAGTCGGATACTGGTGTAATGGCGTTAGATACAGCAACTTAATTTTATTGCGCTCAAAGCAGGCGCGCAGACTGTCGACACTCAGCCCTTCCTTGTCTTGCGCAATGCCGTGCAGGGTTGCACCACATGCTTCAAATGCACGATGCGCCGGTGGATAACCCAAAGATTCGACTGCAACGCCTTCGCCAGGCTTAATAAAAGCTTTGGCAATCAAAAACAGCGCCTCCTGAGAGCCGTTGCACACCAAAAGATCATCGCACTCCAAAGCGCGCGCCCGACGCAGATAATGCTGAAGTTGTTGCTTCAATGCGGGCTCACCACTGCAATTGCCATAGTGTAAATGCGGCACATTCACAGCCCGACAAGCCTGGCTGAGATGGCGCCGAAACTCATCGTAAGGAAAGTCGGACAAGTCAGCCAGACCACCGGCAAAACTATACTCACAGGTTTCTTTTTCTACACTGCTGGTGTGAGTATCTGGCAGCGATAATGCAAAATCAGGTTTGATATCCCGGGCCTGTGTGTTGGGCTGGACTACCAACTGACTGGATTCGACCGGCAAAGCCTGATTAACCCGATATCCACGCCTTTGTGCAGAGCATAGCCAGCCCTGAGCCACTAAGTTTTGTAGCGCGGTCATCACCGTATGACGGTTGATGCCATATAACTCGGCCAGCTTTCTGGCCGATGGCAGCGGGTCATCAGGCTGCAAATGCCCCTGCTTAATTGCGTCACAGATCTGCTCCGCCAGTTGAATGTACTTAGGGGTATTCTGAGTTAAGGGCGCACCCGTTAACATAGTTTCTCTCCGTGCCAGTTCTGCCATACCAACTGGTCTAATCAAAAATAGAATTCTGGTTGTTTATAACCTACCAGAAAACACTAAGCTGATCACACTCAGAACACAGTTATGGGAGTACAGACTTATGCTGACACAATTGACACTGCAAACAGACAAGGTGCGCCTCGCACCGCTGACACGAGAACACCTGCCACACTTGCGCAGCTTTGGCGAGCAAACCGAGCTGTGGACCTGGGTGCTGGATAATTACTGTCAAACAGACGAGAAACTCGTCCACTGGTTTGAACAAAGCGCACAGTTTGACCCTGATGTTCAGTTACCCCTGGTCATTTTAGACCAGCAAAGCAATACGGTGGCAGGCAGTACTCGCTTGTTCAGGCTGCACAAAACCAACCTGAGCGCGGAAATAGGCCATACGTTTATTGGTAAACAGTGGCAGCGCAGCCACATTAATACTCATGCCAAATATCTGCTGCTAAAACATGCGTTTGAAACATTGGGCCTGGTACGCGTGCAGTTGCGCACACATGAACACAATCAGGCGTCGCGTGCAGCAATCACCCGACTGGGCGCACAGTTCGAAGGAGTGATACTAAAAGATCAGCGTGTTGCGCCGAATGCATTTCGTAACACGGCCCAGTTTGCCATCACAGATGACATGTGGCCGCAGGTAAAAAACCAACTGGAGGGCTGGTTATGAGCTATCCACGCAGCGCCTTTGCAGAGCAAAATACCGAACGCCTGTGGCAACTGATCAATGAGCACCCACTGGCAACCTTGGTTGTGCCGAACTCTGAGACCCCTTTTGTCCACATGTCTTTGAGTCTGAACAATGAAAGAACACACTTGTTAGGGCATGCAAATCCAGCGAACCCACTCACTCAACTCGATAAAGCTCAGCTACAGGTGTTGTTCAGAGGACCAGATGCCTATTTATCCCCGAGTCAGGTTGCCGGGATCATGTTGCCAACCTGGGATTACGCCACCGTACATATTAGCGGGCAACTTAGGGAGATCACACACCCGGACGATAAGTACGCGGCCATGCAGTGCCAGCTAAAGCAATTTGAATCCCCGGCCAATCCCTGGGATATGTCCATGCTCAGTGAAAACCAAATTGCAAAACTGTTCTCACAGCTGTTCTTTTTCAGCATAGAGATAGCCTCAATCACCGGCACATTTAAACTGAGCCAGAACAAAAGTAACGACACCCGCCAGGCCATTGCACACCTGCTTGAAGTTCAGGGCAACCCGCTTAGTCGCTACTATCAGCAGAAAACAGCGTGATCAGCGCCTCGGTCAGCGCAATTACCGGCTCATCGCACTCATCCTGAGCCCCACAGTTGGCGATCAGGCAGATCGCCACATCCTGATTGGCCAGGTAGACACTTTGCGTGATGTAACCAAATTCATTGCCGCCATGATGATATAAAATGCCGCCGTCATGCTTTTCAACCATCACGCCTAGCCCATAATACAGCGCTCCGTCCAAAAAGCGTGGCAACCAGCGGGCTGTTTGTAAATACGCATCGCCAACCATATTGCGACGGATGCGCTCATTAACAAGCTTTTCTTTAACAATGATGGCTTTGAGCAGCTTGGCCATATCCCGTGCACTGGATGAAACCGGCGCATCGGCCAGTGCCGTATTCACAATCAGCTGTTTTGTGTTGTAACGCTCACGCCGGGAATAAAGTCCGATACTAAATCGGCCAATAAGAAATCTATCTGCCGGCGGCGCTCGCTTTCAGGCTGCTTGATTTCACCCGGCGCTGCGTGTTGCGTCCCCCCGCAACTACTGACTAACCAGAGCATGACAAGCCATACACCAAGTTGCGCTGTTTTATTTCCCACCAGTTGATTTCCTTGCCCATCAATGTGACTACAAACTACTTTAAATTTCGGTACAAATACATACACTACGTCATATATCTATTTGCAGCATTTGATCCGGTATCACCAAACTTCTCCTGATTGTGCTGGGCGTTTTGTTATGACTCAAGGCGCAAATTAAAGGACAAGAATTCGTGAATAAAAATCACCGACACACCTATGAGATCCGCCGTGCAATCCCACAGGATTGCGCAAAGCTGGCCGAGCTGGCTGCGGATGTTTGGCTGGATACTTACGCCACCGACGGGATTAAGCCTGAATATACCGAGTACGCCAATAGCACCTTTACCACGGCTTACTTTCAGTCATTGCTTGAACACCCGACCTACCGACTGCTTATCAGTGAGCAAGCTGGCGTGTTACAGGGCTTTGTGCTGATCAATCTCGGCGCTCAGTATCGGACGCCAGATAATGGCTATGAAGTTGACAAACTCTATGTGCATAAGTCCTTTCAAGGGATGGGAGTTGGGCGAGCATTGCTGAGCCACGTTGCCCGCCTCTATGGCACGCCCATGTGGCTTTATACCTGGACAGAAAACGCAGCCAATCAGTTTTATAGCAGGCTGGGCGCCCAGCTGATTGGTACACTCAGTTTTGAGGCATTCGGTAGTACAATCGATAATAATGTTTATAAAATCACCTCAGAGAATTTGTAATAAAGCTGGAGGGCCTGAGCCCTCCTGTTAACGAGTTAATCCGAATCGTTATTGCCGGTGTGCTACACCTGCACGGTAAAATTTAGCCAGGTGAGATTGCAAACGCTGTATGTTTGAACCATCGCTATAATGGCCGTCTTCAGCATTCGCAAGTGCCACCACCCCCGTTTTAGTGTAAGGGTTGTAACTCATTATGGTATGAGTACCCGGATCGCCCCCGTCATGGCCCACAAACGGACCTTGCCAGAACCAAAACAGTCCCTGGGTGTCCATCCAGTAGGTGGGGACGTCTGTTTGCACTGACAGCATAGTGGCGACACTTTGCTCACTCAGCACGCTGACATTATCCAGTGCACCGCCCTGACTGATGGCAATTAACAACCGCGCCAGGTCGTGCGCTGATGAATTCAGATCTCCATCAAAGAAAGTTGGGTAGCTGAACTCGGGCACATACTGCGCAACCCCTTCAGCATCTATCGTATACTGAGGTGTTTTTGGATTACCTTCTGGCAATTGGGTGTGATCCCAATGGGTGTTGTTCATTCCCAGTGGCGCAAATAAGTACTGCTGCATGTGATCCACCAAGCTGATACCCAATTGATGCTCCACTGCATACCCTGCCAGGCCCGCGCCCACATTGCTGTAGTTATGCACACTGCCCGCTGGTAAGCTGCCTTCCCCTATAAATACGTCTTCACTGTAGTATTGGCCATCTGGTAATAAATAAGCCTGATAGAACTCGGTAGAGTCTGTCAGCGTGGTCTCTTCACAACTCTCACGACCGCCCCGAGCATATAAAGACAGGTTGGTACCGTGAATATAGTAGCTGCAATTGTATTGCGCTGTGTCTGCGATTCCCGAGGTGTGTGTCACTAAATGCCGCAGCAGAATATCGCGTTCATTATTTGGCGGGACAAGGTCAAATGGCAAGTTCATTTCAGACAGTGGCGTATCCAGACTCAGCCGGCCTTGTTCAATCAACTGCATGATGGCGACTCCCATGACCGCTTTGCTGGTTGAGCCAACATTCATTGGCGCATGCACTGTCATGGCCTGCTCGGTCTCCAAATTTGCAATACCGTAGCCTTTTTCAAAGACAATCTGGCCGTCTTTAATTACTGCCACAGCAACGCCGGGAATAGCCATATCGGTCAGGTCCTCAGTGAAATCCTGATCTACGGAGTCGAAGCTGTGGCCTCTGTCGGGCACGCCACCGAGCTGTGCAATGGCATAATCAAGCACGTTATCGGATGCCCACTCGAGTTCTTTTCTGGCATAGACAGGAAGGTCGATATCTGGCAAAACACCTGCGGCTTCAAGCGCCACATTGTTAAGATCGGAATAGCTTTGATGGCTCAGGGACCCTGTCCAGCCATTAGGCAACGTAAAGTCCAAAGCATCTGACACCGCACCATTGGTCGCAGCACCAATCAGGGTCACATGAGACAAGGATTTAAGTGCCTGAGTCAGGACTTCACCTGCGCTGTAAGCCAGCTCGCCAGTGAGCACATAAACGGGCTTGGTGTAAGCCTGATCGGGCGCGGCTTTCAGTGTGAGCGCCTGTTTCTCCTGCTGGTAATCGCTATTGTCGATCTGCTTATAGGCCACGGTTTGTGCCTGATCGTTAAAAAATCGTGCAATCTCCAGTGAAACGCCGTCAAATCCGCCGTCGTTTACCCTTAAATCAATGATGATGCCGTCGCTGTCAGCAAGGTCTTTCATCACTTCTCGCATTAACGTTTGGGTATCTTCAATATCTTGCTTTGCTTGCGAAATAATCGCCAAGAAATCATCAGCTTCCGTCTCTTCATTCGCCAGCATGGCAGACTCACGGTCAATGCGAATATAGCCCAGGTTGCCTGCCACTTTGCCCCAGCCAAGGGCGTTGCTGTCCGGGTATCGCTTCAGCTTTTTATCCGTCAGATACAAGTCGGTCAGTCGCGCAAATTCACTGAGCTGCTCATCGTAAGCCTTACCAATATGCGCTTCCCATTCGTCGGCATAGCGCAACTGCATCAGCCAGGCTAAATCCTCGTACAGCGCCGTGCTGCCTTCACCCGATACCTCAAAACGCTTGCTATCCGTCAGTGATACATGCGCATCATCAAAATCTTCAAGCATGGCTTCAAAAACGCTTGCAAGCTGCTCTGGTGAAGTATCCGCATTGATCTGGGGGCGGTATGCTGCATAAGCCGCCTGCCAGTCAATGTCTCTGAGCGCAAAAAACGCATAATAATCGTTAAACATATGCCAAAGGTACTCGAAGTTTGCCTCCGGATCGTCACCGCTCAGGCGGTTTTTGGGCAGGCACTGCTCGCGCATTTGGGCTTGCTTTGTGAACACCCAGTCATTGGTTGCGTGAGTAGTTAACGTCAGTGTATTTTTATCACTTTCGAGGAACTGGTCGAGCGCATCCAGCTCTTTGTACGGACGTGCTTCAACCAGCACACAGCCATGGCTGTTGTAATGAAAACGGCGTAAATGATCGGTATCGAACTGCCACAGGTTACCTGTGCCTTGCTGCACCCACACACCCCGATGCTTTGCAAGCGCATGATCGTCACTGCTGTTGCCACACCCTGCAAGCAACACAGCCGCACTGATCAGGCTCAGTGCCATCCATCCCGATTTTTTCTTACCCTGTAAGTCAAACATACCTTCGTCCTTTTTCCATTTGATAATGTTCCGGCCCAGACAACCTGAGCAGGTCCCGATAAGGAGACTTAAGGCTAGATGAATGCGTTGCTCGATTCTGTAGTATGCTTATTTGAGTTTGTTGGTTTGTGTAGCGAGCCGTCAGCAAGTGTGGCTAACTGTGGGGTTATGGCCTTTTCAAGGCCATAACCCCTGGTTAGTGTGCTTTATACGCCCTCTTTTAGTAATCCTATGCTACTTTGGCACAGTTGTTTGCGGCTGAGTAAAATACCACCGATTGCCACCACCAGCGCGATAACCAGCGCATGTACGAGCATGAGCAGTCCACTGCCGGGGTAAGACATGGCCAGGTTCTGCTGATAAAATGCGTCGATAAAGCTATAAATTGCCCCAAATGCGCAAAAAGCCGGGATCATAGTCACTATCAGCCATTCAATAATGAGGATCTTCAAGCCCTGTGCGGGTGACAGGCCAAAGCTCAGTAGCAAGCCATTGCGAGCCTGATCTTTTTTCATGTGGGTCTGAACAGCCGCCACCATCAGCAAATTACTGAGCAGCGCGATAAATGCGCCGTAACTGATCACCAGTCCAATCAATGCCTGGACTTGCGTACGGATCTTCTCCAGCAGGGCGTCCACAGTAACCAGACGCAGCTGAGGGTGCGCACGCCACAATTCACCAACAGCCCCCACGCCTTGCGCATCAAGTGCAATACTGCCCATATGGTAGATTGGCTCGCGCAAACTGGGGGCGCTGTTTTGCTGTAGCACAAACCAAAAGGTGACTGAGCTGCCACCGGGTTTAAACTGATGAACCGCTGTTATATTAGCCTCAACAGCGTCATTGCCGACAAAAAACTGCACGGTATCACCCAGCGCCAGTGCCATTTCAACAAATACTTCGTGGTCAACAGAAACGCCAATCCGGGATGGACTGGCAGCCCAGGAGCCCTCTGCGATCCGAACATTGTCCGGCGCTTGAGCACGCCAATGCAGATTAACGGGCTGCATCAAACGACGCAAGGAGTCGCTGGGCTGCACGTCCCGCGCCTGAAGTGCGGTGCCATTAATGTGCGTGACCTGAGCCAGCTGAAACGGCTTCATCTCTTTGATGCTGCCCTGGTGAAGCGCCACAAAGGACGCTAGCGCTTCTTTTTGCTCATCATCGGCCCTGCTTACAAACACATTGCCTTGATTCTGATAAAGGTAAAGTTCCAGCATATTGGTCACATCCCGCCCCATACTGATACACAGCAAGAGTAAGGTGACGCTCAGGCCCAGTGCTGTCATTTGCACCAGTTTCACCGCCATGCGTTTGCGCAGTAAAAGTACGCTAAAGCGCGCCAGGGTCCAGGACTTTGGCATCAGATGAGCCCCAAAACGAAGCACCAGCCAGGTAACAAAAAACACCAGCAATATGCAGATACCCAGTCCGCCCAATAACATGCCACTGAGCAACCAGTTATCGGTATAATACATTATCAGGGCTGCCAGCAGCGCTGCCGGGCTAAGCATTGCCAGCCAATGCCAGCGCCCTTGCTCTGTGCGTTGCGCCAGTAGCAGGCGAATATCCCCTTGTAGTAATGACAGCCATACAGGCAGAGCAATAAAAAAGTAGACGGTGACGGCCAAAGTGCAGGCGGCCAGCAGATCTCGCCATTGCCATTGCAGGGCAAAACCTTCGATATACCCCTGCGCCAAATGGCTGACCCCGTAGCCTGCCAGTAACGCCAGTACCAGTCCCGGCAGTAAGCTCAGTAGCAGGATCATCACCCCGCCATGAATTGCCAGCAAGGGCAACCAATTACGTGGCATGCCACAGGCCAGCATCACCGACACGCTTTTTTTCAGGGGTTGAGTTTGCACCTGACTGCACAACCACAAGATCAACACGCTGAGTAACACGATGATCATACTCAGCAGCCCGAGAAAGTTCTGCACCCGCGCCCAGACTTTGGCCAGAGGATAGTTATTCAGGGACTTACTGATCACCTGCGCTGTCGGTGAAGCAGACTGAAACTGGGTTATGCTGCTTTTGGGCAATGCGTTATGTAGCATCAGAGCTCTGTTCAGGTGCGGTGTCAACTTGGCTGCGCTAAGGCTGGATTCAGACACCATGGCGCGCATATCACTGCCAAGCCCCTCAAGCACTCGATCCGGCTCTAGCAACAACAAGGCACCGACACGCAGTTGTGTTTCGCCAAGTGTAATGGTGCCGCCCAGCTCTGCCGCCAGTGCCGCGGCTAGCCTAGGCTCCAGCCAGATCTCCCCGGGCTGCGGCCCTGTTTGAACAGGCTTTGTATTAAGCCCTTTACTGAGACTGATATGAATATCCCCTTGTAACGGATAGTCATTATCAACGGCTTTAAGCTGCACCTGCTGATGCCGCTCCCGGTGACTCACTGTAACACGATACTGAGATTGCAAGCTGTAGGCCCGACCATGCGAGCGGATCCACTCGAGTTCAGATTGCTGCCAGTCCCGTCTTACTGTGACCTGTGTATCTGCGCCTAACGTGGCTTGCAGATTGTGCGCCAGGAACCGCTCAATTCCCTGGCCCAGCAAGCTGCTGAGCAGCAAATAAAAAAACAACAGGCACAGCGCGCACAACGTCAGCCAGTATTTGCCTTGCAGCACCTGGCGCCACAGCACGGCGGTAAAAACAATCAACGCATTGTAAGGTGTTAGCGTGTGAGGGCACTCAGAGCTAAAACGCTGGGTGTGTGCTAATGACATAACATCAGCCTCCCCTGGCTCAGACGATAAGCCTTGTCCATCCGCCGTGCTAGTGCCATATCATGCGTCACCAGCAGCATAGCTGCGCCACTTTCTCTGGCACCTTTGAGCATCAGACTCATCACATGCTCGGCGGTGGTTTCATCCAGGTTGCCCGTCGGTTCATCTGCAAACAGTATTTGCGGGCTCACACACAAAGCACGGGCAATCGCGACCCTTTGCTGCTCACCGCCACTTAACTGACTGATGCTGTCTTTGAGCCGCTCGGCCAGCCCCATGTGTGTTAGCCAGTCAGCCGCTTTGTGCTCAGCATCCCGCTCGCCTCTGAGCTGCAAAGGCAGCGCCACATTCTCCAGCGCGTTTAACTCAGGTAAGAGGTGAAATTGCTGAAACACAAAGCCACTTTGAGCCAGTATCCCGGCGGGGGGCAGTGTCTGGTTATCGCGTCGATAACACACCTGTCCGGACTGATAAGGCGTCAGCCCGGCCAGCAATGACAGTAAAGTCGACTTACCACACCCCGAAGCCCCGACGATGGCGATATGCTCGCCTGCATCCAGGCGCAAGTCCAAATTATCAAGCAACGTCAGGTTTGAACCCTTGTGCAGTTTGATTGTGTGTGAAAGGCCACTGACCTCAAGTGACAAAGCCATGTCTGAATACCTCAATAAATTATCGAGGATTCAGCATGTGCTACACGCTGTGAAATGCGTGTGAAATGGTCAAAGTTGCGATGTAAACAGCGTCTTGACGACCCTGTTCCGCCATTTCTTAGTCGCAAAGACCAGCTATAAAAAGCGCCTTAAAGGCGTCAGGTCAACTTTTGCCTTCAACCTGGCAGCGATTAAATATAAGCCCGCCAGCTTGCGATGGATAAACAAGGCATCTACCGGCGGCGTATGCCACTGCCTGGATTGCATACTCAGTTGCCTGCCCTGCTCGCTGATCTGCTTGGCGAGCCCACTGGCGGCAAAGTCAAACGCCGTAGAAGATCTAAGTGGCGAGATAGCCAGGTCGAACAAAGACAACACCGCCTGCTGATAGTGCGCGTCGATGTCATCGGCAAAGTAGCCTATTTCACAGGCCGCTTGTTTCAGTGCCTCGCGGTTTTGTTCGGCCCCGGCCCTGAGCAGCTTTTTATAGCCCTGACGCAACTCGGGTGAAATGGCTCTGGTTGCCCCAAAGTCGAGCAGTACAATCTGCCCACTTGCTCGATTGTACTGATAGTTGGCCAGGTTCGGGTCTGTCTGTATCATGCCCAACTCAAACATCTCGATGAAAAACAGTTCAATCAACCGAAACGCCAGCTCGTCCCGAGTCTGCTGTGGCAAGGTCACCATGTTTTCCAGCGGCTCTCCCTCGACGAACTCCATAGTCAGCAAATGTCGAGTACTGAGTGATGGATAGCTGCCCGGTACCTTAAAATGCGGGTTATCTGCCAGTGCCTGTGCAAACCCATTGAGGGCACTTGCTTCAAGGAGGTAGTCGGTTTCTGCCAGTAGCTGTAGTTTGGCCTCTTCAACCAGTGGCTGAATGTTTAGTGTTTTTGGCAACAATCCGCTGAGCTTAATCAGACTTACCACGTTATCAACGTCACTGTGAATGCTGTCGGCAACCCCCGGATATTGCACTTTGATGGCCAGATTCTGACCCTGCTCAGAGGTGGCTTTATGTACTTGCCCTATCGAGGCACGAGCAAAGCTGTTCAGCTCAATGTGGCTGAATTTATCCAGCCAATCCGGGCCCAGCTCTTTAGCAAAGGTGGCAACCAGCTGTTTGTGTGGCATAGGTGCGGCATCGGCTCTGAGGCGCGCAAGCAAAGCCGACAACTCAGGGGGCAGCAGCTCACCGGCATCCATCGACAGCAATTGGCCCAGCTTCATCGCCGCTCCACGTAAATGAGACAGTTTTTCAGCGACCGCATTAATGTTGCCCGGTTGCAGCAGTAACTCAGTGCGACTGGATTTTTGACCACTCAAAGCTTGTTTGGCACCGGCAATCATCACATTGGATGCCACTTTACCTGCCAGGCCACCAAAATGGGCCAGCCTGCTCAGGCGACTGGCCGGAACACGACGCGATTTATTGTTCAACACTTCACTCCTGTATTTGGGCTTCTTCCTATATTACGTACAGTTTACCCATTTTGTTCAGAGTTGCGGGCAAAAACGCACTCAGTAAACAGCAGGGAAAGAAACTATTTTTGAGCAATTTTAGAGCTTTTATTCACACACCTGCAGATCAGGGTTATTATCAGGTAAACCGTTTTGCCAACAACCAAGACAAAAAGGCCTCTCACAATGAGCGATATGAGCACAGTATCTGAACAAACGCTGCTAACGATGAATTTTCAGGCAATGCAGTCGGCCTATCGCCGCGATCCTGCGCCGGACCATGCGCAGCGTGTGGCGGTGCTCAAAAAACTCAAACGGTCGCTGATCAATCACGAACAACAGGTTTACCAGGCATTATCGAAAGATTACGGCTACCGCAGTGAATTCGATACCTTTTTTGCCGACATCATGCCAACCATAGCGGCCATCAAGTATGCCATTAAACACCTGAAAAAATGGATGCAGCCTTCCAAGCGCCACGCCGGGCTGATGCTCGCCCCTTCTAAAGTAAAGGTGCATTATCAACCTCTTGGCGTTGTTGGCGTTGTCACTCCCTGGAATTTTCCGTTCTACCTTGCGCTGGGCCCGACTATTCAGGCGCTGGCCGCAGGCAATCGGGTGATGATCAAAATGAGTGAGTTTACGCCCCACGCCAACCAGGTGCTGCGCACCATTGTTGAAGACATCAGCGATCATGTGCACGTGGTAGAAGGCGATGCAGAGATTGGCGCGGCATTCTCTGCATTGGCGTTCGATCATCTGATATTCACAGGATCTACCGCCGTTGGTAAGCAAGTTGCCAAAGCCGCTGCCGATAACCTCACGCCCATTACCCTGGAGCTGGGGGGTAAGTCACCAACCATTATCGACGAGCAAATCGACATGAAGATTGCCGTGGATGCGGTGATCATGGGCAAGTCTATCAATTCAGGGCAGATCTGCGTGGCGCCGGATTATATTTTTGTGCCGACGTCGCGTCTGGACACTTTTATTGAAACCTTTATTGCGCGCTACAGCGAATACCACCTCAACAGCAGCAACCGCAATCAGCAAAGCCATATTATTTCACAGCGCCAGCACAACCGCTTAATGCAATTACTGGATGATGCAAAGGCCAAAGGTGCCGAAGTGCATGCGGTCAAAGCACTGGAGCCGGGTGACGAAAAACGCGTTTACCCCCATTTACTGACTAACCTCAGTGACGATATGGCGGTGCTCCAGGAAGAGATATTCGGCTCTTTATTGCCCGTTATGAGCTATGAAAGCTTAGATGAGGTAATCGCGTATATCACGGAGCGCCCTCGCCCGCTGGCCCTGTACATTATGTCAAACAACCCGGCTTTGATTGACCGCCTCATCAACCACACCCACAGCGGCGGGATAAGCATTAACGATACCACCATGCATGTGGTGGCGGACGATGCGCCCTTTGGCGGGATAGGCCATTCGGGTATGGGCCATTATCATGGTTACGAAGGGTTTTTAACTTTCTCGAAAGCCAAAACGGTGTTGTACTCAAGCAGCTGGCTGCCGAAAAACCGCTTTGTGCTCAAACACCGGGACTGGGTGTTAAAAGTGCTCCGTAAATGGCTGCTAAGATAAACGCAGCCGCTACCCCCACACTCCCTTTAAACCACAACAGATAACACACCTGATATGTAACTAGCTGTAATAGCCAAACGCTCGCCCTGCCACTACTCTTTTGTATCTCTCTGAGCGCAAGGAAAAACCAATGAGCAAGTTACCTGTTATCGCGCCCTGAGCGCAGCCAGCCTGCTGGTCTTAGTTGGCTGTACCACCAACCGTCATACAGCACCCGCTGATCCGATAGATGTGACCCCTGAGCATGGCGATGTGCCTAAAAGGGTGTGGTTAGATCAGGGCTGGAGAGACAAAATTCGCGAAAATTTCTGGTTTACCGGACAAGGCTCGCAGATCATTCCCTACACCTGGTTTGTCTGGCTGGAACAGGCCGACAACCAGCAACTGTTTCGCCACAGCGAGCACATGGAATTTTTGCGATACCTGCCCAGCAAGGCAAGCGAGCGTAACCCCGGGGGATTGCCCATTGGCTTTGCCCTGCACAGTAACCAAAAAAACCGGTGAAAACTGGGTCGGCATGACCTGTGCGGCGTGTCATACCAGCCAGATTGATTACAAAGGTACCAAGATGCTGGTTGAGGGCGCGCCGACGCTGGCCAACTTCGTATTGTTCTTTGATCGCCTGGTTGCGGCCCTGAACAATACACTACAAGACGACGCCAAGTTCGAGCGCTTTGCTCGCAATGTACTGGGTTCTAAATACAGTAACAGCAGCAGTGCCAGCCTCAAACAGCGACTGCAACAAGTTGCACTGCAAACAGCGCAAAGGCAAGCCGTCAACGCCCTGCCAGATGACTACCCGGCAGACTTTACCAGCTACGCCCGCTTAGATGCATTTGGCAATATTCAAAATGCCGGTACGGCATTTGCGCTCAACGACCTCAGCAACAAAAACACCCCAACCGGACCTGTGTCTTATCCATTTTTGTGGGGTACTCACCAGTCAGACGTGGTGCAGTGGAACGCCTCCGCTCCGAATACCCCCATTGTCGGCCCTTTAGTGCGCAATATTGGCGAGATGGTTGGCGTATTTGGCGAATTACAGATAGAAGAAGCGCCTGTCTGGCAACGCATCTGGGGTAAAAAGTTCCGCTACAGCTCGACCGTCGACATGATTGGGCTGGGCTATCTTGAGTCCTGGGTTAAGACTTTGAGGTCACCTCAGTGGCCGGTTGAGTATCTGCCCGCTATAGATACGCAAAAAGCGGCCAAAGGTGAGCTACTGTATAAACAAGCCTGCGCCAGCTGTCACCAACTGATCCCCCGCGAAAAAGAACACCTGAATTATATTGCCAATCAAACTCTGGTTTCTGACCTGGGCACCGATCCGGTAACGGCCAATAACGCTTCCTGCCATATGGCTAAAACGCTGATTTTAGAGGGCACCAAAGAACGAATCCTGATCGGCAGTAAGTTTCAGGCCGTCGACAACGCCATCGATGTGCCTGTCAATGGGGTGGTCGGTCTGGTGTTGAAGGACTTACCCACAGCCCTGAAGGCCGGCAACATTCCTGAAAGAACCGGCACTGACGGGCAAAAGATCTCGGTGGTTAAAGAGCTGGAAAACCTGAGCAGCGCGTCACCGAGTTTTGGGTGGGCAGTCGTGAGTTCGATCCGGTCAATGTGGGCTATGTCACCACACAAGGGCTGAACAAGTTCAGAGTAAACGCCAGTAATGGCCAAATCATGCCCGGTAACTCCAACCTTGGCCACAGCTATGGCACCGAGTTTAGCGACGAGGAAAAGTGGCAGATCATTGAATTTATGAAGACGCTGTAGTGCGGGTAGCGGCCTGCTTTGCTATGTAGCTGGCCATCTTTTAAACAGTACAAACAATAAGGATCCGATATGTGCGTTTGTATGCATCGCCACAAGTGTATTGTGTAGACCTGAACAAGCTAGATCTCTGTGCGCTCAATGGTAAAACCTTTGATATTCCCAGGAACACACTGGCAACCAACCTGACCGAGCAGATCTCCACCAGCAAAATAGCCAATTCGCCATATCAGGCGGCCGGCTAAGTTCACCTGCAATCAGGGCGGCTCCATAGCCGCCCCGACAGGTATTTTAGCAATTACAGATCAAACACACTTGTTGAGCGATTCTCAAGCCACTTTTTCAAACTTGGCTTCACTGACTAGGTTAGCTATTTTTTGTTTGAAGCGCCTGAATACCATCATGCTCCCCTTACAATCGTTCCAAGATTATACCGGCATCAGCAGTACGCCAAACAGAACAAGTTTTTCTATTCATCAGAGTGCTCACTTATCGTTTTTCAGAGGTGCGTCATTGTCCTTATACCTGTAACACGACAATGTGCAACCAATGTTGATTGACTCGCGCTATACCAAAAGCTCACTGTCTTGTTGTAGAAACCACCCCAACCTGTTAACTTAATGTTTCCAAAAACACTCCAAATGTAATTGTTGATTGAAGTATACGAATGCCTGAGACATGCGTTGTAAGTCACCTACAGGCAGGTTTGCTTACTGTTGCTGACCGTCGAAAGATAAATACTTTGGATCACAAAATTAAGGATAAGTAATGAAATTCACAAAAGCTGCGCTAAGCCTTGCCTTAGCTTCTTCTTTAACATTCGGATTCGACGCGAACGCAGGTCAGGATATCACCTTTAAACTCGCAGCCACCACAGATGGCACCAATCATTCTGTTCCTATGCCAATCATGGGCCAGAATGCTTTTTCATTTCAGGTAGTACTGGATTATCAGTATCAAAATAACGGCGGGACATGCACAATCTTGTATAGTGAAAACGCCTGTACAATTGAAAATATGAGCGGTGCGGTTACCCTGTCAAACATACACTGGGGAAGAGCATCGATGCATAAATCCATGCAACAGATCTCAAGCTGGATGTATGTGAACTCGCAAGAACAAACTTCAACGGTACTGATCCCGTCCAGTAATGTGCACTTTTACTTTTTAGACAATGCACAGCCCACAGCAACCTTAAATGTCTATGGTCGCTCTTCGCATCAGGTGGCCAATTACGGGCGCGCCAGTATGCAAACAACCAAAAATGCCAACAACCTGGGTTTTGAGCTGGCCCGCCTGCCTTACAATACCAAGCAAGACGGCGTGAAATTTCCAATGATGGCAGGCTGTATGAACCTGGCGGTACTCAACACCAGTGCCTCCAGCATTACCCGGGTGAATTTTACCCAAGCCAATCAGACAACCGGCCCCATCACAACCACATTGTGCGTACCTGGTAATGACACAACTACGTTTGTTGGGATAGACACCACCACAGAGCGAGTCGCTAATATCTCGACTCAGGTTCCGGCCGAATTGTCTCACTTGTATCAGTAATTCATCATTAGGGAGCTTAAATTGCCATGCTCCCTTACTTTGTATATATGAGGGCAAGCCACAATCCTTGTTAATGTTCCTTCCGGTAACTATTAAACATTCTCAATTGTCTCTATCCATTCTCTGCGTTAAGTTTTGTACCTAAAAGTCTATACCCTATTCGATGACATGGCCCACCCGCTTGCGGGCAAAGTCTGTGAGGCTTAAGGAGAGAGCATGAGCCGAGATTTAACCTATGACGGCCTGAGAGGCTGGTTGCTTATCATTATTGCCTGTAACCACTTGTTTGGCAGTTTTGTTACTCAGTTTACCCGCACCCCGCTGGGGTTTGTGTCGGCCGCCGAGGGATTTGTGTTTTTATCCGGATTTGTGGCTTATCTGGTGTATGGGCGACTGGCTCATGATAGCAAAACAATGCAACGCAAAATATGGCGGCGCTGTTGGGTCATTTACGGGTTTCATCTGAGCGCGATTGTTATCTGTTTTTCGCTGGTGGCGCTGTTTCCTTTATATATCCCGCAGTGGTCTGATTTTTTTAATGCCGCCAATTGGTTTAGCAACCCCTTTCAAAGTGCTTTGTCTGCCGCCTTACTGCTCGAGCATCCTGGCTTTCACGATATTCTGATCCTCTACCTGGTGCCTATGGCATTTTTGCCCTTTGCTATTCACGCACTTAAGCGTGGCAAAGCCTGGTATGTGGTCGCCACTTCCTTGTCAGTCTGGCTGCTGGCCCAGTTTGTCACCGCTGAGTTTTTGGCAGCGCCATTTAGTCGAGTGTTTAGCGATATTACCCTGAACGTCAGCCATTTTGATCCCTTCGCGTGGCAAATTTATTTTTATCTGGGTGTAATGCTCAGTTATCTGAAGTTTGATAAAGGCCATACTTTGACCTTTACCCCTGCGTTGAGAATCTTGCTGCTAAGCGGTGTGGGCTGCTTTTTTGTTGTCAGACATGGCTACCCGCAACTGATGCAGCCCTATTTTGCGGGCCACGGCAGCGCCTCCGTGCTCTATCAGGTTAATTTGCTGCTGAGCGCGTATTTAATCATGCTGCTAATGCGTCGTTTTTCGTGGTTTTTTAACCTGAGATACCCGGTATTTATCGGCCAGCATGCCCTGCCGGTTTTCGCCTTTCACTGCGTGGTGATTTACTTTTTACTGCCCTGGAGCCATGCATATACCACCGCCCAGTGGTACTGGGATGTACTGATTTGCATCGGCTTTGTGGGCCTGCTTGCAATTCCGGCTAAACTTGACCAGCGCTGGCGTGTACATTTTAGTACAAACACAACAGCGTTGAGGACATCAAAAGCCTAAGCGCTGACCGAAAGCAACTACCTAGCGATGCAACACCGGCCATTACCGGCGGTAGATTAACTGTTCGCTGCTCACGCTATTGCCAAATCATCGACTTTGAACAATGGGTCACCACCATTGAGCGTTAATCACTGAGTATTACTTTGCTGTTCACTCTCCTGATGCCAAACGCGCATCGTTAAATACAAGGTAGTGCGTTAAACAGCACAGGTATAAACCTAAAAAACCAGACAAGCGTCTGGTTTTTTTAGCATTAGGGCCTTCCCCAGCGACAGTTAGCAATCCGTTACAAGACGGCCAGGCCGGGGGAGTTCTGCGGCTTTATTCCTGAAAGCATTCATCCTTGTTCTTGGTCTTACTTTGCTCAAAAAACCAGATATCCGGGCAGGAAAAGTCTTCGCCAAACATCAAATATAATTCGTATACATGCTCTATGGTCATCACAGAGCGGCCCGACTCAAAATTACTGATGGTGGACTGATCCACGTTAAGCTTAGCGGCAAGCTGAGCCTGGGAGAGCTTGTTCTTATATCGTAAGTTTCGCAGGTTGCACTACAAACGTCCCATCAGCTTATTGATTCTCTGTTTTCTGGCAAAAGCATCGTTTTTCATAGCCTAATCCTTTTACACGCTTGTATATTGGCCTGCACAAGCGCTGACCGTGTTTTTATCGGATACACCTGAAAAGCAGCGTTTCAGGCACACCCACCGAGTTAATCTGTTGGAAAAACCGCTCTCAATATAAATGCCCTGTTGACCTTTTTAACGTTAAGAAATATCGTATAACTCACAGTCCCGCATGGCTGTTAGTGTTGCGATTGCAACGAGATAAATTGATATCTCTAACTTAAGTCAGTTTGGCATGTTCTATTTTTGTATTAACATTATGATTTTATTGTTAAGATTATATTCATTCGAATATGAAAAAGTCTCCGCATTACAATAAAAAAAGGAAAAAAAGGACGTGATTGATGGCGATGATTTAAAGGCAATGAGGAAAAACGCCGGCATATCCCAGGAATTGATGGCAAAAAAGTTAGAATGCGACCGTAAAACAATTCAGTAACTATGAGCAGGGTGTCAGTGACATTAAGCCTAAACAGCTTTTTCGCTAGCTGATGCTATGCAAAATAGATATACACTCTTTACTCAATGAAATCAGACGGATCAGTGGCAGTTTAAACCACTATGATGCGTCAAAGTTAAAGGATTACGAAAAATGAAAAAGATACACTCACTTACATTTCTCACTAAATTGGCTTCTTTGACTAACTTAACAGGCAAGGACAAGGGCCAAGCTCTCAGTAACAAAAAAACCTTATCAGCTGGCCAGGAGGGATTAGTATCGGGTTGCGGTATTTATGAACCTACTGATCCTCGCGTCTCAGGTGCTTTTAAGCCGGTAAAGCCAGACGCTTGATATGCAAAATAGATACACACTCTTTACTCAATAAAATCAGACAGATCAGTGGCAGTTTAAACCACTATGATGCGTCAAAATTAAAGGATTACGAAAAATGAAAAAGATACGCCCACTTACATTTCTCACTAAATTGGCTTCTCTGACTAACTTAACAGGCAAGGAGAAGGGCCAAGCTCTGAGTAACAAAAAAACCTTATTAGCTGGTCAGGAGGGATTAGTATCGGGTTGCGGTATTTATGAACCTACTGATCCTCGCGTCTCAGGTGCTTTTAAGCGGTAAAGCCAGACGCTCCATACGCAAAATAGATACACACTCTTTACTCAATAAAATCAGACGCATCATAGCAGTTTAAACCGCTATGATGCGTCAAAGTTAAAGGATGACGAAGTTCGGCGCTGAGTGTAACGACGTCATCATCTTATTTGTCGGGCCATTTAAACTTGTCTTTTTCAAGGCGCTTATACCACAAGGCAAAACAGGTTTTATCCCAGTACAGTACCTTCAGCTTGTCCTTGTTTTTATTGCAATACGCAAACACCTGGCCGCTCATCGCGTGTGCAGCCATTTCTTGCTCAACAATCGCCGCGAGGCCATTGGTGGATTTACGAAAGTCTACTGGCTGGCGGTGCAAGTAAACAGACTCATTGTGCCAGCAGATCATGACAGCGCCCTGAGCAGTGCAGCCAACCACTGAGCGTCAGTGTTTGATGGCAACAACACCGTACTCTGACCATGCTTGAGCTGCAACAACTCAGGCAGAGAAGCGGACTCAGACGCAGGCTTGGCGGCAATAAAAGATGACTCAGGTGGTTTTTTTACTGCGAAGCTTACTTCGGCGATTATAAAAAGACTTGGTACTGAGATTGTGCTGCGTGCAGAAGTCAGTGACAGACAAACCACTGAGTTCCTGTTGTTCGATAAGTTTCAGCCATTGCTGTGCGGTTTTGTGTTTAGGCATATTCAGCTCCGAATTAAAATCAGAGCTGTACTTTATAAGCTGAGCGAATTCAGTAGCTAGGTGGTGTTCAGGTGACGCTTACGATGATAAGACGGCCAGACCAAAGTACTTCGCCCGGTTTACGGATTTATTCCTGAAAACATTCATCCTTGTTTTTGGTCTTACTTTGCTCAGAAAACAAGATTTCCGGGCAGGAAAAGTCTTCGCCAAACATCAAATATAATTCGTATACGTGCTCTATGGTCATCACAGAGCGACCCGACTCAAAATTACTGATGGTGGACTGGTCCACATTCAGTTTGGCGGCCAGCTTGGCCTGAGAGAGCTTGTTTTTATGCCGTAACTGACGCAGGTTACACTGCAAACGGTCCAACATTTTATTAATTCGCTGTTTTCTGGCAAATGCATCATTTTTCATCGCCTAATCCTTTTACACGCTTTTATGACGGCCTGCACACGCGCTGGCCCTGTTGTATAGAACACGCCTGAAAAACACGGTTTCAAGCCCATTCACCCGGTTTTAACTGAAAGAAAAATCGCACCCAATGTAAACGCCCTGTTGACCTTTTTAACGTTAAGAAATATCGTGTATCTAACAGTCCCGCACGGCTGTTAAAGTGATACAAACACAAACCAGATCAATATCTCTAACTTAAGTCCGTTTGACATGTTCCCTTTTTGTATTAACATTGCGACTTTCTTGTTAAGATTATGTTCATTCGAATGTGGAAAAGTCTCCGCATTCATAACAAAAAAGGAAAAAAAGGACGTGATTGATGGCGATGATTTGAAGGCAATGAGGAAAAACGCCGGCATATCCCAGGAACTGATGGCCAGAAAGTTAGAGTGCGACCGCAAGACAATCAGTAACTATGAGCAGGGTGTCAGTGACATTAAGTCTAAGCAGCTTTTTCGCTGGCTGATGCTTTGTAAAATAGATACACGCGCTTTACTCAATGAAATCAGACAGATAAGTGGCAGTCTAAACCGCCATGATGTGTCAAAGTTACAGGATGACGAAAAATGAAAAAGATACGCCCGCTTACACTTCTTACTAAATTGGCTACTCTGACTAATTTAACAGGCAAGGAGAAGGGCCAAGCTCTGAGTAACAAAAAAACCTTATCTACTGACCAGGGGGAATTGATATCGGGTTGCGGTATTTATGAACCTAATGATCCTCGTGTGAAAGGCGCTACGTCTGATAAGCAGGTTTCCTCCTCAGGTACACATACAGCAAAATTCAACCCTAGCTTAAACGATGATTTAAGCTCAAAGGTGTCGGGTGGCCTGGTAGTCAATCCAGCAAAGGTTGATAGATTTAAGAAGTTAAATGTACAAGCATGCAAAGGTATATGTGGTTCAGGCCCATGGAAACCTGTAGAGCCACAAGTCGCACGTTTAGTTTTTCTAGGCTCTAGCAAGAATAATTTGCCCGGAGCTACTTTTAAAGGTTAAGAAATGAAACTCTCTCATCTCATAATGCTATCAATATTTTCCCTAGCTGCTTTTTATATTTTAGTTGCTAACCCAAAGATTGTTTCAGAGATCTATTTGATTGCGCTTGTATGCTCACTTATATTTGGCATAGTGAAAAGCAACCCCAATATAAGCCACATTTCAGCGTTCCTGTTATTAATAAACTTTGCCGAATACTTAGCCTTTGCTTATGGCATTGTAAATCTTGTCCCTACAGTTGAAAGCAAATTGCTCAACGGAGTAATGGTGTTTGGCTCTCAACTAGTGCTTAGCCTACTTGCAGTTTTTATTTTTATTTTTAGAGTTCAGCTGTCTAGACTAATATCCAAATCTAAGAACATAGAGCTGACAAACTTTGACGGCCTATTTCACTGGACTTTCATATATACTTCGATTATTTATGCACTAGCATTAGGAGAGCACTTATTAAGAAATGCGTTCCTAATAAGAGACATCACATATATATATGACAGCTTTGAAGCACTAATATACATCGCTTGGGCGTTGACATGTGGATTACTTCTTACAATGATTATTCTTTCTGTCAAATCAAGCCACACTCATGAATCTACACTTTGATAAGTTTAAAAAGAGTCTATCACTAGACTCTTTTCTCTCATCATGCCCTATCATGCACCCGCTTTATTTCTTCTATCAGCGCCTCAGCCAATGGTGAGGCGCTGTTGCTTTTTGACGTGATCAGCATCACCGGGATCTGATAGGCGTATTTTTCTGGTTGTATGGCTCTGAATATGCCTTTATCGACCCAGTAGCTGGCATAGTGCTCGGGCAGGTAGCCAATAAACTCACCGGACAATATTAAGTGGGCAATGCCTTCATCGTGATAAGCAATGGCGCTGTTTTGGTAGTTAAGGCCATCGTTGCGTACTTCTTTATCGCGCAGGTAGTTACTGGTGATCACCTCAGCCTCGGCCAGTAATGCCTCTAATTTTGCACTGTCGCTTTCAGCCACATCATCTTCTAGCAGTTCACTTTCTATTAGGTCACTTTCCACCTGATCAAACAAAGGGTGACCCTGCGCGCAATATAAATAGTTGTACTCATTATGCAGCGGATAATAGTCCAGGCCGCGCAGTTGATGGCGGCTCACGCCCAATCCAACCAGAGAGCGGCCGTTTACCACTGAGGTTTCGACCTCACGGGCTTCACACACCTGGATATCAAACTGAATATTGCCACCGCGCGCTTTGAGCGCCGAAATGGCCCGCGCCACGCCGCAACGGGGATCGCTGACCATAGTATCTATGGTGGCAATAGTCACTCTTCCAGAGAGTTCGTTTTTAGAGCTGGCCACAGTACTGGCAAAGGCTTCGCATTGCTGTAACAGCTCCAGGGACGCCTGATAGGTCACCCTGCCCGGCTCAGTCAGCTCAAAGCCGCTGCGCCCGCGTTTACATAATTTCAGGCCCAGCCGCACTTCGAGATCCGACAGGTGCGAACTAATGGTCGAACGGCCGATGTTCAGGCGCGACTCCGCAGCCGACAAGCCGCCACACTCCACAATAGCGACAAAGATCCTCAGTAGTCTTAAATCAACGTCTTGTACCTGCACGCGTATTTACCTCTTTTATTTATGTCTTGTAATGCTCCGGCTTACCGTATTTCTCCAGTCAGATTTACCACCCAAGTTGCCGGTGAGTAGTTCCCGCATCAAGTGCGGGATGACCGGAGTTGGATGCTGAATAACTGGGGTTGAGTGCAGGAGAGCTGGAATTGAGTGCTGAATGACGATGCATAAAAGCACAATAATCAAACTATCCACTTCCTCGCATTTTCACAAAAACCCGGCCTTCTCTCCTGTCATCCCGGCCTTGAGCCGGGATCTACGCCCAGACTATTCGGTCGTCAGATTTAACACCCAGTTGTCGGTTAGTAGTTCCCGCATCAAGTGCGGGATGACCGGAGCGGGTGCTGAATGTCCGGAGTTGGGTGTTGATTGACCGGAGTTGGGTGCAGGAGAGCTGAAATTGAGTGCTGAATGACGAAGCATAAAAGCACACTAATCAAACTATCCACCATCACACCTTTTCACGAAAACCTACCCTTTTCTCGCGTCATCCCGGCCTTGAGCCGGGATCTACGCCCAGACTATTCGGTCGTCAGATTTAACACCCAGGTTGCCGGTTGGTAGTTCCCGCATCAAGTGCGGGATGACCGAGGTTAAACGCACGTTGTTCAACCAAAACGACACCCCTTACTCGCTCGAACTTTTAGTTCGATACTTTTTAGTTCGACACTTTTTAGTTCGATACTTTTAGTTCGGCACTTTTGAGTTCGGCACTTTTAGTTCGATAAAGCCGGAATGAATTACGATAATTATGCATTTATAAAACTACCACAGCAAGTTAGGATTGCGGGATAAAAACACCATCTGCATGTAACAAGATGATATTTAGGAGAATAAAATGACGTTTAGATATGGTATCGATCGTCTGGACCTGGACACAGTCAACGGCATTGCCGACGGCAGCATCAAAGCCGAGCTGTGTCAGGAAGCACTGGATAAAATCAACGCCAGCCGCAGTAACGTGGAAGTGATGGCCGCCTCAGACAAAGCCGTATACGGTATTAACACCGGCTTTGGTCCACTGTGCGACACGCAAATCTCACCAGAAGAAACCAATCTGCTGCAAAAAAACCTGCTTATCACTCATGCTGTTGGGGTTGGCGAGCCAATCGCTAAGCCCATTTCTAAGCTGATGTTGATCACCAAAGTCCATGCGCTGAGTCAGGGCTTCTCAGGTATTCGTCTGGAAACCGTGGAGCGTATGCTGAAGTTTATTGAGCTGGATCTTATTCCTGTGGTGCCGGAGCAAGGCTCAGTGGGTGCATCAGGTGACCTTGCGCCACTGTCTCACTTATTCCTGCCACTGCTTGGCGAAGGTGAATTCTGGCAGGGCGACAAAATTGTACCCGCGGCCGAAGCGCTGAAAGAACATGGCCTGGAGCCAATGGAGCTGCACGCCAAAGAAGGTCTGGCCCTGATCAATGGGACTCAGTTTATCCTCTCGCACGCCATTACCGCGCTGACCAAAATGCGCTATCTTTTGGACTTAGCTGACGTGGCAGGTGCCATGAGTATCGAAGGTATGCAGGGCAGCCAGTCGCCGTTCCGTGAAGAGCTGCACCAAATTCGCGCCTTTGCCGGTAACCTGGAAGTGGCCAAGCGCATGCGCCGTTTATTCAAAGACTCACAAAATATGGCCGACCACGAAGAGTGCGACCGCGTACAGGACCCGTATTCACTGCGCTGTATTCCACAGGTGCATGGTGCGTCTCGTAACGCCTACAACCACCTTAAAGAGCTGGCTGAAATTGAAATGAACTCAGTGACCGACAACCCGATTGTGATCAGCAGCGAAGAAGCCATCTCGGGTGGCAGCTTCCACGGTCAGCCTTTGGCCATGGTACTGGATTACGCCTCAATCGCCGCTGCTGAGCTGGGCAACATTTCAGACCGCCGCTGTTATTTGCTGCTGGAAGGTCTGCACGGCCTGCCGCGCTTATTGACCACTTCTGGCGGTCTGAACTCGGGCATGATGATCCCACAGTACACCACCGCGGCTTTGGTCACTGAGAACAAATCACTGTGCTTCCCGCCCTCGGCAGACAGCGTACCCACCTCTATGGGCCAGGAAGACCATGTGTCTATGGGCAGTATCTCGGGTCGTAAACTGAACCAGATCCTGGGCAACCTGGAGAAAATCTTTGCCATTGAGCTGATGTATGCCGCCCAGGCCATTGAATTCAGACGTCCTAACACTTGCTCAGACCTGATTGAAGAGAACTTTGCGCTGATCCGCAGCAAAGTCGCCAAACTTGAAGAAGACAGACTGCTTAAACCCGACATTGATCACATGGTCGCATTGGTTAAGTCACAAGCATTTACGGTTAACTAAGGGGAAAATAACAATGACCACCAGTATGAGTTTTCAGGACCAAATAAAGCAAGGGATCCCCAGCGAGTTACCAGCGCCTAAGCCTTACCCGGCCGGTGCCAACCGCGCCCCCAAGCGTAAAGACATTTTATCAGCCGACGAAAAGCAACTGGCGCTGCGTAACGCCCTGCGCTATTTCCCGAAAGAATGGCATCAGGAGCTGGCGGCAGAATTTGCCGAGGAGCTGAAAAACTTTGGCCGTATTTATATGTACCGCTTTAAGCCTAACTACGACCTTAAAGCGCGCTCAGTAAGCGATTATCCGGCCAATTGTCAGCAGGCAGCAGCCATTATGCTGATGATCGACAACAACCTGGATCCGGCAGTAGCCCAACACCCGGAAGAGTTGATCACTTACGGCGGTAACGGTGCGGTATTCCAGAACTGGGCACAGTATCTGCTGGCCATGAAGTATCTGAGCGAAATGGAAAGCGACCAGACACTGCACATTTACTCTGGTCACCCGATGGGTTTGTTCCCGTCTAGCGAAGACGCGCCGCGCGTTGTTGTCACCAATGGTATGATGATCCCGAATTACTCAAAGCCTGATGACTGGGAAAAATTCAACGCGCTGGGCGTGACTCAGTACGGCCAGATGACGGCGGGTTCTTTCATGTACATTGGCCCGCAGGGCATTGTTCATGGCACCACCATCACTGTGATGAACGCCTTCCGTAAAGTCCTTGAACAAGGCGACAGCCCGAAAGGCAAGATCTTCCTGACCGCCGGTCTTGGCGGCATGAGTGGCGCACAACCTAAAGCGGGCAACATCGCTAACTGTATTACCGTCTGCGCCGAGGTGAACCCGGCCGCTGCCACTAAACGTCACCAGCAAGGCTGGGTTGATGAGCTGGTAGACAACATGGACGAGCTGGTTGCGCGCGTTAAAACCGCGCAGGCGAACGAAGAAGTGGTATCAATTGCCTACATCGGCAACATTGTCGATGTTTGGGAAACCTTCTACGAGCAGGATATTTTTATTCACCTGGGCTCAGATCAAACCTCGCTGCATAACCCCTGGTCAGGCGGTTACTACCCGGTCGATATCAGTTTTGAAGAGTCTAACCGACTGATCCGCGAAGAGCCTGAGGTCTTCAAAGAAAAAGTGCAGGCTACGCTGAAGCGCCATGCCGATGCGGTGAACAAGCACACGGCCCGTGGCACTTACTTCTTCGATTACGGTAATGCCTTCTTGCTAGAGTCATCCCGTGCCGGTGGCGATGTGATGGCCGAAAATGGCATCGACTTTAAATATCCGTCTTACGTGCAGGATATTCTTGGCCCTATGTGTTTTGACTATGGCTTTGGCCCGTTCCGCTGGGTCTGTGCTTCTGGCAACCCGGCCGATCTGGATAAAACCGACGCCATCGCGGCTGAGGTGTTGAACAAGATCATGGCAGAGTCTCCGGCTGAAATTCAGCAGCAGATGCAGGACAACATCACCTGGATCAAAGATGCCAAGCAAAACAAACTGGTTGTTGGGTCACAGGCGCGTATTCTGTATGCCGACGCACAAGGTCGTATGGAAATTGCCAAGGCCTTTAACGATGCAATCGCACGCGGCGACATTGGCCCTGTAGTACTGGGCCGTGACCACCACGATGTAAGTGGCACAGATTCACCGTTCCGCGAAACCTCCAACATCTATGATGGCAGCCGCTTCACGGCGGACATGGCCATTCACAACGTGATTGGCGACAGCTTCCGTGGCGCAACTTGGGTATCTATCCACAACGGCGGTGGCGTTGGCTGGGGTGAAGTGATCAACGGCGGTTTTGGTATGGTGCTTGATGGCAGCAGCGATGCTGAGCGTCGTCTGAAATCTATGCTGTTGTTCGATGTGAACAATGGTATTGCACGTCGTAGCTGGGCTCGCAACGAAGAAGCCAACTTTGCGATTAAACGCGAAATGGCCCGCACGCCTAAGCTTAAAGTGACACTGCCAAATGGCGTAGACGACGAGATTTTAAATAATCTGTCGCTGTAAGCTTAAGAGCACAGTGGAAAAGGCTGCTCAGGGCAGCCTTTTTTGTGGACAATCCGCTCATTGTGCGACCGTTCACGCACAGTAAAAACGACCATTAAACCATTGTTTCTATTAAACATTCATTTATTACCCACAGATTTTGTGACTATCTTGTGAGTAACTCAGGAATAATTCAGAAAACCAATCGTTCATTTGTGTTCACTGTGCCATCTGCCCTGCAAATGCCTGGCCTGCATCACTAAACCATTGCCCCGCCCTATACGGGATTAATGTCGAAGCGCCGGCAATAAAGACGCGCCCGTACCGTCGATATCAGACAGCAAGTCAAGGCCCAGGATCTGCGCCACGACCGGGTAAATATCGAGGTTCTTCACCGGGCCAATTTCTACGCCTTGTTTAAACGCGGGCCCGACAGCGACAAAGGTGGCGTGCATATCGGGTGTGACTGCAAAGCCATGGGTGCCGTAGTGCTTATCTTTGTCATCATAGGCAAAATAGCGCGGCGCCTGCGTTTCAATCACTATGTCGGCAGTCGTTGAATTGATGGTTACGCCACGGCTTTTCAGGGTTGCTTCACTGGTAATATGGTAGCGACCACGGGCATTGCGCATCAGCTGAGCACGCACCTCATCGAGGTCTAACGTTGCCTTTGGCTTTTTGTACAACCAAACCTGGGTACCGCTGTTTTTAACGACGAAGTCACTGAGATCGACGCTTAAGTCCGACAACTGCAAACGCTGCTCCGGGTCGAGCTGCGCCATGCCATGATCCGACACTATGATCAGGTTTACATCCTGTTCAACCTCGCGCTGAATGCGTCTTGCAAGCTGGCCAATCAGTTTGTCTACCTTTTGCACCGCCTGATAGGTTTGCTGTGCATCCGGGCCAAAGTCGTGTCCCATGGTATCCACCAGTGAAAAATACCCGGCAACAAAGCGGGGGCGCGTTTGTGCAGGCAGCTTAAGCCACTGCACTATCTGGTCAATGCGTTGCTGGTAGTCACTGTGCTTTGAGTAGTGGTAAAAATAGCTGGGTGTCATGCCATTAATGCGGGCATCCGATTCGGGCCAGAAATAGGTTGCGGCCTTTAAGCCTTGCATTTCTGCCAGGTTCCAAAGCGGGATCCCCTTAAGCCAGGAGCTGTCGTCCTGACCGCGGCCCATTTTGTAACACTGATCGCGCGCGCTGTCGCAAAAATGATTACCAACAATACCATGATTGGACGGCAGCAATCCGGTAATAATAGAAAGGTGATTGGGAAAAGTTTTGGTTGGGTAAACAGGCTCCAGGTATTCGGCCCGAACACCCTGTGCGGCGATAGAAGCCAGGTTTTTAGCCTTGTGCTTTTCGATGTAATCCCAGCGAAAGCCATCGAGCGAGATGATCACCACACTTTGCTCAGCACGCTGCTTATTTGCAGCTTGCTTTGCCTGAGTTAATGTCGGGATCAGAGAAATAAAAAAGAATAAAACCAGTAATACGCGATTGATCATAATGCCCTTGCGTTCCTAAAACGATAAACCAGCGCAGGCACTGTAAAACCAAAAGATGAATAAAATGAAGGACCTTTTACCGAACCAGGGGCGTTTTACGACCAGTAACAGATTTTCGGGACGAGCAACGCCCGTCCCTTGCAAGCAGATAGCAGGCTAACGTAAGTGCTGGACCAACGTCCACTGCTCGCCACAAAGTGAAACTTCCGCAAGCGCCCCGTTTATTACCACCAGATTGGGGGCAATATGTGAAATATCGACACCCGTGACGATGGGGACTGACAGGTCGCCCAGTGCCATTTTCACCGCAGTTTCTCCATCAAAAGCTTTACCGGCCTTGCCGGATACCGCATTGCGACCAATCAGAATGCCGGCGGCATGCTCAAACGCACCGCGTAATTTAAAACTCTGCAACGCCCGGTAGTAAGCTGTCGGAGACTGCTCGGCGTTTTCAAAGTAAAAAATAAGCTTATCGTCCGGGTGCCTGTTGAGCAGCGACTGGGGATCAAAATACTCAGAGCCATACATCAGCATATGCGTATCCAGACAACCGCCAATCAGCCTGCCCTGAAAAGACACCGGTTTTTTACTGCTAGCATCGTCCCCCAGCAACTGCCAGCCGCCTGGTTCAGTGAGGTTAAATACGGCATGACTGTCCTTGGCATAGTTACTGAAGCCATGCTCAAAAAACGGCGCGTTGTGCTGAGTAAAGGCTTCACCTGTTGGCGTCTGCAAATGCGCAAAAGTATTGGCTGTTAAAGGATCGCTTTGTGCCAGCGACAACTGCATCAGGTTAGTACAATGCGCGCTTGCCCAGCCGAGCTTGCTGGTAAACGCGCTCAGCACTGTGCTGATATCGGAAAAGCCCATCAGCCATTTTGGTCGCACCTGCTTTAATGCTTGCCAGTCCAGCAAAGGTAACAAATCCATGGCAATTTCTCCGCCCCAGGGCGCCATGATGGCATCCACCTGATCGTCGAGCAAAAATCGCATCAGTTCATCGGCTCGCTGCGCTGCAGGCGCACTGACATGCAACTGGTCTTCACGCAAACAACGACCTTCGAGTACATTAAACCCACGCCGAGCCAGGTCGCCAAGCACCAGCTCAAGGCGTGCGTGCAGGGGCGATGCAACACCGCTGGAGAATGCAGTTACCGCAATGGTACTGCCAGAGGTTAAAGGGGCTGGATAGTGCATAAGCGGTCCTTTTTACATACTAAAAATTTAAAACCAGTTTATTCATTAAGTTAGGCAGGTATTAGTCACATAATTTCCTCACTTTGTCACCTCATTTCGCGCCTTTCTCACGCTTTTTATTTTCGCAGCAACAACAATGGAGCCAGCTTTTTACGAAACGGATAAAACAATGAATAAGTTGAACGCACTAAGCTTAGCACTATGCACCCTTTACACGACTTGCAGCGCAGCGCAGCAAACATCAGAACCCATTCGACCCTGGCAGCAGTTTACCCAGAGCGACACCGCTATCCCCCGGCTTGCTACAGCCCCGAACATAGACGGTGAACTTGCGCCTGATGAATGGACCAACGCCCGTGTGATCACCGAGTTTGTTGAATTCCGGCCAACCGTGGGTGGTACGCCCAGATACCCAATCACCGCCTATGTGGCCTACGATGAACACTTTTTTTATGTAGCCGCCAAAATCACTCAGCCTGCTAACACCATAGTGGACCGGGTACTCACTCAGGGCGAGCGGATTTGGAATGAAGACTATTTTGGCCTGATCCTGGATACCAATCATGATAAATCCGATGGCTACTTATTTCATGTTACCCCCTCTGGCGTGCGCGAAGATGGCCTGGTGAATGGTACGGAATATATCGCCGAATGGAAAACCATGTGGTATGCCAAAACACAGCAACAGCAAGATGGCTGGACAGTGGAAATTGCCATCCCCATGCAGTCTTTATCCTTTGACCCGGATGCCCCAAACTGGGGGTTGCAATTACGCCACAAGCTCTCCAGCCCCTACGTGCAGTCTTACTGGAATCTTAACAACCCCAACTCAGCAGGCTGGCATGCATCACAAACTGCGCCCATTTCCGGGCTTGGCGAGTTGGACCAGGGGTTGGGAGTTGAAGTTAAGCCAGGACTGGCCTACAAAGATACGCTCGACGAGAGCAGCTTTGAGCCTTCCCTTGACGCCACCTACCGATTTACACCCAGCCTGACGGGTCAGCTCACTCTGAATACGGACTTCTCCGGGACAGATGTCGACGAAATCGAAATGAACATGACCCGGTTTGGTCAGTACTACAGCGAAAAGCGTGACTTCTTTTTACAGGACAGTCAGATCTTCCGCTTTGGCGGCATGGATGATGATGATTATAACGGCATGCCCTTTTATTCGCGACGTATTGGTCAGGGGCCACAATCGGGCGTTCTGGATGTTAACTGGGGGACCAAGTTAACGGGTCGTGTGGGTAATACCGACTTAGGCATATTAAGCGTCAATCAGGAACAAGATGGCAATAGTGACGAAACCACTCAGCTCAGTGTCGCCAGAGCCAAACAGCATATTGGCGAGCGTCACCAGCTCGGTGCCATACTCACCCATGGCAGCGCCGATGACAGTGCCAGTCATGCCCTGACTGGGGTTGATTATCGCTTTGACGATTTATTATTTGGTGAAGAGCAATTGATTGCTAACGCCTTTTATCAGTCCATTGACGTGCCAGACGACACACCCGACAGTGACAGCAAGTCTTATGGTCTGGCGTTTTTGCTGCCCAATGATAAGTTTTACCTGAATGCCAAATATCGCTATATCGGCAAGGACTTTAACCCGGCGCTGGGCTTTGTGAATCGCACCGACCTGAAATACTACCACCTCACCAGCCATTACCGGGTTCGTCCGCAAACAGGCTGGCTCGGAGATAATCTTAACCTCTACCAGGTCAGAGCCTATTATAAACGTTGGGAAAGTACCGAAGGCGAAAAGAAAGGCCAGCAACTGTTCTTACAACCTTTAGTCATACAAACCCGGTCTAATGACTACTTCCACATCAGTTATGATATGTATAATAAAGTGCTCAAAGATCCGTTTAAATTCCGCGATAATATTGCGTTTGCCACAGGCGAGTATGATTATAATCAGTGGAACTTGTACTATGAAAGCGCCAGTGATCGACCTGTTTTCGTCAGCGGCCGGGTTGTTAAAGGCGACTTTTTTGATGCTGATTTAGAGCGCCTCAGCTTGACCATAAATACGCGTCCAAACAAGCACTTGTATGTGCAGCTTGGACGTCATATGTACTATTACGAGCGCGCGGGCGAGAAAAGCAACATGTATAATACCCGTTTGAAAGTGAATATTGCTTTCAACAGCGAATGGTCGTGGAATTCCCTGTTTCAACATAACACCCAGTCTGACAGTTTCTCGTTGTTTAGCCGCTTGCGCTATGAACCCGCACCGGATGAGCTCTATCAGCTGAGTATTAATAAAGGATACGACTTAGAGGATGGCTGGCATGACAAACAAGCGCGATTCAGTGAGACCGCCGTGAAGCTCAATTACACCTATCGGTGGTGATAATACATAATATAAAGCGCGTTGCACTACTGAGGCAACGCGCTACCAGTTACCTCGCAACGGTGCTGTAAACGTCGCTTCGAAACGCCGCTTTACGACCATAGATCACCTGTCCGTCACGGACATCAAACCCCATATATGCCCCTATGTCCTGACGCGACAGCGGCTGTAACCCCTCATCACTCAGGTTGTAGCGCACCAGTTCATGCCATTCCTTTGTCATCAGATAGACCTTGCCATTTTCCAGCTCCAGGCTTGAAAACGCCTCCAGTTGTCCGATTTTTTCTCCTGCAGAGCGCTCTATGCCATTTAAAATACTGGCAAAAGGAAAACGATAGAGCATATGTTCTTTGTCGGTCAGATAAACGTACTGTGGCGTTGTCGGGTCTGTTAGTGCAATCATCCAATCCTGTGGCAACTGCGCCACCAGCTGCATCTGACGATTGTAGATTTGCACCCGCTTTTGCTCATTCTGTTTCACGGAGAGCGCGAATAAACTGTTACTCAGCCAACTTTGCTGATAGATATAACCATCAAAGTACAAGGTATTGCCCTGCTGCGCTTCATTGGTTGGGATCAGCCACATGGCGTGATTATCGTGATTGATCAGCAACAGTTCATCGTCGGGTGACAACGTCATATCCCTGAGGCGCACATGTTCAGGGAGCGCTGAAAGCGGCCTGGCCTGCTCCTGTGGGCGCTGATAATACACCTGAGAGCTGCCGGAGCGATCAGAAATAAAATATACGCCCAGGTCTGTGTGTGCTAGGCGTGGAGAGCGGTCCAGCCCGTTGCTGTTGTCCAGCACAAATCCGGTTTCCAGCCACTGAAGTTCAATGTTTTTGTCATAGGTGGTAAAAATATAATCCACGCCATTGCTGTGACGGGCAATATTACAGCAGATTTTGTCGCTAAGACTGCTCAGTAAGGTCGGCTCGCTCTCAGTAAATGTCTGATGATACATTTGAGTACGCGGACTGGAAGATGAGAAAACAACCCCCTGATGGTCATGGTCCCAGATAGCGCCGTGCATTAATCCGGTCAGCGACAGCTGCAAGACTTGTTGTGCCGACTCGCTCTCGTAGCTGAGCACCCGGCTGTTACCATCATTGGTGTGTGCCGTCAGCAACAATTGGGCCGTATCGGGATGAGCATCAAGATAGGCCAATCGCCAGCTTGGTTCCAAATTGGTCGGTAATTTTTTGATTTGGGAGGTAAAACTGAGCGCATACAACTCATTTTTATGCTCAAAACGTCGTTCATGGGCCAGCGCATATATGGTATCTGCACCGGCAACATAGATGCTGTCGTGATAAATTAGGTCGCAGTTATATAATGCCTCGGAGGGCGGCGAAAGTTGTTGGCCAGCAATGTCTAATCTGGCTTTAAACCAGCCACACTGCTCCTTGTAGTAGCCTTTAAAAACCAGGTACTCGCCCTGGCTACCCAATAATTGTTGCAGGTGGTAATCGGGCGCCTCAATCGGCTTTGGTAACGCGCTACCGACACTTGCATAATCAGCCACCCACAAGCGACGACCCTGCGTTGCTGTCACGTTCAAAAATGCAACATGGGCTTGCTCTGCCAGCACAACAGGAAACAATTTGCCGCCGCTGACACGGCTCAGCGCCCGGCTTTCGCCATACTGTGCCTTGGGCGTATTAACATGTTGCCAGATAAAGCTACCCAAAAGCCCAACAAACAGGATAACACCCAAGCGTAAATACCATCCGGGCAAGCGCTGTTGCGCTGTGGGTTGCATGGCTGACGGCGTATTGTCATCAGCCCCAATATTGATGGGCGCAATAAAGCGGTAGCCCTGTTTGGGCACGGTTTGTATGTACTGCGGCGACTTAGGGTCATCGCAAAATGCCTTTCTCAGATTCGCCACCAGCTTATTAATGGCATTATCCGTTACTATGGAGCCCTGCCAGATGGCATCTTGTAATTCATCCCGACCGATAATGCGATTGGGGTTATCAACCAGGAATGTCAGCAATGACAGCAGCCGAGGATCCAATGTGATGCTGCGCTCATCCTTAATAAGTTCATTGGTTTGATGGTAGAGGCGAAATTCGCCAATTTGAATAAAATCCATGGACTTCTCGTCTATCCCCTGCGGCTCCACCTTACCTGATGTGAGGCCAGCAAATTCGCGTTCGTTATTGTTATTGTGGTATTGCATCTGCGTGCTCACGCCTGCAAAAGACGTAATGACGAAGCAAGGTATGCCCTAGTCTATGATCATCTCAAGGCTTTGCAACCCACCAATTGAAGAACATTGCAAAAATTGACTACAGCTGAGCAAAAAGCGTGCAGCAGTCAGGGCCGTTAAGCGCAAACTAAGCCAATGTGCTGCTGCACATGTGTTGCTGAATTTAAGCTGAATTAGCATTCACTTTTCTGACTTATAAACTATGCTTACCCTACTCATTTTACAACCAAAGGAAGGGCGAGTTTATTTCGCTAAATCGAACAGGTGTGTTTATGAAAAATCTAAAATTATTGCTGGCGGCTTCTTGCCTGACAGCCATACTGGCTGGATGTGGAGGCTCCTCAGACAGTGGATCTTCCCCCAGCCCCAATCCGAACCCGAATCCAGATCCAGCCCCAAATAATCAGGCGCCTACAGTTAGCATTACCGGCGACAGTGAAGCACTGGAGGGCACCGCGGTATCACTCAAGGCCAGCGCAACTGACAGCGATGGTCAGGTTGTCAGCTACAGCTGGAGTGTCAGTACAGGGCCATCGGTCACCCTCAGCAACAGCACAACCAGTGATGTGAGCTTTACAACGCCGGATGTCACTGAAGATACTGCCATGATACTGGCCGTGACTGTAACCGATGACGATGGTGCAACGGCCACAGCAACGAAAAACTTCACCGTAAAACGCTTAGTCAGATCCGTCACCCTAACCGGCATTGTCACCGACGCACCGGTAGCAAATGCATCACTGATGGTGTACGTAGGCGATGAAACCTTCCCGGCGACGGCCGGCAATGACGGCACCTACACCGTTCAATTGGATATCGATGATTCGGCGGTAAACCAGCTGATCCGCATCAAAGCGAATGGCGGTACAAACCAGCAGAATGTTGAGTTTTACTCCCAACTGGAAAGCTTTGCTTCTGTCGCCACTCAGGCCGGAGAGGACGGCATAGTCAATAGCAGCGAAAACTTTGGCGTAAACATTACCAATGTAACCACCGCTGAATATGCGCTCGTTACCCGCGCTGTCGGCGGTGTACCACAAACCACCAGCGAGCTGAACAATGCCCTGGTAGGGGTTGATGGCGATGAAAAACTCACTTTGTCTGCGCTGATAAAACTGGTTGTCGATGGCAGCGGCGACACTAAGTTTTCTTTGCCCGCAGGCGTCAACAATACCTTTGAACTGGTTTCGAGCCAAAGCGCCGTCAATGAACTGACCAATACCATCAACGACTCTGACCCCACTTTAATTGATAAAACCAAAGAAGAAATCAAGCAGGATGACAAGCTGGTTGATAACGGCGAAGGCTCTATTGTTGGTGACTACCTGATTGGCTCAACGCGCTGGTTCCGTAGCCCCTTTACAGAAATGACATTAAATGAAGATGGCACAGGTACTTTCACCAGTCACACCAGTGGTGCCATTACCTGGACACAGGCCACTAACGGCGCAGTCAGTATTGTTTTTGGCGATGGTATTTTCTCGCAAAGACACAGCTGCAAAAATGCTGAGGGCATGAACTATACCTGCTACTCGCGGTATAAAACAGCAAGCTTCACCATTTACGACGACAATGACTTTGCCAAAGCAATCAGCCTGACCGTTGTGCGTGACGAAATCAAAGCCGATGACGATACTGTGCTCAATGCAGATGTCATCGACACCGAAGATCTCACTATGGTGGTACGTAACAATACAATCACCCCGACTGCCGAACAAATGCCTGGGACCTGGCATTTTGATCAAATGTATTATCTGATGGCCGGTCAAACCGGTGAAGAATATTATCGCCCTCAGGCTGGTAAAATGGTGTTCAATCAAGGCGGCACCGGCAAATCTACCCTCCCCGACGGCACCGAACGTGATTTCAGCTGGCAAATCAGTGGCAATAATCTGGTTGTGATGTTGGCCAAAACCGACACACTGGAAGCAAGAACGCTCACTTACTGGCTGCTGAAGACATTGCAAGGTGGCTTCCAGTTCTGGGCAATCACCGATGATGCCGTTGCAACGGAACCTGATAAAAAGGCATCAATGACCCATCGCCATCGCAAGGGGATCATGATGCCTGAGCAGGCTATCACCCTGAATGATACCCTGGCCCAGGGGCGCTTTATTCTGTACTCTGGTGCAAATCTGCCGCAAAACTATTTCTTTGATAACTATGTTAATGGCGTTAGTTATAACCGGCTGAACAAATACATAGAAGCCTGGGAGATTGACAACCGCACCTTATCAGTCAATAGCTATTTGGACAGCATGAATAACCGCAATGTATACCAGTGCCCTGAAGGGGCAACGCCCGAAAGCTGTTCAGTGAATAACAGCACTAGTTATCAGGTTCTATCCATGGATAACAACAGCTGGTATGTGCGCTACAGCTTTACTAATGCCAATGAGCAAGACCCGGGTTCCAGCTATATAGCTAAATACATGAAAACCGACACGACCTTAACCCAGTTTGATTATATGTGGATGGACAATCGTACTTTCCATATCCTCAACGACAACAGGCAGACTGAGCAAAAGTACTACTTCCTGAATTACAGCGACTATGACACCTTTACTCGGGTTATCCGCGACACTAACTTCAGCGAAATTGGCACATTCTCTGTTAAATCCGGCAAGCTGCATTCTGATGAATCTGGCTCAGTGACAGTAAGTGATTTCAAAGGCTTTGATCGCGACTATATCAAGGTTTGTAACTACCCGCTGGATACTAACTGTGACCAAGGTATGGAAGAAACTTACTATCTTAATGAGCAAGCAGCCAATAAAGCAGCAATGGTAACCCCCCCTGTGCCAGCCTACACGACTACACCACTCAACGGTGCCTGGTACGACCCAGCTGAGCCCAACTTTGTTGTTGTGATCCGCGATGGTAAATGGGTACATATGGAAATCAAGTCCGATGATGATCCAGAAGGGAAAGCAGGACTGGAAGTAGGCTACGCCAGCTGGAATCAAGAAACTGGCGAGTTTATGGTTGATCTGACATTTGATTCTAACGGTGTATACGGTTTTGACTCCGCACTCAAACACACACTGATGGTTGATGGCAACACACTGACCATAGATGTCGAGGGCGAGGACACCTTTACCATGAGCCGACTGACTGATGCAGATAATCCATTGATTGGTGGCTTTGTAGAATACCCGCTGAATCAAGGCCGAATTTGGGTGACCGCCTTCCTGCCTGGGAACAAGTTTTTTGAAGCCGACTTTGAAAGTGAAGATCCAAGTATGGCTGGCATTAACTACGGTAGCTATACCTATGACGCCAGTACTGGGCAAACTGAATTAACCTTTGAGTTGAATCAGCTCGCAGACAGTGACACGCGATTCGCCATGTTCCTGAACGGCGATGTGATCCAATGGAAAGACGGTAATGACCTGGGCATAGTACAGCGTGTTAAACCTATGTCTGGTCAACCTATGTTTGATAGCCACACTCTGATGTATGAGCGCTATGCACTTATTAATGGTGATCAGACTATGTATGTGGAGTTCCATAGCGGGAACTTAGCAGAGATGGTCACTGAGGGTAAAACTCGTGCCTTCACCTGGTCAGTGAATCAGGGACAACTGATGCTAATGGCAAACACCCCAGCTTCAGGGCTGAGTGCTGAAGGTTATGTCATTTCACCCAGCTCTATGCTCGATGATGGCTGGAAAGTGTCAGTGCTGAAAATGATGGAACCGGACCCTGCCACTGAAAACGACCCAACCAGCTCATATATGCGATTTGATGCAGATATGCGCCGCTAAGTAGTAATCATGCGCGATCCCTTCACACCTGAAGGGATCGCCATTTCCCCTTAGTTTGCTAACCTGAATAGCTCAGAGATTGCTAACTCGACATCCCGTTGTTCAGTACGCCAGTTGCTAAATGCGCACCGTATCACAGGGCTCCCCTGCCACCTGCCCGGCGTCATAAACACCTGACCTGACTCGTTTAACTGTGCCAACAGAGCCTCTGTATCATGGGCATTTGCTGCGCTGGCCGAGAATACAACCACATTCAGCTCACAGGCTTTCACCAGTTCATAGGCTGGTGAGGCGTCAATCCAGTTAGCCAAAGTCGCAGCCTGTGCCACATTACGTTGGATCTGTGCCTTGATACCTTGTTTGCCATAAGCGAGCAAAGTAGCCCAGACAGGCAACGCTCTGAAGCGTCTTGAGTTTTCAATCCCCAAAGACATAAAAGGAAACGCCTCTTCAGTATTTGCCAAATAAGGCGCATCCACATTGCAGGTTGCAAACAAAGTATGCGGATGGCGAGTTAAAAATACGCCACAGTCATAGGGCACATTGAGCCATTTGTGACAATCAAGCG
Source organism: Pseudoalteromonas sp. DL2-H2.2 (assembly GCF_021532535.1). NCBI lineage: Bacteria > Pseudomonadati > Pseudomonadota > Gammaproteobacteria > Alteromonadales > Pseudoalteromonadaceae > Pseudoalteromonas > Pseudoalteromonas sp. DL2-H2.2. Next base: position 39,655 of record NZ_JAKGBD010000008.1, on the reverse strand, counting down.
TGATGCTATCTGCCAGCTCTATACCCTGGGTTTTACCTTGCGGACCCGCCAGCAGCCGTTCAAAAATACCAAATGCGCCGTCGACATGTAACCAGGCCTGATGCTGGCGGCACAGTTGTGCCACCCGGACTAGGTCGTCGTAATCTGTGCCGGTCACCGTTGCCGCGCTGGCGATAACGATTTTTCCCGTGCCTCGACAGTCCGCCAGTTTGCGTGCCAGATCAGTGGTATCCATGGCTTCAATGTTGGGTTCACAGGCGACCTGCACCCAGCTCTCCTGACCCAAACCCGCCAGTCCAAGCGCCTTGACCATACTCGCATGTGGGGTCGCGGCAAACACGGTATACTCCAATTCCTTGCAACCCACTTTTGCAACATCAATCCCTTGTTTACGGCCAATTTCCTGCCTGGCCGTCATTGCGCCTAATACGTTAGCGGCTGTCGCACCTGTGGTCATCACACCGTCAAATACCGCGGGTAACTCAAATAACTCAGTGATCCACTTAATCGCCTGGCGCTCTACCTGACTGGCAACGGAGTCGCCGCCTTTAGACACGTTCTGGTTGTACAAGGTCACGAGCCAGTCGGCATAGGTGGCAACCGGATTGGCCCCGCCAGTGACAAAGCCCCAGTAGCGCCCCCCATTACTGGCCGACAGTTGTGGGGCGATTTCTGTACTAAAAACTTGCCTGAAGACCTCAAACCCGCCCGGTTGTTCGGTCAGTTCTCGTGGCTGCAAACTAGACGCCGAATTGCTTACTCGGCGGGTATCGAGTGACTCTCTGAAAGCCTGACATTCTTGTTCGAGCGCTGCGAGCAAGTGTTCATAAGTCGGCAACTGCCGGGGTGTGAATGACTGCATAATGACTCCTTTTGACTTTACGCCCCCTACTTTAGCGTGGTAGTAATTAGATAACAGATACAAAAAATGGAAATTTTTAGATAACAGATGGCTAAGCAAGCAAAATATAAAGTACTGGCCGGGCAGTTCATCGGTGCCATCGAAGCGGGCGAGTACCAAAATGGCCAGTCCCTGCCTTCTTTGCGTCAACTTAGTGCGCTCAATCAGGTCAGTATGACCACGGCAATGGCCTGCTATCGCCACCTTGAATCGCTGGGATTTATTACCGCAGATCCGAAACGAGGCTTCTTTGTCAGCCTTGAATACAACCCGGCAGGTGACATCAAGCATGCCCAATTTACGGCAAAAGTCAGTCCTTTACCTGCAACCCCTCCTTCAAGACTCAGATCCGGTTTGGCAACGGCACAGCTAGACCCAGCCCTGATAGACACTCAAACATTACGCGCTTCACTGGCACGCACCATGAGGAGCAACCAGTTGCTGTTCAACTATGGTGATCCCTTGGGTGAAATTTCGTTGCGACAAGCACTTTCCAATCATATGAAAACACAGGGCTTTATCTTAAATGCACAGGACTTGATTATTACTCAGGGCGCTCTGGATGCGGTAAAAACAGCGCTGGAATTGACCACCAAAGAGGGAGACGTCGTTGCTGTTCCCTCGCCATGCTACAGCGGATTGCTTGATATACTCAGTGTTATGGGCAGGTACGTTATGGAGATCCCCAGCAACCTCGATGGCATCGACCTGGTACAGCTCGAACGCGCAATGGCGGGCCAGCAAATTGCGGCCTGCTTGCTCAGCGCCAATTTCCAAAACCCGACAGGGCATTGCCTGAGCATACAACAAAAGCAAGCACTGGCAGACATGGCCCGGCACTATCAAACCCCGGTTATTGAAGACGATGTCTATCGGGAGCTGAGCCACGACAGCACGCCTCCTTTGCCTGTTAAACACTTTGACAAGGATGGTTGGATCCTCTGGTGCAGCAGTATTTCCAAAACACTGGCGCCCGGATTCAGGCTGGGCTGGTGTGCACCGGGACGGTTTTATGACCGCTACAGCGACCTTGTCCGTGTGCGCTCTTTAGGTTGTAACCGGCCACTGCAGCTGGCACTGGCTGACTACATTGGTCGGGGGCATTACACCCGATATCTTAAAAAGCTGAACCGCACGCTTGCGTTGCAGTGCAATCAATACATACAGACACTAACCTCACTGCTGGGTGCCAGTATCCAGCTCAATCGCCCAAAAGGTGGGCTGGTGCTGTGGCTTGAGATGCCGGATATCAACACCAAGCAATTACAAGCACAGTTAAAAAACGAACATATTTACATTCTGTGCGGGGATGCCTTTTCTACCACTGACCTCTACCAGAGCCATGTTCGCCTTAACTTTGGCCAGTGTTTGAGTGCAGAAGTCGAGTCACAGCTTATTCGCTTTGCCCAGGTCATAGAGCACCCCTTGTGTCAAAAACCAGGCGAAAAATACGCTAAAACTGGTACAAAACCTGCTTAAATTTCATACTACGAATTATGCGGTGATTACTATCATGGACTTGACACAGGATGAGCTGGACTATATTCACCAGGTGGTTGAAACGTCTCAGCTAGATTTATTCCAGGCACACACTAATTTGTGCAATGAGCTGAAGGCGTTTACCAGTGATCTGCTTGAAGAGCTGGCTCAGCACGAGGCCAGCTATGCACAAAGTGAGCGCCTGCTCGATACCCATTTTCGCGCCGCCAATATCGTTGACTTCCCGGTTCAACCTTTGCTGGAGTCGAACAATCACAATCAGTGGCATCCGGATCACCAGACGCTGTTGTCCATTATTGACGACCTGCCGCATATCGTCGAAGGGCATGGTATGCCGCGCAGCTGGCGGTTTACCCCTTATCCGTCTGTCCGCCTGTTGCTGAATTTTCCCCGGGCATCATTTCATGTCGATTCTTTGTCACTCACCGGAGCCTGCATCAACACTTTCCCGCTCTACGCGGGTGCATATCAGGATGTGTTTACGCTAAGAGGAGCCAGTCTGATGTTACCCAATGGACATTGCATCCATGTCGACATTGCCTCGGTGGCCAGTCGGGGCGAACACCGACTGGCGCTGAAATTTGACCATTACACCGTCGCCAGTCCGACCCTGAAGGTCTATGTGGTCAGCAATTATGTTCGCCTGCACGGCTGGCAATAATGCTTATACCAATTTGCTTAATTAAGTGTTCTATTTTGAGGCGAGAAAATATGTTCGATAACCAGGCAAAGATTTTGCTATTTAGTTGTTCTAAATGAGAAATTTTTAACACAGTTAGCGTCATATTTGCTCCGTCAAATTGAACAGGTATTAAGTGAAATTGGTATTAGATGGTTTGATAAACAACCCGGGCGGCCAGTAACAAAAAAGCGCAGCCAAGTAGTTTGTCTATCACAGCCTGTTTTGCCGTTAAATCGAACCGCTCCCGGGCTGAAGCGGTTACAACAGACACAAAGAAATACCACAACGCATCTATCACCAGTACTGTCATACACATGATCACCGCCGTCTTAAGCGTCAGTGCCTCGGGGTCAATAAACTGCGAGAACAGTGCCAGGAAAAAAATGGCCAGCTTTGGATTGAGAAAGGCAATGGCAAAGCCATCTTTTGCCGCAGCAAAATAGCTTTTAGCATCGTGCTCTTTGGCCACTTCAATACCACTGCTTTTGCTGCTGAGGATTTTGTAACCCATATAGGCAAGGTACGCCGCGCCTGCGTACACCAGTCCCTGATAAACCAAAGGAAACTGCTCAATCAAACTGGCCAGGCCCAGCAGAGACAAGCTGGCATAAATACCCACGCCCAGACCATGAGATAAACTCGCAACAATTCCATGCTGAGCACTGTGATACAGGCTGTAACGTAACACAACCGCCAAACTGGGGCCCGGAGACATGGCCCCAACACAACATATAAACGCCAGACTTAACCAGGCCGTAAATTCCATCACACTTCCCCACACATTAAAAAGCGCATAGTCTAACCGAGCATCCTGAACGGGCCAACGTTTAAATGGGATGCCACCCCATTGCACCCTACTGACACTCCCTGACACCACCACGTGTTTTACTGTCACCAACTTAAACAAGGAGACAAAAACATGAGCACTAACTATGTAGAAATTGCCACTTTCAAACTGGCAGGCGGCGTCACTGAAGCTGACTTTTTAGAGCAAAATGAACACTTTATGGCATATATCAAAGCGCAGACAGGATTGTTGTATCGTTCGGTTTCAAAGCACGCTGACAGTGGTATATACACCGACCTTGTGTACTGGAACACGCTGGATGATGCCAAACGCGTGCAAGCGGCTTTTGAGCATGAGCCAGTCTGTCAGCAGTTCGCTAAGCTTATCGACAAAGATAGCCTGTCATTGGTCCTGACTGAGGTGGTTGCACAAACGCCTTGCAGTGAGTAACCTGACCGGGCGTATGAATGCCGGGATCCTGTCCCGGCGTTTTTTTGGAGACAGTCGTGCACAAATCTGAGCGTTTATTTCAGCTGGTTAATCTGCTTAAAGGGCGGCGTCTGGCCATTACGGCTAAGCAGCTTGCCGAGCGGCTAAACGTATCTGAGCGAACCATCTACCGCGATATTCAGCATCTGCAAAGTTCAGGCGTTCCTATTGAGGGCGAAGCCGGTATTGGATACCTGATAGCGCAATGCGATCTGCCACCTATGATGTTTACCGTGGCGGAGCTGCAATCTTTACTGCTGGGTACACGCATGGCCAGCGCCTGGACCGATCCGGTATTATCGGAGCATGCCAGCAGCGCCATGGCAAAAATTGAGGCAGCGCTGCCCGAGCACCTAAAACAACAACTGGACGACTTTCCTTATGTGGCCGCCAGCTTTGGTCACACCGAAGATCATCAAAGATTCAGCAGCACGCTACGTGAAGCCGTGGTACAAAAACGCCAGGTCCGATTGCATTACAAAGATGCCAAAGAGGCCTACAGTGAGCGTGACATAGAGCCGCTGGGACTGGTGTACTGGGGCGGTAAATGGACCATCATAGGGCATTGTCTTTTACGCAACGATTATCGTGAATTTCGCCTTGACCGGGTGTGTGACATCTCTTTGCTGACACATCCTTTTGAGCTCACGCAAGAAAAGAACCTGCAACACTATATTGCTCTGGTAAAAGCAAAATATGCCGACGAGGCAGACAAGACAAGTCCTTAGCCAGCTTCCTAGGACGAGCTCTGAGCAGGTTGCAGGTGAGTGTAAACAATCATCGGATCTGTGTACTTTTTTTACTCGATTGTTTTTATTTAATAAATTATCAATAATTCATTCTCAGCAGGTAAACCAGATCAAATAATTCGCCACACAAGCAACATTTATTAAACGCAAATGAGAGTTGTTATCATTTAAAATCACTGTTAGTATGCGCTCCCTCTGCAGTCCCGAAGCCGGGTTCCTTAGTTGTATGGAGTGTAAAATGCAATTCTCTCGCTCGAAGAATTCACCAAATATGTTGGCTAATGCCGTTAAAATCGCCCTGCTGGGCGCCGCTGTGAGCAGCCCTGCGGCTTTTGCTCAGAACACTGACGAAAACATCGAACGGATCAGTATTTACAATAAACATAATAAGTTGATCCTGGAATCAGGCACAGCCACTAAATCCAACATGGCCTTAATGCAAACGCCAGCAGCCATTGTCGTGGTTGATAAAGAATTACTCAAAGCACAAAACGCCACAACGCTTCAGGAGGCTCTGCGTAACGTCAGTGGTCTGGGACAAGCTGGTAACAACTATGGCATTGGTGACACGCTTACTGTGCGTGGCCTGGGCGTCAACTACACCTATGATGGCATGTATGGCGGTGCTGACTTAGGCAACAACTTTAACCCTACCCGCTCGATGACTAATGTTGAGAGCATTGAAGTATTAAAAGGCCCGGCAACCGGTTTATACGGTATTGGCGCCGCAGGGGGCGTGGTCAACCTGGTTGAGAAAAAACCTCAGCAACAGGAAGCTTTTGAGATCAGTGCCAAAGCAGGCAGCTGGAACAGCTATGGTATTGGCTTTGATGCCACGGGTGGCCTGAACGATCAGTGGGCCTACCGCCTGGTAACCAACCATGAGCGCAGCGACGGTTATCGCGACCTGCAGTCAGACCGAGACGAAGTGTATGCCAGCCTGAGCTTTGATGTAAACGCCAGCCACAAGCTACTGCTTTCAACCGCTTATATCGACGATGCGCTACAAATCGATTCTATTGGCGATCCAGTCAGAATCATGAACTGGGACAGCACCAGTGGTACGCCTGGTAACCTGAATGGCGCTGATCTGCCAAACGATACCAAAATGGATGACGATGGCAAAAACTATCTGGGTGTACAACTGACAGCGCAGCAACGTGAGCAGCTGGCAGCCTCAATTCAGTCTACCGATGGCCTTAAGCCTTACAACCTGGGCGATGGCAGCCTGATCTCGCCTTTGTCTAAACCAAACGAAGGTGAAGAGCTGCGCATTAAACTGCGTCACGACTGGCACATCAACAACGACTCGACCCTGACACAGCAAGTATTGTGGCGCAGCTATGACTCTGAGTTTGCACGCCAAACCGGTGCATATAACTATGTGTACTGGGAGCGTCGTGGCGTGATTAATGCGGACCCTCGTGCACCGCTGCTTATTGATGGCGAACTGCATCCCTTTGCCGCCCGTCGTCAGGAATACCGCCGTCAGGTTGCTGAAGAACAAACCTGGCAATACTTTGCCGATCTACAACTGGGCTGGAGCCTGGGTGGCGTGATGGGTGAACACCTTGTCAGCGTAAACTATGAAAACCGGGAAATGGCACTGAAGAGCTGGTCAGCTTACGATGCCGACAGTGCCAAAGGCGACAACGCAATCCCGTATATTCTGGATATTCGCAACCCGAACTGGGCTACCGGCGATATCATGGATTATGACCCGTCACTGCGCAGCAACTATGACAAGTCGCTGGATGCCTATGGGATCAGCTTCCAGGAAGTCTTGTATCTGACAGATCAGCTAACCGTGCGTGCCGGTCTTGCCTATTCTGCCATTGAGCAGGCTTATCAGCACAAAGGCAGCGACCGTGCGCCAGAAGCCAGCAAAGAGCTGGATTCAGATGACTCAGGTATGACCTATAATTTTGGTGTTAACTATCAGGTTCATCCGCAACTGTCTGCGTTTGTTAATGTCGCCAAAGGCCGCACGGCTTACAGTATTCTAGGTTCGCTATCCGATGAGACGGCTTCGCCAAACCGTCCAGATTCTGAGTCAGAGTCACTGGACCTGGGGATCCGCTTCACGGCGCTGGACGAAGACTTACTGGGTTCAATCGTTTGGTTTGAGACCAGCCGTACTAACCTGCGTTATACCAACCCGCTGTATAATGATGACCCTAAAGATCCTGAGTACAACGTGAGTGTTACTCAATACTTCTACGACGATGAAGATGAATCAAAGGGTGTTGAAGTCGACCTGAACCTGGCACTGGCCGAGTCGGTTGATCTAAACCTTAACGCCACCTGGCAGGACGCGATTGAGATCCGTGCCCAGGAGCGCTCAGAGCAGAAGAAAGGTGTACCAGAAAAAATGGCCAGCGCCTGGGTTAACTACCAGTTGCCAGCCACGGTTATGGAAAACCTGACCCTTAGCCTGGGTGTGAACTATGTGGATGAGCGTACCGTTAATTCGGCCTCTTTCGGCCTGCCAACAGCGACCATTGACAGCTACACACGCTGGGATGCTGCGGCGCGCTATCAGGGTGACAAGTACCAGATCCAGCTCAATATTGAGAACCTGACGGATGAGCGTTATTACAGCAAAGCCCTTTTCCTTGGCGGCCTGCCAGGCAACGAGCGCAACGTTAAGCTGTCGGTAAACTATCAGTTCTAACGCAAAAGGTCCGTAGTCCGATAACCGGGTACCAACGGATTAACAAAACACAAAAGCGAAGTAGGTCCGCCCACTTCGCTTTTTTATTACCAGATTTGTAATCCCGTCCTGAGAATAAATTTAGGTACATTCTTTGCTTAAATATTGCCAACTGTGCAAAGGAATTACCAAATGAAAATTAACGCGACTCCCCCTCAAAGCGCCTTTTCTGCCAATCAGTATGCCGCACACAATGCAGCACAACTGGATAAACAGGCGCACTTTATGCAGCAACTAAATGGTGCCATGGATGCAGCCGGGCGATCACAACCAGACAATGAAGTTGCGGTTTCTGTTGGGGTGGATTATCACAGTATTTCTGAACAGGCCAGAAACTACTATCAGATAGCCAGAGACAACGCATACAAACGCGTCGATTTAAGCCAGCCAGAAAAACAGCAGCAGATCCAGTTCTACCAGGAAACCATGAGCGAAATCATGGAGATGCCAATCGAGGTTAAAGTAGAGCCTCACGAAGTCAATGAAGCCTTGCTGTTCAATAACCTCGGCATTGACTTTCTGGCCTATAAAGAGCTCAAAGTCCGAATTGAAATGCTCGACCTGACAGAACAAGAAATAACTGATGATAAATCGCTTGAGACCCATGAAAAAGACAAGCTGAAAGACAAAATTGATGAACTCAAAGCCAAACTGGAAGCGGCCATCGACGAACTGCTTGGCGACAGCCAGGATAAGCCACCAGAAACCGACCCGAGCGGCACACCCAGCGACGTGTTTTCGCTCTATCAGACTCCTTAGGTAAGCAGCCGCACTGATTGATCCGATACCAGAGCATCAGGCAGTGCAATCACGCTCAGCGTACTATACTGAAATCATGTCGATTTACAGCTCTGTGCCGACCCAAGCTCGGCCTGATTGTGAGGTAGGTTGCAATGCATCAGTTAGTACGTTTGGCTGCCCTGTATCCACTGATAAGCTTTGGGGCAACCTATGATACGCCCAATCTCGACTGGGTGACCGAAGATTATCCGCCATTTAACTATCACATAAATGGTGAGATAGAAGGCTTATCTATTCGCATTTTAGAGCGCATTTACCAGGACCTGGGCTGGACGCTGGACAGAAGAAACATCATGCTGGTGCCCTGGCCCAGAGCCTATCGCATGGCCATGACTTCGCCTAAAACCTGTATATTTTCCATTACCTATACACAGGAGCGGGCGCAGTTATTTCAATTTATTGGCCCTTCGCTTGATAACCAGGTGGCCATCATGGGCCATAAAGAAAACGACTACGAAGTTTCAGACCTCAGGGACCTGAAAAACTACAAAATTGGCGTGGTTAAAAACGACATCGGCCACCAGCTATTGCGCCAGTCCAATGTGCCACAAGACAACCTTGTTTTTCTGGCCTCCGGGTTTGAGCTGGTACAAATGCTCAAACTAAAACGCATTGACTTAATCGCCTATGGCGATATTATTGCGCGTTTTCAGTTCAAACGGGCTGGCATAGACCCGGCGCACTACCGCGTCATTTTGCCCCTGTCTCGCTCCTATCTGGGCTTTGCCTGTAACAAGCAGGTTGATACACAGTGGGTGCACAGTATGAACCAGGCACTGCGGCGTTTACGTCGAAATGAGCCGTCGCTGTTTTCGCCTCAATCATATTAACGCTTTTCAGAGGAGCCAATGACGCGTTTTTATTTGCTTTTCATTTTAGCATGCTGTGCAACGCTGGCAGAGTTATCATTAAGCGCACGGGCACAGGCATCACAACCTGAGCCAAGGACAACCTCAGAGCCCATCACCGTCTGCTTTGAGCGCTGGCGTCCGTTCAGCTATACCGATAGCGGTGGGGTTGCGCGCGGCCAGGAAGTGGATCTGATCAGAGCCGCTGCCCGGTCAATGGGTCGCACCGTAGAGTTCAATGAACTCCCTTTTAAACGCTGCGTTGCTAGCGTTAAGTATGGCAGTACGGATTTTTCACTCCATGTGGATAAAACGGACGGACTAGCCATTTTTTCAGACTCGGCAACATTCTGGCAGCTGAGCCTGGCGGTGTCTGCTACCCGGTTTCAGAGCAGCGATGATTTCAGACACCTGGATACACCCAGGATCATGTTAGCAACGGAATACCCTTACCCGAAAGCGGTATATCAAAAACTCGAAGCACTGAATGCCAGGTTAGTCAGACGCTCTTATTATGAAGAAAACGACGAGCATGCAAAAACCTTCTTTAACATCCTCTCCACAGCACGTGTCGATGCCATACTGGTAGATAAGTTATGGGCAGAGCATATCGTCAATCGGTTCAGGCTCCCGGTGGTGATATTGGCGCAGGACTTTCACAGCGAGCCGCAGTATATTGGCTACCGTCACAGTAACAGTGAACTTGCCCGGCAACTCGAATCGGCTTTGGCTGCCTTGCCAGACGATTTGGTGACTGAGATTAAAGCGCGTCAGTACTAGCTGAATGTCTGCATGCGGGCCAGTTTGACCAAGCGTTCCACCACATCCGCAGCAACCTGAGTTAATATTGACGCATCGTGGTCATTAAACTCTCTGGGCTCAAAGTCAATCAGGCACAAAGTGCCTATCTGGCTGCCATTAGGGTGCCGCAGAGGGCAGCCCGCGTAAAAGCGGATACTCAGCTCCCCTGTCACCAAAGGGTTATCAAAAAAGCGCTCATCCTTTAGGGCATTATCCACAACAAAGACCTCGTCCTGGCAAATGGCATGGCCACAAAACGAAATGTCCCGGTGTGTTTGCTCTGAGTCCAGCCCCACTTTGGATTTAAACCATTGCCTGTCGCTGTCGACCAGACTGATAAGCGCAATTTAAAGCCCATTACCAACCCAAAGTATCACTGGAATCGCTTAGTGTGATTGGTATGGAAATACTGGCGCGCTGGTATCACCCTTTCGATGGGTTAGTATCTCCCGGCGATTTCATTCCTCAGCTCGAACGCGCCGGTTTATCTGCCGAGCTCTCACTACAACTACTGACACAAACTCTGGCGCTTTACGATACACACTATGAGCAGGTTAAATCGCTGAGTTTCAGCCTAAACCTCAGCGCCGGTGCGCTATACGACATTGAACTGCCAAACCCCTGGCCACCGATGCCTTGTTGAATTGACTTGAGCACAATCTCGACAAGCCGCTGGCGGAGTGGGGAACATGAGCCAAAGTGCCATCCTGATTGATGACAACGCACTGTTTCTGAAGTTACTGAGCAGCCAACTTGCTTCTTTAGGGGTAAGCGTGTCGCTGGCAAGAGACAAACAGGAGCTACTGGCACACCTTGAGTCTAACTGGTACGACTGGGCATTTATCGATGCCCATCTGGAAGATGGCGAGTGCGGGCTTCAGCTGGCTGATGTACTCAAAGAGCAGCAACAAAACCATGAGCGCCCCTGCACTTTGGTAGGTATGTCGGGTGATGAGATCTGTGCCAGTCGCTATGCCAGTGCAGGAATAAGCCAACATTTTGTAAAACCTATCACCCTGCAACAGCTCAGAGCCCTGCTCTGTGTGTAAATGATTTCACAGCGAGGTATAGAACATGTTCCAGGAAGCCGCATACGATGACAGGAAATAGCCCCAATCACGCACAGCGTCGACCTCAGGTCATTATTATTTGCGACAATACCGACGAACTGACCGGTGTAATAGAGATTGTTGAGGCGCACACGGACGCCTATCGCACCGTGTTTCACTGGGAGGAAACGGCGGAACTCATTGTAGAAACCAACCCGCCTATTATTCTTATGGCAAAGAATGATGTTGCCGGCAGTATCGAAATCTACACTGAACTATCTAAACAAGGACTGCTGAATTATCCGCACAAAAACATTTTGCTATGCGAAAACAAAGAATCGGGCATCGTCTTTAAATGTTGTATGAAGGACATTTTCAGCGACTACTTTGTACACAAGCCTATGTACGAAAATTACCGCTTCAGAATGATTTTACACAATGCGCTGAACCAGGTGTCGGGCAGCAATAAAAGCGCTCAGCTACAGGAAGCCCATTTTGGCAAAATCGACGACAAATTGCGGGTATTAATTGACGATGTTGCTCAATACCGGACCAAAACGGAAGATAACTTTGCGCAACCCCGGGATGAAATTGCGCAGCAGCAGGGTCACAATGATGTACAAAAGCAAATGCTTGAACAGCTTAGAGAGCAACATATCAACCCATTAATGGCACAGCTGGAACATCAACTGACGTCCAGCGTAGAGTTACTTAAGTCCCAGCTCAAGGACAAACAAGTTTCTTTAGCGGAGTTATCTGCACTGCTGATTGAAAAGCGCGTTCCCCGCAGTGTATCCGCAGCGCAGATGCAACCTGCCAAAGAAGCACCTGCTACTGCTCCTAAGTCTGTATCAGCTACACAACCTGCAAAACCCGAAGTACCCAAAAAAATGCGCATTCTGGTGGTAGAAGACAACGAAATTTATCGCGAGATGCTGCTCAAAATACTTCGCGAAGAGGACCACATTACAGAGTATGCCACAACGGGTCTTGAAGCGGTTAAGCTGTTGAAGAAGAAAAAGTTTGATATGGTGTTTATGGACTTGTTTATGCCCGAGCTGGATGGCTACAACACCACCAAGAACATACGTACCTTCAAGCACTGCAAAACACTTCCCATCATTGCGCTGTCGACCAATCGCAACAAAGAACTGATCCGTAAATGGGCCAGCTTGGGCCTGATGGGCTATATCACTAAGCCTTCAACCAAGCTGGCCATACTCAAAGCCATCGACAAAGTTCAGGGAAGTTACAACACCGCTCACTGAAATAACAAATAAACAACAATGCACTTGGCACTTTCGCCCTACACTTATTAGTATGAGCGGCGGTTATCACAGCAGAGGTCGTTATGGGCAAAAAAGCAGGCATTGTTGTTCTTGTCACCTTGTTCCTTGGAGCAATCATAGTTGCAGTCTTGCAGTATTACCCTCACCAGGATGAGGCAAGCTCACGACAGATAAACGCGATTGCACAGCCTGACGCTAACCCAATACTGAGCTTTAAACCACACATATCAGCAGTACCCAGACCACCTGAAACCTTTGCGTTTCCTATTGCATTGGGGGAAACTGGACCTGCGACTAACCTCTACTCAGGCCCTAATCAGTACCCTTTTTTTTGTATGACTCAGGAATCGGAACTTGGCCAACCTTTGGTTGATAATCAGCAAGGCCTTGGCATTCCTATATATCAGGGCGATCAAGTGATCGGGTACAGCAAAGATTGTTCACTGCCCTCTCAATTGTTTTATTTCACGCTGACTGAACAAAGCGGTGAATTTTCAGCCATCCGGCTTGATGAAGCAGCCGCCAGAAAACACAACTCATCGCCTTTATTCAGAGTGGAGCAAGGCACCATCAATCGCTTTATTTACACCCTGGTCATGCCCATTTCGAATCAAGAGGTTGGAGAGCGCCATGGTCAGTCCCAATGGAATAAAAAGCTCATTTATCAGTTTAATGGTGGCTCGGGTATTGGTTACCGCCAAGGCCGACAAAAGGCCTCAAGAGTAATGACTCGCCAGGCACAGCAGTTGCTGGATGGCTATGCAGTCGTCAGCTCCAGTGGCAACAAAACCAGTTATACCTACAATATGCTGCTGGCAGAAGACACCGCAAGGCGCGTTAAGCAACAGTTTGTCAGCCTTTACGGCGAGCCTCTTTATACTGTGGGCATTGGCGGCTCAGGGGGAGGTCTGGCGCAATATCTGATTGGTCAAAATAGCACGGGAATATTAGATGGATTGATCCCCCTTTACAGCTACCCGGATATGATCACACAAACAACCTATGCATTAGATTGCGACTTGCTTAATAACTACTTTACTTTTCGCTCAGATAACCCCAAAGCCTGGCGGGACTGGGAGCGCAGGCGGCAAATTGAAGGCCTGAATGCAATCAACGAATTTCCACAAAAGGCTGGTTTTTTACAACCTTTGAATCAACTCATGGCAGGGTTTGCCCCTTCATTTCCGGATGGCAACAGCGAGTGCATTAATGGTTACTTTGGTTTGTCGGCGTTTATCAACAATCCCAGACAAGGCTTTTTACGGCCCTTTTTTTCCGATGACGTAATTGCACAAACACACTGGAGTTACTGGCAGGATCTGAAACATATTTTTGGTACCGACGAGCAAGGTCTTGGCAGAAGCACCTGGGACAATATCGGCGTGCAGTACGGGCTAAATGCGCTGCGCGAGGGCCACATCACCTTCTCTGAATTTATCCACATTAACCATCACATTGGTGGCTGGAAGCCCCAACCCGAGATGCGTCAGGAAGAGATAGCCCTGCCATTGGGTACCCGTATTCCTATCTGGCTTACATTGTGGGGCAATCATAATATCACTAAAGCTTCGGAGGGCCCGGCTCCGAGGCATCAAGGCTCCATACAGGCAATGGAGCAGGCTTATCGCGCCGGTCAGGTCTTCATCGGCAAAGTCGACTTGCCCATTATAGATGCGCGCCATTACCTGGAAAACGAGCTGGACATGCACCACATGTCGGCTTCTTTTTACAGTCGGGTGCGCATAGCACAGCATCAAGGTCACAGTGATAATCATGTCATCTGGGTTGCTCACAAAGATCACAACCCAACGGCAGCGGCCTTTAAGGCAATGGATGACTGGTTACTCGCGATGAAAGATAACCCGCAGTTAAGCGCAGCAGATGCAAGGCCAGAAGCTTTACAGGATACCTGCTTTAATCAGGACGGCAGCATATACGCTGCTGGCTCAGACGTATTTGACGGACAATGGAATAGCAAACCTCAGGGTCAATGCCAGAGCCGCTTTCCCATGTTCAGTACAAGCCGTATTCAGGCCGGTGGAGGCTGGGGCGGCGATATGTTTAAGTGCCCTTTGGTCAGCATTGAAACAGCCATCGACAATGGCTGGTACTTACCATTTGATGCACGTCCTCACCTGGATACGCTTAAGGCAACGTTTCCTCAAGGGGTTTGCAACCATGAAGGACGTGATCTGGGTCGCCCCGGTGACTTATGACGGCGGTTTTGAGCAGGGTGCGTATTTTTCGTTAAATGAATTTAACTCCTTTACAGCAAGGATGCTTTAAATTAATACCAATTTGCTTAATTAAGTGTTCTATTTTGAGGCGAGAAAATATGGTCGATAACACCGCTCACGCGTCCTGCTATCGCTGAGGTACCTACGTCCATGTAGGCAAGGCAAAAATTTTGTTATTTAGCTGTTCTAAATGAGAAATTTTTAACGCCGTTAGCGTCATATTTGCTCCGTCAAATTGGACAGGTATTAAGTGAAATTGGTAAAATTTGCAAACAAAAACGCAAGGAAACCCAATGGAAGCACTTTTTTCCTATGGCACTCTGCAACAGTCCCAGGTGCAGCTCGATACCTTTGGCCGCTTACTCGATGGTGAGGCAGACAGCCTGATTGGCTATCGGCTGGGCCAGGTCAGAATTAGCGATCCCGCGGTCCTTAAAAGCAGCAATAAAGAATACCACCCTATTCTGATCCATACTGCGAATCCGGACGATGAGGTTACAGGCACGGTATTTTTAATCACTCAGCAAGAGCTGCTGCGTGCCGACAGCTACGAGGTTGACGATTACGCCAGGCAGGAGGCAACACTGAGATCCGGAAAAACCTGCTGGATCTATGCCGCCAGCGACAGCGCAACCCTGGTAGATTGAGGGTTAACAGGCCGCACGCCTGCTAACCCCAAATAAATTTACTCGCATGCCTTACCACAGTTGCCAATTGTCACCTGTTTCTGACCAAGGTAGCTTGGGATCCCGTATACGCGATTATAGGCAATAGCGCCGATAAATTGGTTGTTATACAACAAGCCAGGCGTCCAACTGCTGCTACGCCATGTGCCGCTAAGCGCATATTTACTGATCCGATTAGCGCCAGGTGCACTGGCGTTGAACTGGCCTCCCCAGCCGGCAGTGATAGTAGGTGCGCTCTGGTAAACCCCAATGTGTGCAAGGTGTTTGCCATAGCCGTAAGCATCCCGGTTAAGACTGACATTTAAGTTCATACCGGTTGCCAGATTGCCGATGATATTGTCGATATCAATATCCAGATAACGCTCTGCAGCATCCACATTGCCCCGAACACGGCTGTCAGCAAGTATCTCTTGCATACCAAACAGCGCTCCGGGCTGTTGCAGCGCAGCAAACTGTTGCAGGTTTGCCTTAATCAGATCATCTACCGCGCCGGTTGCCGCATCAGATGCGAAGTAGTCAACAAACAGGCTGATCCCGGGCAATGACAATATGCCTCCCGAGCAACTCACATCGACATCACGACCATAATTAATGTCAATCTTTTCCAAAGCGCCCGTGTAGTAATTGTAAGTAACGGTCGGAGTCAGATTTTCAAGGCGAACAGATACTTTAACACTGGGGCACAGCACATCAACGCCGTCAAACTTCACTTTGGTGTAAAGGTCCAGGCTCCCCACTGTTAAGCGGATTTTATAATTATCTGTACCGGTAAAAGTGGCGGATATATTACGGGCGTCAACATCAACTGCATAGATGTATTTAACGGCACTCATATTGCTCAGATCACGGCGAATATCCGACTCTGTTTCTAACTCAAACTGCCTCATGTCTGAAAACAAACTGTCTGCCAGTGAGCCCAGGCTCACAGTACGCACCTTTTGGCTCGCATTGGGGTTACCTGTTGGCTTACTCAGTTTTAGCGTGGTTTCGCCCGCACTGGCCGATTGCAAAGCCATACCTGCAATGACACAAAACGCGATTTGATAAGGATGTTTCATCTACTTTTTCCTTGTTTTTAGTTATTAGCAGACGCCAAAGTAGATGATAAAAAGAACAGCAACACGACAAGAAAGTTAATTATTTGTTTCTATTCATTAGGATAAAAGCGCGCAGGAGCGCGCTTATTCAAAATGCGAGTTACTTATTCTCCGTGACCGTAATAGTCTGCCATACCTCATTAAACTCGTTGTCATTGTCTATCACAACAAGCGCAACGCCATATTCACCGGGCGCGCTAAAGGTGTGCACCGCTTTTTCTGCACCAGGTAAGTATGTCGATTGTTCTCCCATGCGCCAAAGGCGCTGAACAATTTCTCCATCCGGATCAGTGGATGCTGAGGAATCAAACTCACAGGTCAAACCGTTGCACTGGTAGTCAAATTGCGCAACGGGAGGGCGTATACCATCCAATGCCAGCTGGACTGTTTTGGTATCACGGTAACCGTGGCTGTCATCAACCTGTAAAGTAAGCTGATAGTTACCCGCATAGTAATAATCAATCTCGACTTGCTCGCCATGAAACACGGCATAGAAATTGTCGTTTGCTAACACCCACCTGTATGCCAAAGCATCTCGGTCATCCTGGGTAACAGAGCCATTAAAACCACAAATACCTTTACGACAATCCGCTACAAAGTCCGCCACAGGGGCAACAGTGCCTGGTATCGCGCTATTGTCGATTTTCAGGAATTTAGCGTGTTTGGGCCCCCACTGTCCGCTTGCATCTTGCGCACGAAACGTCAGCGTATAACGGCCCTGACGCCAGCGGTGTGTGTCTAATGTGTAGTTAATTGATTCTCTCGCAGTGTCAAACACGCCATCCGCAGCGGGCAATAAAATACGCCGTTTTCCCCGCTTACCCTTTCTCTTAATGGTCAACTCGACTTTTCGAATGGCCTCGCTGGGTGGCAGCTGCCCGGTCAAAGAGCGGCCAAAGATATCATCCGCAACAGTGGCGATTATCTGCACCGGCGTACCAGCGGGTATCGCTTCATTGCCAGCTCCTTGCAATCTCAAATCATCAATTTGTGGCCCGGCTGGCATCTTATACGGCCGCTTTGCAACCTTGGCAGCATAGATCAGAGCATTCAGGTTGTTGGGAAATATCTCCCCCTCAAAGTTGGCACAACTTTCGAAGAAGGCGTTACCCAGCTCAAACGTAAATGATGCAACACCCAGCTGACCATAAGCATACCCATCCGCAGATCCACCCACTTTGAATATCTCTTGGGTCTGAAACGCCAGATAGTCATTGTAAGCCGCCATTCTATGACCCATCATAGATAACTGTTCGCCATTCGGGCTGGGAGTCAGCTCACTCGACCAGGGCCACATTACAAAACGGCTAAAGCTGTGCAGGTCTAAGAAAACGCCTTGTGTATTGAGAGGCGCGGGGTCACTCAACAGATCACCGCGCCGGTCTTTAAACAGGCCTTTAAGATAAGCCTGGATCGCTTGTGTTTCCGGCTCCGACGCAGCGCTGGGTCCGTGATACCTCAGCGCACATTGCTCGTCTGTCGACCCCCCAATGGGAGAGGCCCAGGCAAAGTCGAAATTGCGGTTAAGGTCAACACCTCGCAAGGTGTCATCAAGTGCACAATAGGCCGTGTTGGTGTTTTTACGCCACGATAGCCCTTGCTCCGCCAGTACACGTCCATCTGGGTTGGCAATCAGCAAGATATGGATCTCTCGCTGGTCCATGATCCAGTTGATATCTGCATTGGTCTCGCGGTTCTCAAGCAAATACTGAGCAAACTTCAAGGTGATCGCGCCCGGCGTATACTCACGGGCATGCAACGCTCCTTGCATATAAAGTGCCGGACGCTTGCGCCATTTGTTTTTCTTTTTGTTTTTCAGAACCAAAACGGTTAGGTCATGCCCCCCCAGCCCCTGACTTTTTTCCCATGATGGTCCTATGTGCTTAAGCTCTACGAAATCCGGATAGGTTTGCGCCAGCGTTTCGGCCATCTGCTGTGTTTCTGCCAGAGTTGGGTAGCACGGAAAGCTTGGTATACCTGATGTCTGACCTGCACTTTGGCTTCGTGCCGTCATGGGTGAGTTTGTTATTGGCGCGCCGTCTGCACGACTAGTGGTGTCGGCTCTTGAAAAAATCAGCGCGCCATTGCCTTGTAGCTTGGCAAACTGGGCTTGATTCAGCGTTAGCACCAGGTAGTTGTCTTTTACGTCTAGCACCGCATCGTGATAGCGAGTCAGGTATTGTACTTTTTGCGCGTCACTTGAGAATGCCAGCTGGTAAGTAGATAAAGTGTGTTCTGTCATAGCCAAAGAGGGTGTACTTGTCTCTTTATGGCCGCTATGTGCGTTGGCCGACAAGCTTATCGCGCCAAACAGGGCAAGTCCCATTACATTTTTTTTCATAGTGTTTCCTTCTTCTTGTTGATGAGTGTATCCCACTGTCCTCAGGCCTCAACTCCGTATAAAAAGTGAAGGCACCCTCAAGTGTAAACATACTGAAATATTAAAAAGCTCATTTATTATACAGTTAACTACAGTGATCTAATCTGGTGCCTGTCGCTTAGGCCCCAAATTGACGTTGAATGATAATGGGAGTAGAGCTCGTCATTTTGTTGGATTTACGGAGCTTTATCAGAATAAAGGGCGATACGAAGAAGAAGGTGAAGAGGCGGGCAAGATTCAAACTTGCCCCTGCTCATGTTGCTTAGGCTGTAACTATAGATGTGTATGAAACCACTCGGAAAGCTCAGCAAAGGCGGCTTGCTCGTTCCGCTCTATGTAATGGTTATCGCCTTTGTAAACAACCAGTTTATTTGGGATTTTTTCTTTTTCCAGCGCTTCGGCAAAGCGCACTGAATTTTCAACTGACACCCGTTTGTCCGAGTCGCCATGGATTAACAAAATCGGCACATTTTTTGGCAGCTCTTTTACCCAATTGATCACTGAGCGTCTGGCCAGCTGTGCGGCTTTGGTAGCGTGATAATTTGGTATTCGCTTGCTGTAGACCTTTTCCATCTCGGGTCGAAACGTCAGCTCTTTGTTTAAATCTACAACCCCAGCTATGGTCGCAACGGCTTTTACGCCTGATATCTGTTTCATTGCCAGATGCGTTTGCATAGCACCCCGGCTGGCACCAAACATCCCCACTCGTTGGGGATCTGCACCATCAAATTGGGAGATAATATCCATCAATGCAATAACGTCATTCACATCCTGGCCACCAAACTCATCAAGGTTTTCTTCTTGCGTGAATGTACCCCGATATTGGCTTCCCACAATCACAAACCCCTCTTTGGCCAGTGGAAATAGGTTAGCCATCATACTGCCAAAAACGACCGCGCCATAATTACCGTTCCCGCCCCGGTTATAGATTATTACGGGCAACTTTTCATTGACGTGTTTGGGCTTTATAACATACCCGGCAACGTCGCGACCGTCGACATGATAGGTAAAAGTCTGACATGACAGGGTTTGCTTGAACTCATTGAAGTTGGCTTTCGGAAACCGAGCAGTAAAACCACTCAGTCGCTTTTTCACTTTGTGCGAGTCTAAGCCCCTTGCTGTCAATCTCTTTTCCATAAACCCTACCCAGCTGGCGTAATCTGAAAACGCCCCTCTAAAGCAATTGCTAACATGCTCAATATTCTGCTGTTTGGGTTGCTGTGCACTCACGGCAGATGTCATTAATAAGCCGAGCGTTATACAAACCAGTTTATACACAATACTACTCCTGTGGCTAAATTATTTTTATGTTATGTCATTGTTGTTCTGGCAGACACGTCTGTATTTGGAAAATACAGCATCCTAAACACGCTTCATTAATCAAGGCTTAACGCTTACCATTTTGGTGTAAAAATATCATCAGCCTGTTTATCTGGCTCTGCAAGGTGGCAATATCCCAACAAAACACCAAAACGTTTGTTTTAAAAACCAGTTTGTTTGTTTAAAAATGTAAAACATCATTTTTTATTTTGCAGTTCGTGATTAGAATGGGGCCAGTTATGATCCCAACCTGTAAGGGAAGACAATGAATACTTTACGATTTTCTATGCTTGCGCTGGCATGCTCCACACTGCTGGCATGCTCAAATGAAACCACTGACTCAGAGAATGTAAAAACAGAGGCAATCTGGTCTAAAATTTACGTGACCACAACTGGCGAAACGTCGCGAGTGATTGCCGAGCTTAACATTGATGGCCCAACGGGTAACAATATCAGGTTGACTGCCAATGATAAGCTCGTCGCAAAGGCGGGCAATGTCAGCCAGGTGATGAGTGAAGATGAAGCGCTATTCGACGTGGATTACCGCGCTATTTTTGATACAACCTCAGGTGGCACTCAGTTTACAGTTGATTTCACCAGAGCGTCTGAAAACAAAACGCTGACCACAACTATGACCTTACCTCGTCCGTTCGAGATTATCACGCCACAAAAAAACCAGTCCTATTCAGTCAATGACGAGCTAATCCTAGCCTGGACCCCAGGTACGGAAGGTGACACTCGCTTTGAGAGCAAACTGACAATTGAATGTAAGAAAAACGACGGTGACAGCATTTTCGTCAATGTGAACAACGAGCAGCTGACTGATGATGGAACCCAGATTTTCGACTTGAGCACCATTGAAGAGCTAAAAAATACCGCTATCAATACCCGTCAGGAATGTAGTGCAGAATTCTATCTTGCCCGCACCCGCCAGGGCAGCGTTGACTCAGGCTATGCAAACGGCAGCTCGGCAAAAGCGGTGCAGGAACGTTATTCTGATAAGTTTGAAATTCGCCTGAGAAACTAACGCCCGTCCATATGGCGTGCGGTTCGCTCAGGCTGCACGCAATTCCCACTATGAGCACAGTGTTCCCTTATCAGGTGGTCTGAGGTGATGAGCTGGATTTTTGTCTGCAAACACGGCAAACTGCGGGTTTTAGGCTGTTAACAGAGTATCTATGCGTTTTGCGTTGTTGTTCACCCTTTTTGTTGCTTTGATACCCTTTGTTGGCCATACCACAGCGATACGCTTCGTTGCGGAAGACTTGCCTCCTTATCATTACCTGGACAAACAAGGCAAACCCACCGGAGCATTGGTTGAAATTGCAGAGCACTTACTCACCGAGACCGGGTTACAGGGCCATATCGAGATCATGCCAATGGCACGTGCACTGCACGAAATGCGAGAAAGAGACAATACTCTATTGCTGTCATGGCTAAAAACACCTGAGCGCGCACAAAATTATCGCTTTCTGGGCGTAATGTGTCATGTTCAGGCCTACTTAATTGGTCTCAAAGAGCGCGCCTTTTCACTCAAAGATTTAAATAGCGCCAGAGCACATCGTGTTAGCACTATTCGCGGCTATTACAGTGAACGATTTTTGCGTGCAGCGGGGTTCTCTGAAGAGCATGAGCTGGTGCTGGTGTCACATTACCAAACGTTATGGCACATGCTGTTTAAGGGCCGCACTGATCTGGTGTTGACCAATGCCCAGACAATAAACAAAGAACTCAATGCGCTGGGGCTACCTGCAGAGCAGGTTGAGCGCAAGATGGTGGTGCCCAATTTTCCCTCAGAGCTGCATCTGGCAGCCAGCTTAAGCTTTGAGCCACAACGGGCAGATCTGTTGAAGCATGCCCTGGCTCAGCTCAAAGCAACGGGAAAATATCAACAGATCCTTGCAAAGTGGCAACTTAATTAGTCTTATTCGTACTAAACACCAGGCACTTCAAGTTGCTGTCTTCATCAATGTCGGGGAATTCTGGCGGGTTTGGTAACCGGGTATCGAATTGCATTTGTGGCGCTTCTCTGGCCATTTCATCAATTAAAAATTGCGCGCTCACTTGCGGTGAGTTAACGCATGCCAGCACGACTCCCTGCTCGGTTAACAAATCCTCCAGACGTCTTAAGATCCGCTGATAATCCTTGGTCAGGGCAAAGCTTCCCTTCTGAAAACTGGGCGGATCAATAATGATCAAATCATACGGCCCAAGTTTTTTCACTTTCCCCCAGGATTTAAACAACTCATGCCCCAGAAAGGAGACTTGGCTTAAATCGTGCCCATTCAGTTGGTGATTGACTTTCCCCTGTTTTAAAGCCGCCTTAGACATATCGAGATTGACGACATGATCCGCGCCCCCTGCCAAAGCCGCAACTGAGAAACCACAGGTATAAGAAAACAAATTGAGGATACGTTTGCCTTTTGCCTGGCTTTTCACCCATTGCCGACCCAGGCGCATATCCAAAAACAGCCCCATATTTTGTTTGGCGCCCAAAGACAAGCCAAACTTCAAGCCTTGTTCGCTGACAACGGGCATAGCCGACAAGGTACCATGCACAACATCTATGGGGGAGCCATTGGCATACCTGTGTTGCAGCAAAACCGAGGATACTTGCTCAGTCCACCCCTGAGATTCAATGAGTATCAGTAACTCAGATTTGAGCGATTCAACCCACTGTGGTTCATGTTCTTTGAATAGGGAAACAAGCAGCTGCCCCTGTAACCAGTCGACCGTAACGTGCTCAAGCCCGGGGTAACTGCGACCCCGACCGTGAAAGAGGCGGTAAATTTCATTCGTGAGAGTCTGTTTCGAAAGGTGTTGTAATAGGGTGGAAAGTGGCGCGTCGGTCATTTAATTTAAGTATTTTTCAATATTGGCCCTTATTTTACTTGGGTTTGCTGGTTTGATGCAAATAACATAAAAAAGCCCGACTAAATTAGCCGGGCTTGCGTGTTATTGCGCTTGTTCACACATTACTGTTTTACACAATAAAGGCGCGCTTTTAAGCTACAACTCATGCTCGTGTTTTGTAACCAAGTACTAGACTTAGAACCCACTAATCCCGTCATGGCCTCTGAAGACGAGTACATATCAACTGCCCCGGTACTCCTCCAGTTACTACATGCGTTCCACCGGTCCGAACCGCCAGAACCTGTCGTGTTCGTCCAAACACGTGAACCTGACACATCATTACCCTTTTCATCAAATAAAATTTCAGATAGCAAAGTGGATGACAGGCCCCCTCTGGAGTTAGCCACTAAGTCACCATTGATGTTGTAAACTTTTGAAGTTGAATCAACTGAGCTGTAAAAACCATCTAATAGCGCTTTGTAGGTGCCAGAAGGTGCAATGGAGTCAACATCGTTCGCAAGAGAGTTACAGATGCTATCTGCGCCACTGATCCCTCCAAGGTTTCCATTATATTCGGTACTCGTCACAAATATTACGTTTTTCCTAGTGACTTCATTGCCTTTAATCAACAATGACCAACGCTCTTTATCTATCATTGGCGACTTTATTGAGCTGGATCCAGCAATATCTTGACTAGCTACATAAAGGTCATTGCTAAACTCTACGCGTGCTACCTCTCCGGTCTGATAAGCATGTTCTGAAGACCAGGTAAGCTTAGCTGGCGTAAATTTAAGGGTAGAAGCCAGGGCCGTTAGCATATCAGCCTGGTTAGCTTTACTTGCCAGTGCAGTATTAACATCACTCTGGTTTGCTTTGGTCGCCAGCGCTGTATTGACGTCGCTCTGATTTGCTTTGGTCGCCAGCGCAGTATTAACGTCGCTCTTGTTTGCTTTGGTCGCCAACGCTGTATTGACATCGATCTGATTTGCCTTGGCTGCCAATGCCGCCGTAACGTCGCTCTGGTTTGCTTTGGCTGCCAGTGCGGTATCAACATCACTCTGGTTTGCCTTCGCTGCCAATGCCGTTGTTACATCACTTTGGTTTGCTTTGCTTGCCAGTGCGGTATCAACATCACTCTGGTTCGCCTTCGTGGCCAGTGCCGTTGTTACATCGCTTTGGTTTGCCTTGGCTGCCAGTGCTGTATCAACATCGCTTTGGTTTGCTTTGCTTGCCAGTGCCGTATCAACATCGCTTTGGTTTGCTTTGCCTGCCAGTGCTGTATCAACATCACTCTGGTTCGCTTTTGCTGCCAATGCCGTATCAACATCGCTTTGGTTTGCTTTGGCTGCCAGTGCTGTATCAACATCACTCTGGTTCGCTTTTGCTGCCAATGCCGTTGTTACATCACTTTGGTTTGCTTTGCTTGCCAGTGCTGTATCAACATCACTTTGGTTTGCTTTGCCTGCCAGTGCTGTATCAACATCGCTTTGGTTTGCTTTGCTTGCCAGTGCAGTATCAACATCGCTTTGGTTTGCTTTGGCTGCCAGTGCTGTATCAACATCACTTTGGTTTGCTTTTGCTGCCAGTGCCTGATTAAACTGTGTTTCTGTAACATAGTTGGTCAACACTTGGGTTACATCCGAGCTTAGTACAAACGAGGTGAAATCGGGCAGCTCTGTACGTTTAACCAGCTGTTCAACGTCGTAATCAACTCCCTTAGCCAGAATAGACCAGGGTTGTTGAACATTGCCCTCTGAATCCATTGGCGGCACACCCACCACTTCCTGGGTGGCGATAAACGCACTGCCCATATAACTAATCACATCTCCAACCAAGTATTCGGTGGTCAGCAGATAGCCTGAAGCATTAAAGTTTATGCCAGCTGAACCTTTCGCTACCAGCAGTTGCCAGCGCTGTGTATCCTGCTCAGGAGACAAATTAACACCATCCGTTTCTGTAATAGCTGTTGATGCTATATATGCGCTGCCCTGGAAGGTAACGACATCGTCAACCTGATAACCAGATTGTGCATTCCAATCACCCTTAACTTGCAGCCCTTTTGCACCAGGCGCGCCATCTTTACCAGGTTCGCCATCTTTACCTGGGGCACCGTCAACACCGTCTTTGCCAGGTGCGCCATCTTTACCCGGGGCACCGTCAACACCGTCTTTACCTGGTGCGCCATCTTTACCCGGGGCACCGTCAACACCGTCTTTGCCTGGTGCGCCATCTTTACCCGGAGCACCGTCAACACCATCTTTACCGGGCGCGCCATCCTTGCCGTCCAGACCATCTTTACCAGGCATACCAGACCCCACGCCAGCAAACAGCGATAGCCAGTCAGGGGACAATGCTGGAGCAAGGTTAACCGTTCCTGATTCCTCGGTCGTCAGTATGTCTACACGTGCGATATAAGCCTGCCCTTCGTGCACGACCACGTCATCCATGCTGTAGGCTGATTCAGCTGACCACTCGCCTTTGACTGTCAGGCCCCGGTCACCTTTGTCACCTTTGTCACCCTTTTCTCCTTTATCGCCTTTTTCGCCTTTGGCACCTGGATCCCCTTTTTCACCGCGTTCACCTTGTTCTCCGCGGTCTCCTTTATCACCTTGGTCACCTTTGGCACCAGGGTCACCCTTTTCACCGCGTTCACCTTGTTCGCCGCGGTCACCTTTGTCGCCTTTCTCGCCTTTGGCTCCTGGATCACCTTTTTCGCCGCGCTCACCTTGTTCGCCGCGATCACCTTTGTCGCCTTTTTCGCCCTTATCGCCTTGGTCACCTTTTTCGCCGCGTTCGCCTTGGTCGCCTTGGTCACCTTTATCGCCTTTTTCTCCTTTGTCGCCTTGGTCACCTTTTTCGCCGCGTTCGCCTTGTTCGCCTTGGTCACCTTTATCGCCTTTTTCTCCTTTGTCGCCTTGGTCACCTTTTTCGCCGCGTTCGCCTTTTTGACCGTCCACACCATCCTGACCTGGTAAACCATCTTTACCATCAATACCATCTTTACCGTCAAGACCATCTTTACCAGGCAAACCTGATCCTACACCAGCAAACAGTGACAACCAGTCGTTGGAAGCAGACGGCGCGTCATTCACCGAGCCTGATTCCTCAGTAGCAATGATATCCACCCTTGCAATATATGCTTGTCCTTCATGAACAACCACATCGTCGGCTTTGTAGGCAGACTCTGCGGACCAACTGCCTTTAATGGTCAGGCCACGGTCACCTTTGTCACCTTTTTCACCTTGCTCGCCTCGGTCACCTTTTTCACCTTGCTCGCCTCGCTCACCCGGGTCACCTTTCTCGCCGCGATCGCCTTTTTCACCTTGCTCACCTTTGGCACCTTGCTCGCCTCGCTCACCCGGGTCTCCTTTCTCGCCGCGATCGCCTTTTTCACCTTGCTCGCCTTTGGCACCCTGTTCACCTTTCTCGCCAGCATCGCCTTTCTCGCCTCGGTCGCCTTTTTCACCTTGCTCGCCTTTGGCACCTTGTTCACCTTTCTCGCCAGCATCGCCTTTCTCGCCTCGGTCGCCTTTTTCACCTTGCTCACCTTTGGCACCCTGTTCACCTTTCTCGCCAGGATCGCCTTTCTCGCCTCGGTCGCCTTTTTCACCTTGCTCACCTTTGGCACCCTGTTCGCCTTTCTCGCCAGACTCGCCTTTCTCGCCTCGGTCGCCTTTTTCACCTTGCTCGCCTCGGTCGCCTTTTTCACCTTGCTCACCTTTCGCGACGAGCCGTAGCCAGCTTTCTGTTGCAACTTCGGGTGATAAGTTGATGCTTCCGCTCTCTTGTGTTGACGCAATATTTGCGATAGCAATGTAGGCACTCCCATTTAGTACGACGACATCGTCGATGGAATAAGCCAATTCCTCTGACCAGGCACCGCGAATTTGTAGCCCTTTCTGACCTTTTTCACCCTGCTCGCCTTTTTCACCCTGCTGGCCAGGTTCACCTTGCTCACCTTTTTCACCTTGCAGGCCAGATTCACCTTGGTCACCCTTCTCACCTTGCTTGCCAGGCTCGCCTTGTTCACCTTTTTCGCCTTGCTGGCCAGGCTCCCCCTGCTCACCTTTTTCACCGCGCAGGCCAGGTTCACCCTGTTCGCCTTTTTCCCCATCGGCTCCGTCACGACCATCAGCGCCATCTTTACCGTCTGCTCCGGCCTCACCTTGCTCGCCTTTTGCAACCAGTTGCAACCACTGCGCTGCAACATCTGGCGATGGATTTGCGTCGCCACCCTCTTCTACGGCAGCGACATCTGCAATAGCAATGTAAGCGCTACCATTGAAGCTAACTAAATCGTCAACGACGTAGGCAGCAAGCTCTGCCCAGGCACCTTTAACCTGAAGACCTTTGTCGCCTTTTTCACCCTGGTCGCCTTTTTCACCCTGGTCGCCTTTTTCACCCTGGTCGCCTTTTTCACCCTGGTCGCCTTTTTCACCCTGGTCGCCTTTTTCACCCTTAGCACCATCAAGGCCATTCGCTCCTGGGGCACCATCTTGACCATCGACTCCGTCTTTGCCGTCAACACCATCTTTACCGTCAACACCATCACGGCCATCTGCGCCAGGCTCTCCTCTCAAGCCGGTAGTAGAACCAACCCATTCACCGTTTTCATTGATCACAGGGATCCCGGCAACGGAAACTTGAGTCGCATCAACTGCCCCTTTCACCGAACCAGACACATCAGCGTAATATGCACTAGGGACTGCGTCGATACGTAATCGGGGAGACATTTCAATATCGTCTCCGACTTTAATGCCAAGCTCTAATTCCGTATTTTGAAAAATAGCGGCATCAATGTCGTTGTTTTCGCCGAGGCGGACACTATATTGACCGTCTACAACCTGAACTTCTCTGACTTCCTGCCACAAACTTTGTTCATTGGCATACAGTGTAAATGTGATGGTTAAAGTATCATTGACGACCTCTTGTGTATTTGAATTGGTCAATGTACCTTGGTGATTTAGTTGTGCTGAAATTGCAGGCATAGATATCGCACTGGCAGCAGCAATCATTGCGGCTAACGCATTAACTTTAAACATAATTTCCCTTAAAAGTTAGTCTAGAGCGGTTTGAGCATTGTCTAATTGGAAGTTGTTGGAGCTTGCTTTTTGAGTCACGATGACTGTTGAAGCTTTTAGATCGTGACGGCCAGAAGAAGCGCTTTGTATTACGGGCTGGGCTTGTGCCGTTTGAGACACTGTGTGAATTGCTTTACCGGGAGTAGGCTTCGGCTCTGGATTAGGTTTTGACGTGACGGGCTTATCAACACTTGTACCCTGATCACCAGTTTGTACTGAATCTTTACTGTCCCCTGAACCACATGCAGAAAGCGAGGCAGCCATAACAATCACCAACAATAGCGATGGAATTTCCTTCGTCATTTTCTTCGTCCTGAATTAAGTATTATTTTTAAAATTGGAACTATAGCAGGTCCATACTACGAGAGAAGTCTATCAACTCATTTCTACACAAACAACTTTTTTTTATTGTTTTACAAAAGCTTAATGAGAAATAAACTACCCACCCAATGTCATTCAAGGAAAGAGGGCTGCTCCAACTTTTTCTGTGCATCGGCTCTTAACTCATGAGCGCGGGCTAGTTCAGGGTAAAATGTCAACAGAAAGTCTAACCGCTCCAAAGCCCCAGCGTAATTTTGCTGCATTATCATGAGCTCTGCAGCCGCGAGGAGCCCACTTGTATGATAGGGATATAACGGTAAGAATTTCTCAATTGCATTTAACGCCTCTTCATGGTCTTTGTAGAAATACCTCTGAAGCATGTAATAATCATAGAGTGCTTTGCTATCGTAAGGGTTTAGTGTAAGACTGCGTTGCATGTATAACTGGTTTGCAGACACATATCCATGATGGGCATAGTAATTAGCCAGATGATTTGATGTAAAAACCCCCAAATATAAAACGAGTAAGACAGCAAGGTATCCAAACCTGAGCACTTTCATACCCGTTGTATTTTCTTCAATTAACTCCTTATTTCTGTACAGTACAAAAGAGAGCAAAAGTATTGCGAAAAACAAACTTGCCGGAGTCAGGAAGAGCGCAGTAAACATCGAGTGGAACACAGTAGAAACCACAGCAACAAGTAACCACCTATCTGTCTGATTACCTTTGTAAGCATTCACCATTGACTTAAACAGCAGCAAGGCAAGTATTGAAGAAAAAATGAGCCCACCAAGCCAACCTGTTTCACTTAAAAACTTCAGTGCTATGTTATGTGGCGTTCTGAGGATCCGATTTTCCCCCGCCATGGGCGACGCCTCATCAGTACCAAGCTTTGCAAATTTGGGGTGAATATACTCAAAATTATTGACTCCTACCCCAAAAGGTTTATTGAGGAGCATATCAAACGTATTGACAAACAACGCCTCTCTCCCTGTATTCAGGTCCTTTATACTTTGCAGTTTGGCATTCAACCTTCCTCCTAAATAACTATCTACCTGGCTGTACGCAATGCTTCCAGCTATTAAACTGACTGTTATTGTGAGATAGATTAGTGCTTTACCCTTGAGTTTGCCAAATACAAGCAAGAAAAGAACTGCTTCGCCGAGCAGCAACCCAAGTATCGTGCCGCGAGTACCGGACTCGAGCAACGCACAAATACAGATGATAAAAGACAAGAAACCAATGACAGAGCGCGCATTTAATTTTCCCTGATACAAGATCGCAGCAATGAGCACCGGCAACCAAATATTGAGCACTTGCCCCAGGTTATTTTTGAATCCAAATGTAGAAAATGCCGTTACATGAACTAAATCGTAATCGTTTATCCGCGATTCAATATAAAATAGCGAGAAAACCACTGAAGAATAGATAACAATATCAAAGAGCAGTTTGACACCATACCGGTGCCATATGTGTTTAAACAGAAGGTAACCAAGCAGCACGCTCCCTAAGTACCTAAGAATAAACACTACACCTTCATAAGGATTCACTGCATATGTTAATGAAACAAGCATTAGGAGTAATAAACCAATGCAAAGCCAGCCAATTCGGCTAATTTCAATATCAACCCTTTGAATAAATGCATAGGTAAGAGTAGTGCAAATAAAAAGGTCGAATACTATCCACTTAGGAGCATCAAACTTATAGTAGAAAACATCCCACGACACTGAAGAGATTAGGACTGAGGCCAGAATAGTTAAACAGCCAAACAAGGAGACGTTAAGATTTATTCCATTACTTTGCAAAATTACACTCCATTTCTACAACCAGCCTGGACAGAATATGCTAATTATTTATGCTGACTGTAGATTATACCGGTACTTATCGGAAGGACTCTAACATAGTCGCTGACTGAAATGTATCGTTATGAAGTGCCGAATGTAGAATTTATGGTTGGAATAAGTCACAGGGCATCTAGACTATTTAATAGAGCTCCCCTTTTCTTTTGTACAAAGGAAAAGGGATTGGACAAACAGCCCAATCCCAATCAGTTTAAAATCGGGTTAGAATCTCAGGCTAATCCCGGCCGATATCTCATTGATAGCATTTTCACTTAAGTTGTAGTAACTGTAGCTCACATTAACAGACGTATTTTCCAGAACATCATATCCGAGCGTTAAGCCGCCATAAGCACTGGTTCCTTCTTTTTCATATTGCAGCAAGTGCTTACTATTACGTGTGCTGTCAATCTGATATTTCCAGTCGAACGCTCCAAGAAACAAGGCCGCACTAAAGCGCTCATAACGCAGCACTTCAAATCCGGATTGCAACGCGAAGCCCTCTGGTAATACCGGTGTTGCTCGAGCTGCCAGCTCATGTATTGTATCTGGCGTAAGAGACTGGCCGGTTAACTCAAGACGCCCCTGACCCAAGTCTATATAACGTAGCCCTACTTCCCACTTCGGCATTAGCTCGTAAAAAGCACCAGCCGACCAGGACTCACTAGTGTCATCTACTGCACCGACTGTCAGCCCGCCAACAGAAGCAGGCGCCTGATAGTCAGCCTCAGCCTGCCCCACGGCTGCCTCTACTCGCCACTGCTGGGCCAATACCGGATTGGCCAATAAACAGCTCGTAGTAAGCAGTGTATAGGCTGGCAATTTACTATTACGACGACGTAGAATTAATGCCGACATCATTATCACTAACAATCCTCCCAGACCACCCGAAGATGTATTTTCCACACTCACAGTTTGATAAGCAGAGACGGTTATCTTGACTATGCCCTGACTGACAGCGCCTTTACTGTCCCTCACCTGATAGATAATGACATCTTCTCCAGAGAAACCCAGTTTAGGTTCGTAGGTCAGCGTGCCATCAATGTTCACCGTTGCCTTACCATGTGTTGCCACCGCACTGACAAGGAATAATTCATCACCATCCGCATCTGTGTCATTGGCCAAAACATCAATAACTAAGCTTGTTTTATCATCCGTGGTAGCGACATCCAGCATAGCAGTGGGTGCTTTATTAACGGTCAAATTGACAATAGCCTGACTATTAGATGTACCACCCTGACCATCAGAAATACTATATTGGATGGTCGCAACACCTACGAAGGTGGCAGGTGGTGTATAAACCAGTTTATTATCTACGATCCGTACAGAGCCAAAGTCAACCGTCGCGCCAGTAATGGTCAAAACATTACCATCTGCATCAGTGTCATTTTCCAGCGCATCTATGGTGATTTGCTGGCCTGCTGCAATTGTAACCTCATCTGCAACAGCCACTGGTAAAGTATTACTGGTTCTTTGCACCGCAATACCACCTGGGTCTACGACACTGCGATTGGCGATGCCATCATCGTCATTTGGTCCACCATCAACAATTTGTAATTGCACACACCAGTCACCTTCGGTCAGCCCTTGTGTCCACTCATTGCTGCCTGGAGGTGGACAGTAACCGGGCTCTCCTGTCGCCGACAATATGGCGTTGCCATCGGCTACAACAAAGTCGACCCACTCATTATTTTTGAGTTTACGGTAGAGTGCATTTGCAGGGATCGGTCTGCGCTGAGGTATTACGATAGTATATGTATCACCCGCCTGCGGCAGCCCTGTCGCGATAAAGTCAAATAGCCCGCCAATGTTAATTGCATTCTCATCAGCAGGGAGTTCGTTTTCGAGCAACTGAACACCACCAGTCTCATTTTGCGCCACGGTTGCACCTTTACGCAGGCAGACACCCGGTTCACCTTCAACCAGGAATTGAGCAGACTCCGCAGCTTGCTCCTGCATGACGTTACATTCGGTGATCGCATCCTGGAAGTCAGGTATACCATCGTCATCCGAATCGGCGTAGCCTTCCTCGTCGTCAGGGATCAAGTCTCCGTCTGTATCGACTTGCGTAAGCGCCTGCAGCTCGGCAACCACCTCAAGATAGATGTCTCTTCTTGAAGAGAGACTAGGCTGAGCATCGTCCGTTGCCGTCACGGTCAACTGGTAAATTCCCTCTGCCAGCCCAGAGGTGCTGAATACAAAAGTATTGTCGTCTGCACTTTGATTGACCAAGGTATTATCAGCCGAATTCCAGCTTAATGTTACATTATCCTGCGGATTTGCATCTCTGGCAGTTGCAGTCACAGTAACTAATTCATCGTTGATAGAAAGCAACGAACGGGTTTCGCCCGCCTGAGTCACTTTAACAGACACTTTAGGTGCGACATTTTCTTCAACAATAGTCACTGTCGTGGACGACTTTGCCCCTCGGTTTAGCGAATCTGCCAACGTGATAACGATGTTTTCGTTACCCTCAAGGACCCCATCACCGAACACGTTGAAATTAATTTGACCGGATGTACCAGACTCAATCACCACCTGACCGTCAGCTAAATCATGATCTGCAGCATCGGCAGTCCCTGAGACGGTATATGGGATTGTCACCGGATAACTCGGTGCCAGACCATTTAGGAAGACACTCACTGTATGGCTTTGCTCTTCCGCAACCTCACTGTTTTTCTCCAGTGACACAAGTGGATTAACAAACACATTTTGCGTTGCGATGGACTGAGCTCCCTGGCTATCCGTTGCTTCCCAGTACACAAAGTGCGTACCCGGTGCGAACAGAGTTGTACCATCAACAAGAGACACAGGAATAGTATTCCCATTACCATCTACAGCCGTTGCCGTACCCAATGGCACCTTGGTAAATAACCCTGTTGCATTGGCTGTTACGTCAGTTGGGACTGTGATAACAGGAAGCGTCGTTACCGGTGCGGAGTTGATCTGCACCTGAGCTGTAGCCTTACTACGTGCCTTTTGACTGTCCTCTATTAAATAATTAACGACTATTAAGCCTTGGGTATCTGCCTGAGCCACATAAAATAGTGTACCGTTAGCAATCGAGACACTGCCAACCGAAGCTCTGGCACCCACAATTCTCAGTACATCTCCAGCATCGGCATCAGTGTCATTGGCTAACACATCAAGCGTGTAGGTATTGTTGGCCTGCGGTTCGAAAACAAAGCTATCGTTCACTGCGACCGGCAGATCGTTAACTGCGTTAATGGTGATCTTCACTTCGCCTGCAGCAGAGTCCAGGCTACCATCGTTGGCAATGTAGCTGAAACTATCCAGGCCATTGAAGTTGCCAAACGGCGTATAGGTGAAAGTATTACCTTGCAGCACCAGTAAACCACTCACAGGCTGACGCTCAATGGAGACTGTGACACTATCGCCATCCTCGTCCGACGCGTCCGCCACAAAGCTGGTTGTGCCATCTTCATTGACCACCACATCCATATTGTTCGCAACTGGCTGGTTGTTCACAAACTGAACTGCAATCTCTAATGGGCTCAAAGAAGCCTGTTCAACCCCATCAGTTACACTGATCACAATATTGCTATACACGCCCTCGTCATCTCTACCCGGCGTGCCAGATAGCGTGCCCGTTGCAGTATCAAACTGAGCCCATACAGGCAAGTTAGAAATCGCAAATGTCAGCGCATCTCCATCAGCATCAGAAGCCTGCGGCGTAAAGCTGTACTCAGTGTTGTGGACTACTGTGGTATCTGGCGTGCCAGAAATCACTGGCGCATCATTTACAGCATTAATCGTTAACGACACAGTGGCTGTATTTGAGTCAAGCGCCCCATCATTTGCCATAAAGCTAAAGCTATCTGAGCCATTAAAGTCTGCATTTGGTGTGTACAACCAGGTTGTATCAGACTGCTGCTGCAACGACCCAGACGACACACCAGACACTATGCTGTATGTCAGCGGATCGGCATCTGGGTCGGTGCCATTCAATGTGATCAGCAAAGTGTCGTCTTCATTCAGGGACAATGCTTGCCCCTCAACAACCGGTGCATCATTAATTGGGGTGACGCTCAAGGATACCGTAGCCTCGTTCGATACAGCGCCAGCCTGATCTTTCACGGTATAAGTGAAGCTATCGTTTCCGAAGTAGTTCGTGTTAGCCGTATAGATAATGGTGCCCTGTGCGGTCACTGTAGTTTGGCCATTCTGAGCAGCACTCACAACGGTGACACTACTCAAGTCGAAGCTATCTCCTTCATCCACATCAAAGTCATTGCCCAGCACGTTTACTTCAAACGACCCTTCTTCTTGCAACTCAACGCTATTATTGACTGCTACTGGCGCATCATTCACCGGCGTTAGAGTGACTGTGACTGTCGCAGGTAAGGAAGTAAGCCCTTCGCTATCGGTTAGTGTATAAGTGAAGCTAAAGGTACCCGTTTCATCTTGTTTGGGCGCAATCTCCAAGGTGCCATCGGCCAGAATAGTTACATCTGCTTTTGCATAGCTACCGGCGCCGTTACCTTGGTCTTCCAGTGTGACATTCGCACCATTAAAGCCCTGATCTTCCACATCTGAATCATTAGCAAGGATATCGAGAACAACCGTGATATCTTCATCCGTGGTGACCGCATCATCACCCACCACAGGGCGGTCGTTGATAGCACCAATATTGACAGTAATGCTGGCTGAGGCCGAGGCCAGCCCCTCACTATCTGTAATGGTATAAGTGAAGGTATCTTCACCAGTCTCATTGGTGTTTGGTGCATAGACTAAAGTACCAGCTTCCTGGTCCAGCGTAACCAAACCCAGACTCGGTGCGCTGGTCAGTGTCAGGTCTCCGGTTGGAATGCCATCTTCTATGTCCGTTGCTGCAGCACGTACAGCCAGTGCCGCAGACGGAGTGTCTTCGTCAGTGCTGATCGTTAAGTTTGCAGCAACTGGTGCGTCGTTCACAGGCGTGATTGTCACCACAACCGTTGCCTGCTCGGAGGTGTTGAGCGCGGTATCTGCAACCGTATAAGTAAAGGTATCCTGACCATTCTCATTGGTTGCAGGCGTGTAAGTTGCGATGCCATTAGCAATGGACACAGACCCTTTGCTCGGCGCACTCACAACCACAGCCGAAGCTGCGTTCATATTGCCTTCTGGGTCGCTGTCATTGTCTAGCAGAGCAATTTGTACCGCTGTATCTTCGTTGGTTGTTGCACTGTCGTCAACCGCTGTTGGCGCATCCTCAATCGGGTTAATTGTTAACGATACCGTATGCGTAGCGGAGGCCGCATTTTGTGCATCGGTTACCTGGAAGGTAAAGCTATCGCTGGAGCTCTCCGAACCATCATGCTGATAGTTAAAACTACCATCAGCGTTCAAACTCAGAACACCATGTTGAGGCTGAGAAACCGCACTGGCAGACAAGCTATCGCCGCTATCTAAATCGTCGTCACTCGCGGTGCTGAGTAAGCCCAGCGTCGTAGTTATACTTAGCAACTGTCCTTCATCAAGACCAAAGCTAAAGTCTTGTGCCGTTGGCGCATCATTGGTATTGACCACCTCAATATCAAAGGCGCTTAATGACTGCTGCGCGCTGCCGTCAGACACCGTAATCACGATTTGCGTGTCGGTACCCACATTAGCGTCAGTCGGCGTACCCGATAGTGTACCTGTTGCCGTATCAAAACTTGCCCAGCTAGGTTGATTACTGATAGAGAAAACCAGTACATCACCTGCATCTACATCAGACACTGTTGGAGTGAAGCTATAACTGGCATCTTCATTGACACTGGTCGCTGGTGTACCACTAATTTCAGGCGCATCATTGGTATTAACAACCGTGAGTGAGAACGCAGGCAAGGACGTAGTTGCCGTGCCATCACTCACCGAAATCACTATGTCGTTTACGGTGCCTACATCACTGTTGGTTGGTGTGCCTGACAGCGTACCAGTTTGCGTGTTAAAGCTCGCCCAGGTTGGCTGATTAACAACGCTAAAGGTTAAGTTGTCTCCATCATCATCCGCTGCAACAGGTGTAAAGCTATACGCTGAGTCCTCATTGACCGATGTTGCGGGCGTCCCGGAAATGACCGGTGCGTCATTCACATTCACAACCGTAATTGCAAATGCATCCAGGCTAACGGTTTGTGAGCCATCCGAAACACTGATAACAATGCCCTGATAAGTACCAACATCACTGTTAGCAGGTGTACCGGTTATCTCCCCGGTTGAAGTAGAGAAACTGGCCCACGATGGTAGATTTGTCACGCTAAAGGTGAGTGTGTCACCGCTATCAACATCCGACGCCGTCGGTACAAAGCTATAAACCGTGTCTTCATTCACACTGGTCGCCGGCGTTCCTGAGATAACAGGTGCATCATTGGTATTCGTTACTGTTAATGAGAATGCAGCCAGTGAGACTGTTTCTGTGCCATCACTCACACTAATAACAATATCCGAGGTTGTACCTACATTGTCATTCGTCGGCGTACCTGAGAGCGTACCCGTTTGAGCATCAAAACCTGCCCAGGCAGGCTGATTCGCAATGCTAAAGGTCAGGCTGTCGCCTACATCTACATCACTGGCTGTTGGCGTAAAGCTATATGCCGTGTCCTCACTGACACTGGTTGCAGGTGAGCCAGAAATTGTCGGCGCATCGTTGGTATTAACCACTGTGATATCAAAGGCAGTCAGGCTCACAGTTTCAGTACCATCCGTCGCACTAATCACAATCCCCTGATAAGTAGCAACGTCATCATTCGTTGGCGTGCCCGTTATTGAGCCTGTGGTTGTATCGAAGCTGGCCCACGATGGTAGATTTTGCACACTAAAGGTCAATGTGTCAGCGTCCGCATCCGTCGCGGTTGGGGTAAAGCTGTAGGCGCTGTCTTCGTTAACCTCGGTTGCAGGCGTACCAGAAAGCACTGGTGCATCATTCACCGGAATGACCGTCATAGTGACTGTCGCCTCGTTCGAAACCGCACCGGCCGCATCCGCTACCGTATAGGTAAAGGTATCTTCTCCGGAGAAGTCAGTGTTAGGGGTGTAAATAATTGCACCCGCAGTCGTGACCTGTGTTTGACCACTACTTGGCGCACGAACTACAGTGACGCTTGACGCATCAAAGCTGTCATTTTCATCCACATCGGTGTCATTACCTAACACATTGACTTCAAACGAGCCCTCTTCCATTAACTGCGCAACGTTGTCAACAGCAACTGGCGCGTCATTCACAGGAGTCAGAGTCACTGTCACCGTTGCTGCATCTGAGCTGAGCCCTTCACTGTCAGTCAGTGTGTAAGTGAAGCTAAAGGTGCCAGTCTCGTCTTGTTTAGGTGCTATCTGTAATGTACCGTCTGTTAGTATGCTGACATCTGCTTTGGCATAACTGCCCGCGCCGTTACCCTGATCTTCCAGTGTAACATTTGCGCCATTAAAGCCCTGATCTTCTACATCCGAGTCGTTACTCAGTATGTCTAGCGTCACGCTGACATCTTCATTGGTGGTCACACTGTCATCAGCAACAACTGGACGGTCGTTCACAGCGCCTATGTTTACAGTGACAGTACCAGATTCTGAGGTACTGCCTTCGCTGTCTTTGATGGTATAAGTAAAGGTGTCTGCGCCGGTCTCGTTTGCATTTGGCGTATACACCAAAGTACC
This sequence comes from Pseudoalteromonas sp. DL2-H2.2, assembly GCF_021532535.1. Lineage (NCBI taxonomy): Bacteria > Pseudomonadati > Pseudomonadota > Gammaproteobacteria > Alteromonadales > Pseudoalteromonadaceae > Pseudoalteromonas > Pseudoalteromonas sp. DL2-H2.2. Next base: position 1,598 of record NZ_JAKGBD010000008.1, on the reverse strand, counting down.
AGCTTGCTGATCTATTGCTACGCTCCCTTTTGAAGGTTGCGTGGCAAGAGCAATATCACCCGAGGGCGTACCGTCCTCAATATCGCTAGCACCGGCACGCACAGCAATGGCCTCACTGGCGTTGTCTTCATCAATTGATACAGTGAAGTTTTGCACTGTGGGCTGGTCGTTAACAGGCGTGATGGTCACTGTCACAGTTGCTTCTGCGGATGTATTAAGTGCCGCATCTTTAACCGTATAGGTGAACGTATCCTGGCCCGTTTCATTGGCATTTGGCGTATAAGTTACCACGCCATTAACTATGGTCACAGTTCCTTTGCCAGGCTGGGTCGCGATAGCGGCTGAGGCCTCAACCAAGTCATTTTCTGGGTCGCTGTCGTTGGTCAGCAGGTCGAAAATAACGGCTGTGTCTTCATTCGTCGTTGCTGAGTCATCAACCACAGTTGGCGCATCCGCCACCGGCGTAATTGTCAGCGTCACCGTTTGAGTTGCAGAGCTTACATTGTTACTGTCTGTGACTTGGTAAGTAAAGCTGTCGCTGTGGTTTTCACTACCGTCATGCTGATAGCTGAAGCTGCCATCTGCATTCAGCGTCAACTGACCGTACTGTGGTTGGCTTACAGCACTCGCTGTTAAGGTGTCTCCGCTATCCGTGTCATCGTCCGTGGCAGTGCTTAACAAACCGAGGACCGCTGTTACTGTAAGCGTCGCTTCTTCATCTAACGTGAAGGTAAAGTCCTGTCCAACCGGCGCATCATTGGTGTTTACCACTTCAATGCTGAAGGCTGTCAACGTTGCCTGATCGGTGCCATCCGAGACTGAAATTTGAATATTTGCATGGGTACCAACATCACTATCCGTTGGCGTCCCGGTGAGGGCGCCCGTCGTGGTGCTAAACTCTGCCCAGTCTGGCTTGTTCACAATGCTAAAGGTGTGTGTATCTCCATCGTCCGAATCAGTCAGAGTCGGTGTAAAGCTGTAGGCCTCATCTTCATTTACTGAAGTAGCAGGTGTCCCCGACAGCACTGGCGCAATATTGTACTGCTTAGTCACCGTGGCAGTGACCCCTTCAGAAGCATTGCCCGCTTCATCGGATACAGTCACGGTCAGTGTTAAGGTCCCCTCATTAAGCGTACTCACATCAACGCCCGTTAGCTGTTGGCTACTTGCTGTGATTGTTGTCGCGCTGTTGCTTGAAACAGTATTAGTGCCGTCACTGACCTGATATGTAAATGAACCAGAACCTTCTAAGCCAGATAGGGTAAAGCTGAGTGCCGACTCGTTGTCGCGGTTAATCACGGTTTGGTCGACAGCGACAGACTGGCCTGATGGCGAAACATTATCCAGTGTAATGCTTTGTGTTGCTGCACTAGAGGTATTGCCTGCCGTATCCGCTTGCGTTGCCGATACGGTGAGCGTGCCATTGTTCAGGCCACTGACATCCAGCTCACTGCCACTGAGCGTCCAGTTACCGGAGTTATCGGCGGTCACGGTACGACTGACTGATGAATTGTTATCCGTGATGGTGACGGTCACGCTGTTACCCGACTCAGCGCCAGAACCGGCAATGAGTACATCGTTGTCTTCGGCTGCGTTGA
>NZ_JAKGBD010000007.1:0-276039 GCF_021532535.1 Pseudoalteromonas sp. DL2-H2.2 | reverse complement strand
ACCAAGGCGGCGGCTTCCACCTTAAATTCCTGTGTAAAAGTACGACGTTTTCTGGTCATAGACACCTCTCATTGAGTGGTAATAATACCACCTAAAATAGTGTCCGGTTTTATTGAATCACAACAATCAGTTTATTGGTGAGAGTGTGTATTTCAAAGCTTTTCATTGCAATGTTGGAGCCGGGCCAGAACAGTAAAATCAATGTCTTTAACGGTGATTCATCTAGTTGCGCAGATCTGGCGTTCAATTGACAAGTAAATAGTACCAAGGCGAGCAAAGACAAGATAAATTAAGCGGTCATCTCTGATGAGATAGTGGCACCACATCTTTCAACCTGGATTGGTTATAAAGCATGTGATGCCGAAAGCGTTAGCAATAAGCGCTCAATGCCCTCAGCTGAGGGCTGTTATTTCTCACATTCAAGAGCTGGCAATTCAATGTCTACCCATACCAGGCGGTGATCTGATGATGATGCTCTGTCTGCAACCAGCTCTGCACCAGTCTCGTTGCTTGCAGGCCAAAACACGCCGCTGCCGGTAACGGCAAGGTCTGCAGAGGGCAGGACATAGTCTGCTCGCATACCCCAGTGTGCGGTGTGTGTAGCGCCATGCTTGTTTTCGGGCTTATTCAGTAGTCCACCTTGCGACGTCGGTGCCGGGTAGTCATTGACGCGGAGGTGTTTAAGTAGCTGATCAATGGCACCCGGATACGCATCACCATCAACCGAGCTGGCGTTCAGGTCGCCCAGGATGACAAATGACGTATCAGTAAATCCACCTTTTTGTCCTTTGTCGTCATAGAGGTAGTCGTTACCCGTCGCGCTGATATAGTCTTTCCACAACCTCAGCTCATCGTGATTACGCTTGCCGTTTCTGTCTTCCGGACCGTCAAACACTGGTGGTGTCGGATGGCTGGCCAGCACATTGATTTGCTTGTTACAGATCTGAACCGGGATGTCCCAATGGGATTTTGACGATAAGCGCATGGCAGATACCTCTTTTGCAGAATACCAGCTGCTGCCATCTGGCTGGGTCGGCATCAGGTTACCAGGCATGTCTTTCCATAAAAAGTGCTGAAATGTTCTTACCTGCTCCTGTTTGATGGGGTATCTGGACAACAAGACCATGCCATACTGACCCGGATACTTGCCAAATCCATAATGCGTCAGACGAGTATTATCGCCGGAAAAAGGGGTTTTTACACCGGTATTAACCGGTGCCAGATACATATAAGGATACTCTATGGGGTCAAAGCCATTTTGCGATACTTCAAGGTAGTCTCGCTTGAACAGGTTAATGCCTTGCTCCGGGTCTTTGATATAATCAAACTCGTTCAGCAAGATAATATCCGGGCGGGTACGTTGAATGATCTGGGCAATGTTGTTGATCTGGTTGAACTCTGCGCTTTTCAGGGCAAAGGTTAATGCATTACCCGATTGCGCAGTATGCTTAGCCATATCATAGTTGGTGGCTTCCATGCTGACATTAAACGTGGCCACTCTCAGAGTATGATGACTAGTTGACTGAGAGTCTGATGACACTGTGGTTGACGTGCTCTGACAGCCAGTATTTAAAACGCCGGCGGCCAGTACTAAAGGTAAGAAAATTGCTTTCATTGTTAGCCTGATACAGAGTAATACTCGCTTTACTATACCGTTTTTCTGCAGAAAAATGTGTTAATATTTCGTTGTGAGTTTGATTCTAAGTCTAGGTTAAATAAGGAGCTTGCCTGTGTATTTTTCAATTCGCTCAGGACCCCGGGGGTGGGGCCTGAGCGGGTTGGCCTTACCCTCAGAGCTTGGCTTTATTCACCATAGCTTCTATGTGTTCAAGTGCAATCCAGGGATCTGTCTCATCAAACAGGTGTGAAGCGTATTTCATGGTAACCGCCTGCGTATTGTTGTTGAGCTTAGCCAGTTTCTTTTGTGAGTCGTTCCAGGTCTGTGTGTAGACATCAATATCAGCGTAACTCATTTTGGTTTGTCTGATGGTTACATGAGGGATGCCGCGCGATAATACGGTAACAGGCAGATCATCTTTAATTTTATAAAGCGCAGAATGGCTGGATGCCTCGGCAAAGTCCTCAAACGAGTTATGCTCACGCTCCCAGTTGATGATCATCTCCATCGTGCCCCAACCGGGCTTAGACATGTTTGACTTCATGGCGTCGAACCAGGATTCATGGGCCGTGTCTATCAGCACCATCCCTTTCACTTTGTCAGGGTATTTGCTGGCGTAGGCACGGGCGACAAAACCGCCAAAAGAATGCGGCACCAGCACCAGAGACTCGACTTTCAGGTGCTCAATCAGGCCGGCAAGTTCATCGCGCAGCTCAACCATGGTTCTGACTTTGGGGTTCTCATACTGGCTTTTGCCATAACCGGCGCGGTCGTAAAAGCACAACCGGTAACCTTCAGGGTTGGCATTGTGCAAGGTATTTTTATAGGTGGTATGGGCATCAAGCCCCATACCTGCAACCAGCAGCGCCGTCACTTTACCTTGTCCCTGACAGGCATAGGCCAGCTTCTTTCCCCTGATCTCAGTATATTGGTAATTATGAGCATCCTGCGATTGGCCTGCCTGGCCTGCAAATGCGGTGCCCAGCAGCACGACAGTGGCGAGTTTATTCATAGTGCAAGTTCCTGTTGTTGATTGTTTATTATTTGATTCACCACAGCTAGCTTAGCGCGGTTGTTATTGAACTTTCAATAAAAGTTGAAACCTAATCGCTGAACTTTTTCTTTTTCTGGTTCGTAAAAGGTCGCATATATCCGAATCCAACAGGGCAGCGTGTGAAAAAAACACTCTACTGGTTTACTCAAGATCTCAGGCTGGATGACAATCTGGCACTGGATTTTGCCGCTCACAACAGTGATGCGCTGACGTTTGTGTATGTGATAAACCCAAAGTATCGCACTCAGACCAACCATCACTGTAAATTACTTGGCGACAGACAGGCGGCATTCATTGCTGACTCGCTGATGACGCTGGACAGCCAGCTTGTAGCCTGTGGCCACAAACTGTTGGTACTGGAGGGGGAGCCCAATCACCTGTTGTCGGAATTAGTTGCGAAGTATCAGATAAATCAAGTGATCTGTGCCGAACCCGTCGGGTTTTATGAACGAGCGATATTGCATCAGACGCGCCGGGCACTGGGCGCTGTTCCTGTGCATAGCTTTTGGCAGCATACCTTATTCGACCAGGCACAAATTCAGACTCTCAACAGTGATTTAGGCAGCTTTACTCAGTTCCGTAAGCGCGTTGAAAAGGCACCTTTGTCGGTGGTCACTGCATGCCGTTTTGATTCAAACAAATTGCAGGCTCCCTTAACCATCGACAATAGCGCTTGCGTAGCGCTTGAACATTGGCAGGCACAACTCCAGTCAAATTTGTCAGAAACTCGCGTACCGCTGGACTTTCCAGCCGGTGAAGAAGCCGCTCAGGCCCATCTTAAGGACTATTTTGAGAGTGGCGTGGCACGCAGATACAAAGAGACCCGCAATGAACTGGATGGCTGGCTGAATTCAACCAAAATGAGCCCTTATCTGGCGCTGGGTAATTTGTCACCCCGCCAGATTTGGTGGGCGACAGACACCTTTGAGCGCCAAGTAGAGGCCAATGAGTCGACCTACTGGATCAAGTTTGAGCTGCTGTGGCGTGAATATTTTCAGTGGCTGAGTCTCAAGCTTGGTGCAAAGCTCTATCGTTTTCAGGGGCTGGCTCAGTCGAAACCTTTAACCACCTTTATGCCCGAGCGCTTTGTGCGTTGGTGCGAGGGCAACACGCCCGCACCTTTGGTTAACGCATTGATGAACCAGCTCAACGAAACCGGCTATATGTCAAACCGCGGCAGACAGATTGTCGCCAGTTACTTTGTTCACGAGCTGGGGCTGGACTGGCGCTACGGCGCAGCTTATTTCCAACAACAGCTGCTTGATTTTGACGTCGCCTCAAACTGGGGTAACTGGCAGTATATCGCCGGTGTAGGGGTTGATCCCCGCGGTGGTCGCCACTTTAACATTGAAAAGCAGGCACAGTTGTACGACCCACAAGGCGTATTCGTGGCTAAGTGGCGGGGTAAACAGGGTATAACAGCTGTGGATAGTGTGGATGCGGCGGACTGGCCGATGCCTGCTGAGGCTGATGTATGAGTGTGGCGCTGGTCTGGCTTAAGCGCGATTTGAGGTTGTCTGATCATGAGCCTTTGTGCCGGGCTGTGGCCAGTGGTCATCCGGTGTTGTTGTTATATTGCTTTGAGCCTATGCTGCTGGAAGACCCGCATTATTCGCCGCGTCACTGGCAGTTTGTTTTACAGTCGCTGCAGGACATTCAGGCACGTGTGCCACACGCGGCGTTGTGGGTGTGTGAGCAAAGTGCACTGCAAACCCTGCAACAGATCCATGCTGATCACCAGATTGCCGGGCTTTATTCGCATCAGGAAATTGGCCTGGCGAATACATTTGAGCGGGATAAGGCCGTTGCTGCCTGGTGCCGCGAAGAGGGGATCGACTGGCTGGAGTCGCGCAGCGGTGCGGTCCAGCGTGGCTTAAGACAAAGGCAAAGCTGGGATAAACAATGGCAAAAAACCATGCGCTCAGTCTGCGCGACGCCAGATCTGTCGCAGGTTAACTGGTTCACAACAGGTAAGTCCATTGGTCAGCTTCATGATATTCAGCAACGCTTTAGTGCACCGCCGGGGAATTATCAGCCGGGCGGAGAGTCGCAGGCGCAGCGGGTACTGGACGAGTTTTATCAGGGGCGGGGCAAAGGGTATTCGTATAGTCTTTCAAGTCCACTGCTCAGTCAGCAGGCCTGCTCGCGTATGTCTGCCTATCTGGCGTGGGGCAACATCAGTTTGCGTCAGGTGTACCAGAGTGTGCTGGCCCACTCGCAAATGGTTGGCTGGCGCCGCACTCTGGTGGCCTTTTCTTCCAGGCTGCACTGGCATTGTCACTTTATTCAAAAGTTTGAAAGCGAATGCGAGATGCAGTTCAGGCACATTAACCGGGGCTATGAGCCGCTGCCGCGCTGCACCGGCGATGAGGCGAAGCGAAGGTTACACGCCTGGGAAACGGGCAACACCGGGATCCCCATGGTGGATGCCTGCATGAAATGTCTGCTCGAAACCGGTTATATTAACTTTCGTATGCGCGCCATGCTGGTGAGCTTTTTATGCCACCACCTTGAGCTTGACTGGCGCGCCGGGGTTGCGCATTTGGCTCGTCTGTTTCTGGATTTCGAGCCTGGCATTCATTACAGCCAGTTTCAAATGCAAGCAGGCGTGACGGGCATTAACACCATTCGTATTTATAATCCTGTTAAGCAGGGGGAAGAAAAAGACCCCGATGGCGAATTTGTGAAAACCTGGCTGCCTGCGCTCAGAGATATTCCATCGCCGCTGGTCCATCAGCCCTGGGCGCTTTCGCCAATGGAGCAGTTGATGTACGGCATTGAACTTGGCAAAGACTACCCCGAGCCGATTGTTGATTTAAAGCTAAGCTATAAAGCAGCCCAGGAATTGCTGTGGCAGTGGCGCAAGAAACCTCAGGTAAAAAAAGAGGCGCAGCGGATCTTAAAACGGCACGTACGGCCAAGTTAAAAGCTGGATGAGAGAATGAAAAAATCACAGTTACCGCAAAAAACCTGTCCAGTCTGCCTGCGTCCTTTTTCCTGGCGCAAGAAATGGCAACGGGACTGGCCCAATGTTAAGTATTGCTCCAAACGCTGTGCAGGCAGCAAGTCAACGCAAAGAGAACCTCATGAGTAAGCAACTGAGATTAATCCTGGGCGATCAGCTTAATGCTGGTCACACCTGGTACAAAGAAAAATCCGACGATGTGCTGTATGTGGTGGCCGAGCTGCATCAGGAAGCCAGTTACACACGGCACCATGTTCAAAAGGTGTGTGCGTTTTTCGCTGCAATGCAAGCCTTTGCGCAGGCGCTTGAGTCGGCCGGGCACCGGGTACTTCACCTGACATTGGATGATACTCAGGATTTTGCCTCTCTCCCTGAACTACTGACGCATCTGTTTAGCGAGCACAACATCAGTCATTTTGCCTATCAGCTCCCTGACGAATATCGGCTGCGCACGCAACTGGCTGAGTTTTGTGAGTCGCTTTCAGTCACATCAAGTGTGCACGACACTGAGCATTTTTATCTCGCCGATGAACAGCTAAGTCGTTATTTCAAGCGCGACAAGCGTCATCGCCTGGAGCACTTTTATCGCAAGATGCGCAGTGAATTTAATGTGTTGATGGTTGATGGTGAGCCGCAAGGAGGCCAGTGGAACTTCGACAGCGATAACCGCAACAAACTCAAAGCGGCGGATCTTGCCGATATCCCTGAGCCACTGGTGTTCGCTAACGATGTTACTGACATTTTATCGCGACTGGAACGCCATCAGATCAAAACCATAGGTCAGGCAGATAAGCAGTTATTGTGGCCCGTTAATCGGATTCAGGCAAAAGACTTGTTGACGTTTTTTTGCCAACATTGTTTGCCGTCTTTCGGTCGATTTCAGGATGCCATGACGGGCAAGCTGATAGAGCTGGGTGAAGACCGGGGCTGGAGCTTGTATCACTCCCGCCTGTCTTTTGCGATTAATGCCAAAATACTCAGCCCAAAAATGGTGGTCGATGCGGCCATTGCGGCCTTCGAGCAGTCCCTGGGGGCCATTAGCCTGGCTCAAATCGAAGGCTTTGTCCGTCAGATCATTGGCTGGCGCGAGTTTGTGCGGGGGATTTATTGGGCCAATATGCCCCAGTATGCACAGCTCAATCATTTGCAGGCCAAGCGTGCTCTGCCATCCTGGTTCTGGAGCGGTGAGACCAAAATGCGCTGTCTCAGTCATGCTATCACCCAATCGTTGACCTATGCCTATGCGCATCATATCCAGCGCCTGATGGTCACTGGCAACTTTTGTCTGGTGGCTGGCATTGACCCGGACGAGGTGGATGACTGGTATCTGGGCATTTATATCGACGCCATCGAATGGGTTGAAATGCCAAACACCCGGGGCATGAGCCAGTTTGCCGATGGCGGCATTGTTGGCTCTAAGGCCTATGCAGCCAGTGGCAACTACATTAAAAAAATGAGCGACTATTGCGGCGATTGCGCCTACAAGGTGACAGAAATCGTGACTGAGTCTGCCTGTCCGCTCAATGCCTTGTACTGGCACTTTATGCAGCAACACCATGCACAGTTTGCCAGTAACCCGCGCACCAAAATGGTCTACAGCAACTGGCTGAAAAAGTCAGACGAAGAAAAACAAGCCGTGCTCGAGCGCGCCAGGCAGGTGCTCGATAATATTGAACAGCTTTAACACTGACGTACCAAAAAAGGACTCAGTGCAGTAAAAACAGTGATAAATGAGGAAGGTATACAGATGATCAAACAGCTCAACCGGGAAGACATAGCCAATATGCAGGAGCGAGAAAGGGCACGGCTGATCAACAGCTTGTCGGGGTTTAAAAGTGCTAACCTGGTGGGGACTCAGGATGCGCAGGGCAACCCGAATCTGGCGATTGTCAGCTCGGTGTTTCATATCGGGGCTAACCCGCCGCTGATAGGCATGATCATTCGCCCCGATACGGTAACAAGAGATACCTTAAGTAATCTTAAAGCCACCGGTTTTTATACGCTGAATCATGTGAATGCGGATATCTGGCAACAAGCGCATCAGACTTCAGCGCGCTATGCGCCTGGCGTCTCAGAATTTGCGCAAGTCGGGCTGGAGGTTCAGCATGAAGCGGGTATTGCGGCCCCTTATGTGGCGCAAAGCCAGCTTAAGTTTGCGCTGGCGTTGCGTGAAGTGCAAAAGCTGGAGATCAATGGCACTATTTTGGTGATTGGCGAAGTGATGGACATCCAGCTGCCGCAACAGAGCATTAAAGCCGATGGTTATATCGACATTGAGTCTCTCAACACGGTCGCTATATCCGGGCTCGACAGTTATCATAAAACCCAAAGACTGGGCCGTTTGAGTTATGCAAAGCCTGAAAATCCGCCCAGAGCGCTGAGCCTGGATGGCGAATAGGCACCACAAAAAGGAGTATTAAGCGCAAGGTGACAACCGCTTCTCATAAGTTATGGCATGCATCCATTGCAGCAACGCTTTTATTAGCCTGTAGCACGGTTCTGGCAGCGCCAAAAATAGAGGTAACAGACTCACGGGTAAACGGAGTGTATTTGGTATCCGTGTCAGACCCCGATGAGCTGGCAACTGAGTTGCTGACATTGTGGCTGAGCACAGCAAAAGAGTTGTGTGCAGGTGGTACTTATCGTGTAGAGCCAAAGGGTCATCCGGTGGTGCGGGAGAAACGTTGCAGCGACGCTGTGAAGTCAGTCCAGAGTGGCTTGCAATGCCTTGAGGTAGACGCCAGCGTGTTTGGAAAAGTGATCTGTGAACTAGCCCCGCCAGCTGCATCTCGCTAAAAGCGGGGCCCTGCGCTTATTTGCTCAATCGCATCGCCAGAGCATTGATCTCCCGAAGAACACTTTGGCGATTCATTTCCATAAAGATCCACAGTTTGGTGGCTATTTGCACCACTAACCCGGCGATAAACCACACCGCCCAGAAGACCTGATCCATCACCGATGTGGCAATATAAAAACGATAACCGCTGTACACAAAACCTAGTGTGATCAACAGGGCGCTGATAGACGCCAAAATCACCCAAAAGCGGGTATTGCCCTGATATACATTGCCTAACATAGTGAACAGGCCTTTTTCCTCAGCGAGGATCGGGGCCATGTCTGCTTGTTCTTGTTGTAATGCTTTACTGATCTCTTTGTCTAAATTCATGATGCTTGCTCCTCGTTAACCATGGCACGCAATTGGGCTCGTGCGCGGTTCAATCTTGATTTAACGGTGCCCTGGGGGGCATCCAGTATATTGGCGATGTCTCTGAGCGACATCTGCTCTAAATAAAATAAATACACGCAGTGGCGCTCGTCATCCCCAAGCTGATTTATCAGTGCCAGAATGCTCAGCGAGGTATCCAGATCAGGTGTCTCGTAGGCTTGCTCCGGTTGGGTGTCTTCGAACCTGCTTTCGCCTTGCTTTTGACTGATAAAGCGTCGATAGATGGCCTTGAACACCCAGGCGCGAAAAGCACTGGGCTCTTTGAGCTGCCCCAGCTTTTTTGCCACACTGGTCCAGACATCCTGACAGATATCATCTGCACAGGCGCGCTGGCCACTGAGTTTCATTGCAAACCGCCAGCTTGGCTGATAAAACGCCTCGCATAAGGTTTCGAACGCACGCCGGTTACCCTGTTGGGCAGACAATACCAGTAATGCGGCCTTTGATGGTTCCATGCTGTTCCTTGTGGCTTTTTCTACAAGACGGCGCAGAACATAAAAAGGTTCACGAACATCACATTATTTTTCCCAGTAAGGGATATCGCCGAAATAGCGGGTCAGGTAATCAATAAAAACCCGTACTTTAGGCGCGAGTAATCGGGAGCTGGGGTAAACCAGCCAAATGGCGGTATCAGACTTCAGAGGGTAGTCCGCGAGCACCTCAACTAACTCTCCAGAGCGCAATGCCTGATAAGCACTCCAGCGCGAATTAATGGTGATCCCAAGGCCAAGTTGACAGGCTTCTCTGATGGCATCGCCGTTGTCGGCGCGCAGCTGACCCTGAACTTTAATGGTCTGCACGCCATCCGGGGTTTGAAAAGACCAGTGTTCCAGCCCAGAGAGTGTAATGCAGGCATGAGAGCGCAAATCCTCAGGGCTTTGCGGGGCTCCTTTAAGGGCCAGATAGTCGGGAGCCGCAGTGAGCAGGCGAGTGTCTGTTGCTAACCGCTTGGCCACCAGAGTTGAGTCTTTCAGCGCACTATTTCGGATGGCCAGATCAAACCCGCCTTCAACCAGATCCGCTATGGTGTCAGAGAGTTTCAGGTCGAGCTTAATGTCCGGATACAGTGCAAAAAAGCCAGGCAAAGCCGGCAGAACGTGCATGCGGCCAAAGGAGGCGGGCATGGTCAGCCTCAGTGTGCCACTGGGTTTGGTGGTGCCTGCGCCGATGGCGGCGCGGGCGGCTTCAATGCCATTTAAGACATCCTCGGCGTGAGGCAAAAACGCCAATCCTTCTTCGGTCAAAGCGACCTTGCGGGTGGTGCGGTGCAGTAGTCTTACGCCCAAGTCTGTTTCCAGCTTATTAATATGGCTGCTCGCGACTGCAGCTGACAGCCCCAGATCCTGACCTGCCTGACTGATGTTGTGCGTGGAGGCAATGCGGATAAACAGCTTCAGATGTTCAATGTTCATTATCAACAAAATGCATAAAGTGATTATAAAACCAAGTCTATTATCAAAATAGTGAAAGACAAGTATAGTTTTCGTCATCAACACAGGAGAGCACAATTATGAAAGCAATGGTTTTGAATCAATATGGCGATGACGCTGAGTTTACTGTTACAGATGTGGTTAAACCTAGCGTGAGCGCCGGTCATGTGCTGGTGCAGGTCGCAGCCAGCAGTGTTAACACTGTGGATACTATGATCCGTACCATGGGTGAGGCGCTGCCCTTGTCACCAGCTTTACCAGCCCTTTTGGGGATGGACTTTGCCGGTACCGTGGTTGAGGTAGGCGAAGGCGTAACCGGCTTTGCACCAGGCGATGAAGTTTATGGCTGTGCCGGTGGGCTGGTCGACTTACAAGGTGCGCTGGCGGAATATATGCTCGCCGATGCACGACTGATTGCACGTAAACCGCGTAATCTGAGTATGCGAGAAGCAGCTGCGTTACCCCTGGTTGGGATCACCGCCTATGAAGGGCTACAGCGTGGCGGTATTACAGCCGGACAACAGGTGTTAGTGCATGGTGGCTCTGGCGGGGTCGGTCATGTGGCATTGCAGTTAGCTAAGCATTTTGGCGCCCGTGTTTATTCTACCGGCGGCGGTGAAGCGCAGCTGGACTTAATTCAGCGTCTGGGCGCCGAACCAATCAACTATAAAACCGAGCAGGTTGCTGACTATGTTGCTAAGCACACCGATGGCAAAGGGTTTGATCTGGTCTTTGACTCGGTCGGGGGAGCTAATATGGCCAACTCGTTTGAAGCGGCTGCACTCAATGGTCATGTTGCCTCAACGGTCGCTATGGTGGACCTTGATCTGTCGCAGGCGCACTTTAAAGGGTTGTCGTTGCATGTGGTCTTTATGCTGATCCCCATGTTGCATAACCACAAACGTGAAGCACATCATCACATTCTGAACGAGCTAACAAACATAGTCGAAGCCGGTGAGCTAAAGCCGGTACTGGATGAGCAGCGATTTGAGTTGGCTCAGGCAGGGCAAGCACATGCACGTTTGCAAAGTGGCCGGGCGATGGGCAAAGTCGTGATTGATGTTTAGCGCTATTTGTTAGTATCTTTTGTAAAAGAAAGGAAACAGCGTCTAAAGTATCAGTGCTTAATTGACAAGGACTAACAACTTATGACGCTGGATTTGGGACTCATTTTAGCGGGTATTGCCATGCTGACACTGGGTGGTGAGGCGGTGATCGGTTTAACTTTGGTGGCGGTGGGCACCTCCTTGCCCAAACTGTCCGTCTCTTTGATTGCCGCAATGCGTCGCCATGCCGATGTTGCCATTGGCAATGTTCTGGGCAGTAATATTTTTAATATCCTTGGGATCCTCGGTGTTTCTGCTTTACTACAACCACTACCTGCTCACCCTCGCGTATTGCAGTTTGATCTGTGGGTGCTACTTGCCATTGCGTTTATTTTGTTGTTTTTTCTGTTCACCGGGCGTCGTCTAAGTCGACTGGAAGGCGGCGTGTTGCTTAGCGGCTACATAGCTTATCTTATCCTCAGTTTTAAAGTCTTTGTCAGCTAGTTAATATGAGAGAGCCTGCTTCTATCTAACAATCGATACGCCATAGATGGACCGAGATGGCATAGCTTTTGACTCTGTAACTGAGAAAAAATTACCGTCTTGCGCGCATTAAAATCCTAACACTATGAAATATATTAAGTTATAGGGGTATAAACAAAATGCAAGGCAGATCATCAACAAAAACAATAACCAATCTGGTGCATAGCATGAGTCCAAAGCTGGCTGCTTGCACCAAAAGGGGGCAATATGAACTACTACGAAGTGAATTTTGATGGCCTGGTTGGCCCAACGCACAATTACGCCGGGCTGTCGTATGGTAATGTGGCGTCCAAGTCAAATGCCAATAAAATCTCGAACCCAAAACAGGCGGCACTTCAGGGGCTCGAGAAAATGTGGCACCTGGTTCAGCTGGGTCTGCATCAGGGCGTGGTTGCACCTAATGCCAGGCCGGACCTGATCACGCTCAGGGCTTGCGGCTTCACAGGCTCAGACAGTGCGGTGATAAGCAAAGCGGCAAAAGAACAGCCTCAGCTGCTGAAGGCATGCTACTCAGCTTCTTCAATGTGGACAGCAAACGCGGCGACTGTATCACCGAGCTGCGATTCAGCCGACGGTAAATTGCATATCACACCAGCCAACCTGAATAACAAGCTACACCGGGCCATTGAAGCACCTCAGACCAGCCAGATCCTCAAGGCCATGTTCAGTGATCCTGACTTTTTTAGTCATCATGAGGCACTGCCACAGCACCCATTATATGGCGACGAGGGCGCGGCAAACTACACGCGTCTGGCAGACAGCTACGGCCATCAGGGTCTGGCATTATTCGTTTATGGCGAAGACGCCCATACCCAGGTAAAACCGCAATTATTCCCTGCTCGCCAAACGCGCCAGGCATCCGAGGCGGTAGCGCGCAGTCACCAGCTGGACCCGCAGAACACTTTATTTATTCAGCAAAATCCTGAGGTGATTGATCAGGGCGTGTTTCACAATGACGTGATTGCCATTGGCAATGAAAATGTCTTTTTATTCCATGAGCAGGCGTTTTATCAGCAGCAAGGCGTGATTGAGCAGATCAAAGCGGGCTATCAGGGCGACCGGCCGCTTCACCTGATTGAGGTAAAAAATGCCGATATCAGTGTTGAAGAAGCGGTTAAGAGTTACGTGTTTAACAGCCAGTTAGTCAGCCTGCCCTCCGGTGGTATGGCCGTGATTGCACCGGGAGAATGTCAGATGGTAGATAAAGTAGAGCAGTATTTATCTGCGCTGTGTCAGGCCAGCAACCCGGTAAGCGAAGTGATCTACATGGATCTTAAACAAAGCATGCAAAATGGCGGTGGGCCGGCCTGCCTGCGTCTGCGGGTTACTTTGTCCGAGCAAGAGCTCAGTGCTGTGAACCCGGCATGTTTACTGGACGAGGGGTTGTACCATCGGCTGCGTGACTGGATAAACCAGCATTATCGCGACAGGCTGAGCGAGGCTGACCTGGCCGACCCAAGATTAATGGCAGAGAGTCAGGCGGCTTTGGATACGCTCACGACTATCCTGAATTTAGGGTCGGTTTACCCGTTTCAGCAGGCCTAGACAGCATTGTCTGAAACAAATTCTATTCGCGGGCTTGCCAGGGTTAAGGGTTAGCAGGTTTAATGGTCTTGATAATAACAAACAAGACCATGCACTACTAAAAAGGAATACTATGCCAGCTTATACCATCAGCAACGATCCGACCCGGCTCAATTTTGACGTAATTTATAACTTTATCTCAGGCTCTTACTGGGCAAAAGGTATTCCCCGCGAGACTATGGCCAGGGCAATCGACAATTCACTGTGCTTTGGCGTGTACTGCGAGGCGGAAGAGCAGGTGGGGTTCGCCCGGGTGATCACCGACAAGGCCACGTTCGCTTACCTTGCAGATGTATTTATTCTAGACCAGCACAGGGGCCAGGGTTTAAGTAAACAGCTGGTGGACGCGGTGATCAACCACCCTGAATTACAAGGCCTGCGCCGAATGATGCTCGCAACCAAGGACGCGCACGGCTTGTATGCCCAGTTTGGCTTTGCCGCTGTGGAAGACCCAAGTATCCTGATGCAAATTTGTTATCCGGACATCTATTTAAACCAGCAAAGCCGCTGATTATTGCAGTTCTAGGCTAAACCGTCTAAATAGAATTGGGGCTGAGAGAATACTGGAACCCCATGCAGTAAAACGTTAGAAAGTGTAAAGCGCAATCTGGGACACTTTTTTAGTGCCTTGCTCTGTCACACTGGCCGTAAGTTTGTAGTACTCGCGGAGCCGGTTGTGAACCTCCTTAATTCAATTTCTTTTGGTGCGATTATTCGCACCAGCCCAGTTAAAATTCTGCTCACCTGGACTATGGTGATCTTAGAAAATATCCTACTCATTTTATTACCTTTATTTATTGGTTATGCCATCGACGGCGTACTTGAACAGTCATTTAACCCGTTAGTCTGGTTTGCCTGCGTCTTGCTTGCCCTTGTCGTTGTTAGTGTGCTCAGGCGCTTTTACGATACTCGCGTATTTGGCGCCCTGAGGGTGAAACTGGCTGAAATGCTGGCCTTTAAACTGCGCGCCGCTCCTGTCTCGGTGAAAGATGCGCGCCTGACGATGTCTCGGGAGCTGATTGATTTTCTCGAAAATGATTTGCCGGGGGTGTTTACCGCCGTTATTCAGCTAATTGCCACTGTGGTGATCCTGGCTGCTTTTCATATCTATCTGGCGTTCAGTGTGGTCTTTGCCGCCGGTTTAATGTGTTTGATTTATGGCCTGTTTCATGATCGCTTCACCCACTTAAACAGCAAATTGAATGATCAACTGGAGCAGCAAGTGTGGGTGCTGAGCCATCGGCCACTGGTTGCAGTGAGTGCGCATTTTGAGCGCCTTAAGCGCTGTGAGATCCGCCTGTCAGATACCGAAGCCTGGGTGTATGGCCTGATCTTTTTGGTGCTGTTCATTGCGGTACTGAGCAATTTATGGATGGTCCAGCTGATCCCTGATATCAGCGTCGGTCAGGTGTTTTCCATCGTGACCTATTCACTGGAATTTGTCGACACTGCCATCATGTTGCCAATCACATTACAGACGCTGTCGCGCTTAAGCGAAATTAGTAAACGACTGAATCAGCCCGTTGATTCGGCGACGAACCAGGAGGTTATCCATGACGTTTAAATCCCGAAAACCGGCCATCTTTGCCGCAAGTAGCTTGCTGCTGGCGCTCGTGACCGTCGTATTAATGACGCCATCTGAGCCACAGATGCAGGGCGAGGAGGTACAACCGCCGGTTGTTTCGGTGTTAATGGTGCAGCGCAGCGAACTTAATCCAAAGTTAACAATACAGGCCAATACGCAGGCCCGCTGGCCGTTGCAACTAAAAGCAACCAGCAGTGCCAGATTAGACTATTTAGGTGCGGACATGGAGCCGGGTAATCACATTAAAAAAGGTCAGGTGCTGGCGCGGCTTAACACCCGTTTACTTGAATCTCAGCTTGCCCAGGCCCAGAGCACATTGAAACAGGCCGAGCTTAACTTGCAACAGCAGTTACATGAGCAGCAAGTGGCCAAAACCATGCGCCCGGGTGCCAGTTCGGCCTTTGCCAGAATGGAGCCGCACGTGGCTGCTGCACGCTCTGAGCTGGCACGCGCCCAACAGAATGTAGAAAGTGCCCGTCAGCTGTTGGACGATGCCATCATTGTTGCGCCCTTTGATGCCGTTATCACGCAGCGGTTGGCTAGCCCGAGTGAATGGCTGGAGGCAGGGCAAACGCTGTTTGAGGTGGTGGCCAGTGACAGCATTGACGTGCATGTGCCCTTATCTCAGCGTGACTGGAACAAAGTTGGCGCGACACTGGGTGAACAACCAATCACGGTCGTTAGCCGCACAGGCGTAAAATGGCCCGCATTCGTTCGTTATTTGTCACCTCAGGTGAATGCAATGACCCGTCAGCGCACCCTGGTGCTGGCGGTATCTGAGCCTTACCAGCACTCAACCCGGCTGCTGCCTAATCAACAAGTAGCCGTACATTTTGAGCTAATTACACACAAAGGTCTCTATAAGCTGCCACTGAGTGCGGTCGACCCGGACCAGACAATCTGGATAGTAACCGAGGCGCAGCAATTGCGTCAGGTCCCGGTTCAGGTGGTTGAAGTTCGGGGAGACAAAGTGCTCGCCTCCCTTGAAGGCGAGCAGCCTGACACTTTACAGCTGGTGCGCTATCCGCTGCGCTCCATGATGGCTGGTAAACGCGTCAGCGTTCAGTCTGATGCGGTTCAGGTTGCGGATAAACAGGAGGCGCTATGAGCTGGCTAAGCAAATGGTTTATTGATAACCCGGTGGCTGCCAACTTACTTATGGCGATGATTATTGCTGGTGGTTTACTGGCGTTTGGTCAGCTCAGGGTGGAGTCTTTTCCGCAGATTGCCCCATCGAGCGTCAGTATTCACGTTGCCTATCCGGGAGGGACTGCCAGGCAGATAGATGAGAGTATTACCCAGCGCATTGAGGAGTCTGTCAGCTCAATTGCCGGTATCAAACAAATTACCAGCCAGTCGCAGGCTGGATTGTCTACCGTAACCATTCGCAAAAAGCCCGATGCCGATCTTGGCAAGTTACTGGAGGAAGTTCGCAATCAGGTTAATGCTATCAGCCACTTTCCGGCGCAGGCCGAAAAGCCCATAGTCACGCGCGATGAATTTACTAATCTTGCAGCTTTTGTCATTGTCTCGGCGCCGCGCAGCGATGACGCATTGCAGCAGGTTGCCAGGCGTGTGGAGCTGGCCCTGAAAACACATCCGGATATTTCTAAAGTCAGCAACTGGGGCGCACGGGAGCCCAGACTATTTATCGAGCCCAGGCCTGAAGCCTTGCAGCGTTATGGTATGACGATAGAGCAGCTAGCCAACATCATGACTCAAATGTCACTTGAAACCCGCAGCGGTCAGTTGCAACACGAGGGCGGGCGCATTACCTTGCGTGGAGACGGCTATCTGAGCGCATTGGGTGAGTTGAAAAGCCTGCCTGTGATAAACGGCCCGGCGGGAGAAGTGACTTTAGGCGAGGTTGCAACTGTGCGTCGAGGCTATGAGCAAAGTGACGCCATTGTGCGAAACAATGGCATGCCGGGCATTGCACTGATGGTCAGCACCAGTCAGAGCGACAATCTACTTGATGTTAGTGCGGCAATTCGTGACACCATTGCTAAGCTAAAACCTGTGTTGGCAGAAGATATTGAGATCACCACCATGGCAGACATGGCGCCTTACATCGAAGAGCAGTTGCAAAGGCTGGGTAGCAGTGCCTGGCAGGGGTTGCTGATAGTGATTTTGTTATTAGGGGTGTTTTTAAATCTCAGGCTGGCATTTTGGGTGGCTGCCGGGATCCCGGTTGCCATTTGCGGCACCTTATATGGCATGCAGCTGCTGGATTACAGCCTCAACGACATCACTTTATTTGGGTTTATTCTGGTGCTGGGCATTTTGGTCGATGATGCTGTGGTGGTGGGTGAAGCCATTGAGGAGCATCAAACCAGTAACGCAAACTATAAACAAGCGGCATACACTGGGGTAGAGTCTGTAACGGTTGCCACTGTGTTTGGTGTGCTGACCAGCATTGCGGCGTTTTCGCCCATGTTGTGGATCAATAACGACTTGGCCAAGTTGTTTGCGGGGTTTTCGGCGGTGGTGATTCTCGCGTTGTGTTTATCGCTGGTTGAAAGTAAATTTATTCTGCCATCCCACCTGGCCGCAATGGCAAAAAAAGGATCGCGAAGCGGCATAATTGCGACAATTCAGAATAAAGCGCGCTGGGCGTTAACTCAGTTTATTCAGCGTGTTTATAAACCTTTACTGCAATTGAGCCTGAATCATAAGCGATCGACCCTGGTGATGTTTGTCTCGGCCTTTGTATTGGCATATGGATTGTGGCTTGGTGGTGCTATTCGCAGTACTTTGTTCCCGGAAATTCCGGGGCGCTATGTGACCGCTAAGGTGGCGCTGGAAGAAGGCGCGCCATTAGGCTTGCAGGCGCGTGCATTAAGCCAGCTTGAGCTGAGTGCACAAAAGACCAACCGGGCCTTGCAAGCTGAGTATGGTCTGAGCACAGCACCGATGAACAATGTTCTGGCCTGGTCTAACGGCCATGGCGACATTGAGGTGACTGCCGAGCTCACATCCGAGGCCTTAAATGCTTTACCAGCAAACACACTGAGTGATGCCTGGCGTGCGCAAACTGGCTTGATAGAAGGAAGCTATGCACAGCACTTCAGTGCCGCCGAGCCTCCGGCGGGCGGGACATTTTTGGCGATTTCAGCCGCTGATGCGCAGCAGGCCAAGCAGGTGAGTGCCACACTGAGCAGCAAGCTGGCAGGATTGCCCGGGGTTAAAGATGTGCGCGACGATCATCAGGCTGCACAGCGGCAAATTCGCGTCAGGCTGAATGCATTTGGTCGCCAGCTGGGGCTGACTCAGGCACACCTGGCGCAGCTCGTTGCCAATGCCCTGGGAGAGCGCGAAGTACATCGGCTGCTCTATCAAGCCCAGGAGCTAAAAGTGGTGCTGCGGTTTCCCCAGCACGCCGTGCGTACCGAACATGAGTTGCTCGACATGCGGGTCATGCTTAATGACGGGCTGAGCGTGGCGCTTGGGGATGTGGCCGAGCTGAATGACGAATATGAACCTCAGACACTGCAAAGGCGTGAGCGCGCGCGGGTGATCAACCTCTCTTGGTCTCAGGATCGCACCGCAGGCTCGCCGGAACAAACTCTTGCACTACTGGCAAGCGAGATTGAGCAACTAAACGCCCTGTATCCGGACGTCAGGATTAAGCCGGCCGGTGAGTATGAAGAAATCGAAGAGGTCAGCAAAGGCTTTAAAGGCGCGCTTATTCTGACCCTGATGCTGATATACGTGTTGCTGGCGATCCCGTTAAAGTCCTACTGGCAGCCGCTGATCATTATGGCCGTGATCCCATTTGGCTTTGCCGGTGCCATTTTTGGCCACGCCGTGATGGACTTACCGGTCAGTTTATTGTCGCTGTTTGGCATGATGGCCATGACGGGGATAGTGGTGAATGATGCGCTGGTGTTGATGACCCGGTTTAACAGTGAATACCGCAAAGGCACTGAGCCCGGACAAGCTTTAATAGTTGCAGGGACCGCCCGCTTCAGGGCGATTTTCCTGACCACAGTAACGACGGTGTGTGGTTTATTGCCGCTGTTATTCGGTACATCGGAGCAGGTCCAGTATCTCAAACCCGCGGCGGTCTCGCTGGTGTTTGGTGAGCTGTTTGCGACTCTGATCACCTTGTTTTTAATCCCTGTATTGCTGGGGGCTTTTTACCGTAAACCAAAACCCGTAACTGTGTCGCAGCAGGAGGCTGCTACGGCAGGTTGACTTGGGGCAGCGCCTGGGCGATATTTGTCGCCTAGGATTCAGCTGTGAGCCCCTATGTCTGAAAAACAAGATCCCGCGTTTAATCTGGTGCCAGAGATTGCTTTACTGGCGCCGTTACCCGAGCACATGCGCAACCGCTTTGAGCAGGCGCTATTACTGATGCACGAGCAGCTTGAAGCAGGGTTAAGCTGGCAGCAGATAGCCAAAAAAAGTGCTATTTCCGCGTTTCATTTTCATCGTCAGTTTAGCAAGCTGTTCAATGAAACACCCGGGCGCTACCTGAGCCGCATACGACTGCAACATGCGGTGTATTATCTACTCTATCACGATCCCATGTCTGTCACTGATATTGCGCAATTGTGTGGATTTGCCTCGTCACAAGCGCTCGCCAAGGCCCTTAAGCGTGAACTGGGGCTTACCGCTAAAGCGGTACGTTTGATGGGTCAACAGGCAACTCCGGCGCAAACCACAGTACTGCTCGACAAACTGGCACATCCGGGTAACGCAGGTTCACTGGAGAAGCAACTGGCGGAAGCATTGCCGTGTACGCTTGAGAGACTAGATACTCGCTACATTATGGGAGTAGCCAGTGCAACCACGGACTGGGATCAAATATTAGATCAATATGGTGAGCAGTCTGTGGGTTTGCTGGGCGTTACTCCTTGCAGCGAACTGGAGAAAAGTTGGTCTGCGATTAATACTCAAATAGCAAGAATGGTCAGCCAGTCTGAGCCCCATGATTTGGTCATTCCGGGCGGTGCGTATTTTTGTTGCCGTGCTTACTTGTTGTCGGACGTCGCCTACAGCCAGGTGCTCAGTACCCTGTTTGACAAAGCGCAAACTGCTGGGTACGAAATAGACCCGCACGGCTATTTCATTGAGCACATTGAAGAGGTGGATATGGCGCACTATGGTGGGATCACAATGCAATTTCAGATCCCCATACTTTGTTGATGGTTATCTCAGGAGGCACTATGGCGCACTTATTTGTCTATGGTACTTTGGCACCAGGCCGCGTGAATGCGCATATTCTGGCCGAACTCACCGGGCAATGGCAAAGCGCAACAGTAAAAGGCCAGCTACAAAATGAGGGGTGGGGCGCTAAGTTAGGCTATCCCGGTTTGATTTTGGATGAGCACGCAGGGGAGGTGACAGGTCTGGTATTTACTTCAGATGACTTGGATACCCACTGGCAAAGGTTGGATGACTTTGAAGGTGCGCATTACACCAGGGTGCTAACGAATGCCCAGCTGGAGGGCGGCCAATTTATAGAGGTTTATGTATATACGCTTGCCCGCTAAAAATTGCATTATTCGGGTATGCCTAAAATTGACACTATTCCACAATTCGGTCTACGTTTAATTAACCGCAGTGTAATGCTGGTATGTTTATCTGCATAGCACATTAAACTTGTTAGCGGCGTGCTTTCACCTTTGCTCTGAGGTTAATTGATGATCCAGTCACTCTTTTTTAGTAAGTCGGACAATACTCGCGCGATCCTCGACCAGGCTATTGATGCCGTTATCAGTATCGATACGAACAATAACGTTACCTATATGAATGCGGCAGCAGAAAAACTGTTTGGTTATGGCAAAACAGAGGTGCTGGGAAAAAATGTCAAAATGCTGGTGCCACGCGAATTTGCGACCAATCACGACCAGTATGTGAATGCCAATCGCAATGGCGGGCCTGATAAAATCGTCGGTACGTCTCGCGATATCCAGATTGAAACCCGTAGCGGCGACAGGAAGTGGTGCAGCCTGTCATTGTCTAAGGTGCGCCAGTCCGATGGCATTCATTATACCGCATTTATCAAAGACATTACGGCGCAAAAAGAAGCTCAGGAGCGCATTGACCAAACGCTCGAGCAGTGCATTGATGCCGTTGTATCGATTGACCACAACAACATAGTGACGTTTTTTAATCCCGCGGCGGAGCGATTATGGGGCTATCAGCGGGAAGAAGTTATCGGCCACAACGTTAAAATGCTGGTGCCCAAAGTCATTCAGGGAAACCATGATGAAATGGTCAACCGCAATCGCAGGACCGGCGAAGACAAAATCGTAGGTACATCACGGGATGTGGAAATTGAACGCAGCGATGGTCAGGTGCTGTGGGCAAATTTGTCGTTATCCAAAGTAAATGTGGCTGGAAAAATCGCTTACACCGCGTTTGTTAAGGATATTACCGAAGAAAAAGCCCAGCGCGACCAGATTGCGCTGCTTTCTTTGGTGGCCAATGAAACCGATAACTCAGTGATTATTACAGACGCGAATGGGCTCATAGAATACGTTAACCCGGGTTTTACTAAGCTCTCTGGTTTTGAACAGCATGAGGTGCTCGGGAAAAAGCCCGGACATGTCCTACAGGGTAAACATACTTCGCCAGATACCAAAAAGCGCATCAAAAAAAACCTGGAACAGCGCACGCCGTTTTATGAAGAGATCCTTAATTACACCAAAGAGGGAGAACCATACTGGATAAGTCTGGCCATTAACCCGGTTTTTGATGAGCTGGGCAACCTGGTGCGCTTTGTCTCTATTCAGGCGAATGTTGACAGCACCAAGCGTGTGGCGTTGGAAAACGATGTACGTCTCAAAGCCATAGGCGAAGCCAATATTGTACTTGAGTTTGACCCCCATGGCGAGTTGACGCTCATTAATCCGATGGGCCTCAGTGCGTTGGGCGCGACCGACAAACGCGCAGTACAACAAATGCTTAATACCTTGTCGAGTTATCTCAGTGATGAGCAATGGCAATCTATACGCACCGGTCAGTTTGTTAAAACCCAGCTTACTTTAACCACAGGCCTGAGTGAAGTGCAGATAGATGCCGCCATTTCGCCTGTATTAGATGAAGACGGCAAGCTGAATAAAATTCTGCTCTACGGTACGGATGTGTCTGAGCGTAACGCCGTACTCACTGAAACGCATCATGCCATGGAGCAGGTATTGTCGAAGATCAGCACGATTATCAATACTATCAACAGCATTTCAGATCAGACCAACCTGCTGGCGCTCAACGCGGCGATTGAGTCGGCCAGAGCGGGCGATGCGGGCAGAGGGTTTGCTGTGGTTGCGGATGAAGTCAGAAGCCTTGCGATGCGCACCACGGAGTCAGCGGGAGAAATCGGTGGGCTGATTGATGAAACACGTCATCATGTTGATCAACTGAGTAGTTATATCCAGGCGAAGTGAGCCAGGTGATTTAGGTTATTGTGAGTCAATAACGAGCTGAAAAGGTATTTTTAGCCAGAGGTAAGTAGCATACCCGCATCGATGTACGCATCGTTTTCTCGATGTGTCGAGAACTTTCTTTACTGGGAGATTCATCTTAAAGATTTTATTTGTCGTATAAATGCTTATACAGCCGGGTCACTTTTTACAGAGTTGGATAAACATGCAGGTTCTTTACTCCTTTACTTTGGTTTTATTCTTGTTGTGCCCTATGAAGATAGTGAGTCAGGAGGCATCATCTTTTCATTTGGAAAATCTCAGGGTCGTGACCGAAGATCTGCCGCCCTACCAGATGTCCGGTAAAAATGGTCAAATTGAGGGAGTTGCAGCTGAAAAGGTAAATAGAGTATTGGCTGCCTTAGAGATCACATCAAACATTGAAGTAATGCCCTGGGCCAGGGCTTATAAAACTGCGCTTAATGAGCCTGGCACGCTCATTTTCTCGATCGTACGTACGCCAGCCAGAGAGCATCTCTTTCACTGGCTGGGTGTGCTGATGAGCACTAAAACTTATCTTATTGCATTACGAGAGCGAACCGATATTCAAGTCGAGACGTTGTCAGATCTGCTTGACTACAAAGTAGGCGTAAAGCGTGACGATGTTGTTTATCAGTTTCTGTCTGGCAAGAATATGTTAGACACTATCGTTGTGTTACCCGAGACCTTTGTGACCGTGAAAATGTTGCTGCGGGGCAGGGCAGACATAATTGCGGCGTCACCGATACACCTTGACTACATGTGTGAGCAAATTGGATGTAAACGAGATGATTTTACTTTTTTGTTCGAACTGGATGAACTTAGTAATGACTTTTACCTTGCTGCTAACAGGCAGACGTCACCTGATATTATTTTACTGCTCAAGCAAAAACTCGCTGAGCAAGAATAAGTTATAGCGAGCTATTTCCCTGTACGAGTCAGCTGGTGGCTTCAATCGCTTAAAAAACTTCATGGCTGACTTTGATATAGGTATCTGGCTACCATTGACAGCGCCAGATTGACGAGGGTCGCACATCAGACCGGTTCTGTAAGATAAGGCAAAGTTGCCGATCTTACACTGGGCGATGGTGATTCAAGTAAGGATAGCAAATCGGGATCAAGCCTTTTCCCCCGGCTGCCATTATTAAGCTATCGCTATACTTATTCCCCGCACAGGCTTTAACTTTCTGTCTTATCCACAGACAGCTAGCGTGCTGTTATAACGCGTTATATCGACCCTTAGGAGTTCGTCCTACACTGACTTCGCAGTAAACAATACGACAGTTAAATAAGGATACTCAAATGAAAACACATAGTTTATTGGTCGTTGCAGCGATGGTCAGCACATCTGTTATGGCAGGTGAGAAAAGTACCACAACGGATTCTGATTGGATGCCAGTCGGCATGGTAAATACCAACGCAAGCGATAAATGGGGCCCCAATCTGGTGGATGTTCGGATTGCGCAGTTTACCAACCAAAGTAATCAGCAGGATTTCAAATTAACCTATGAAGAACAGGTTAAAACCTACCTGAGCGGTCAGGCTAACGACCATTTTCTTTACACGGAAACCGCAGACTGGAACAACCCGGACTGGGCCCGGAGTCATGTGTTAGCAACTGCTGAAGCGTTCACAAAAAAGACCTATGAGCTCAATGGTGTGACTGAGAATTATAAGTGGTGCAACCGGCATACCCCTTACCTGGTTAAAAATAGTAGTGAAGTCAGCGGCTATTGTGGCATAGGTGACCGCGGCATAGATTGTTCGAATTTTACTACTTTTATCTATAATTATGCTTTGGGTAACCGTTTTTCGTCACATGTGCAGAAACAAGCTGGTCAGGATCCATCATCGCTGATTGACGGTCGTTATAGTTACCCGAATGAAAGCAGCTTTGACGTCAATGCGGTTCCAACGAGTCGTGCCGGTAATCTGGTATGTAAGGATGGTTCACTGGCTCAGCCAAGTTGCTCTGGGAGTGCGCCATATATATCTGCATTTGATGACAAAGGAGTGCTGGACTCAGGTTTCTTTGCTCAATTTGAAACAGATTATATCAACCAGCTAAAGCCGGGTGATCTACTCTATTTCGATTGGAAAAGTTCAAGCAAAGTGAGAGGACAGGTAGTGCATGCGGCTATTTGGACAGGTAAAGAGTCAAATTCAACACCCAAAGAATGGTACGTCATTCAAAATGGCGAGTTGGTTTCAAAGGGGGCTTCTTCATTTGATTATCTTTGGGGCGTAAGGCGGGTTATCAAAGATACAGATACCGCAACTGGTTACGTTAATAAAAGCTATGGGGTAGACAAGTTTGTAGCTAATAGTAGTTATGGTTATGTATCAATTGACTGTACGGGCGGGCCAAGCTATGCCGGGACTAATAGCTTTACAATTTCATTTTTGGACGCAGCCAACAATGAGATTGGCCAGGCTGTTATTGACGATATGCAGGATAGTAGTTGCAGCGTCAGCGGTGAAAATAGTGTGACTTATCCCGTGCTGGCAAATATCAACAGCCATGATGTCAAAACCGTGAAGCTAACTGCCAGTGATGGCAATTCATTCTGGATAGATCGAATTAAGCTTACTCTGTTTAATGGTGAAGCTGGGCAGACTAAAAATATTGAGTGGGGCCTGGACAATGATCAGGGCTGGGCACTGTCGACAGATGCCAATGACGGGCAAGTATGGTCCGCTAATGTGCCTTTGAACACCGCCTACTCCTGCATCAGTTACCACGTAGAGCCAGTCAACGGGAGTCTTTATAGCTACAATTGTCAGTAACAATGCTCAAAAGAGCACTGTGTTGCACCACATAGGACCGCAAGGACTTATGTGGTGTCGTTGCTGGAGCCCAGCGGTTTACTGGTGTAACTCTATGTAATTTCGAACTGACCACTATGATGTAAAATATAGATGATTATTTATCCTGTCAGCATCTTGAAAAGTGGGGCCTTACGATGGCTAGGTTACAAAACGTGATTACCCGGGAAACGATCCATTTGTTTGCACAGTTTAGCATTGGCAGGAGTGCCAAAATTAGAGGGTTGGTTATCGATGATCCGAAAGTGTCCAGGTTGCACTGTGTGTTTAGTTGGTCAGACGAAGCCTGGAAACTTATGGACCTTAGTAGTAACGGCACTTATCTCAACGGTAAAAAAGTGCCGCGTAACACCACAATAGAGCTAAAAAAAGGGATGAAGTTGTCATTTTCGGAAGATGATTTACATGGCTGGGAAGTCGTGAGTGTGGCACCGCCAAAAAGCATGCTCATTCCTGTAAATAAACACGCTGATGTTATTTATTTGAGCTCAATAGTGACTTTACCAAGTGAATTTGAACCTCAGGTGACATTGTACAAAGCGCAGTCGGGGCAATGGTGTCGTGAATCAGAGCAGGATACGATTTTACTGCAAGATGGCGACTGTATTGAAGTAGCAGGCCAAAGCTGGCAGTTTGTTGAAGTCAGTCGAGAAATTGAGCCGACGTTCAAAGTTCAACCTCAACCCCGTATCGTTGCCGATAATATTACGCTGTTTTTCCATGTTAGTCAGAACGAAGAACATGTCAACCTGATAGTGGAGTATAACGGAGTGCAAATTGATTTACAGGAACGCACTCATCACTATTTACTTTTGACTCTGGCCAGACAAAGTTTGTTAGACAGAAAGTCCGGGTTCAAAACTGACGAGCAGGGTTGGATCTGCAAGGATCTCCTGGCTGATACACTAAAACTCAGTGAAGTGTTGCTTAATATGCAGATCTATCGCTTTCGCAAGCAGCTTAATAGTTTGGTAAGTACATTAGCAGGTTTTCCGCAATTGATAGAAAGGCGGCA
This sequence comes from Pseudoalteromonas sp. DL2-H2.2, assembly GCF_021532535.1. Classification (NCBI taxonomy): domain Bacteria; kingdom Pseudomonadati; phylum Pseudomonadota; class Gammaproteobacteria; order Alteromonadales; family Pseudoalteromonadaceae; genus Pseudoalteromonas; species Pseudoalteromonas sp. DL2-H2.2. The sequence goes on along the minus strand of NZ_JAKGBD010000007.1, from coordinate 249,738 downwards.
GGGTGAGGTCAGGCTGGCTCAGGTCAATATCTCGGTTTCTGGTGGCTTGTCTCGGATGCAAGCATAATGAGATATCTGTTATTTGTCAGGTTAGTCGTTTTGAGCTTAATGTTCAGCAGTGAATTGGCTATAGCAGGCGGCACGAATAGCAGTGAAAAACTGATAGTAATAGCAATTGACAACCACACAGACCAGCTAATTCAAAGTATTTTGCCTGGCTTAACGTCGGAATTTGCCAGTTTATCTGCTAAACACTGGTCGCTTGAGTTGTGCGCTACGTCTCAGGCGGGTGCCAAGGCAAGCTGGGCCCGACTGCTTTCTTCTACTTATACCAATCAAACTGACAACGTGCTTGATGGTTTTTCCGCGGAAAATCGGCATGCCAGTGCAAACTTGTTTCATGTTTTCCGGGCGCAACGTCCAGAGGGTTTTAGTCTTGCTGTGGGTAATTCATTTACTCCCAGCCTGGTTTTGGCGAAACAAGGAGGGGCTTTTGATCATATAAGCCATCTGGATATGCCTAAACCAAAAGCCGTTATTACTCTTCTCACGGAGGCAATAGAAGACAATCACGTCGACTTTGGGTTGCTACTTGGTCAGTTTGAGCTGACCAGCGTGTCATTTCGAGCGTTAAATATGCAGATGTCCGCACTGATAAGAAGTCTACAGCGGTCGCAAAAGTGGCAGAATTCACGTATTGCTATTGTTTCAATGCCCAAACAGGCGGAACAATGCACAGGGGAGTTGCTTTTGCTAGAGGCACAGCCTGAGAAGTATGCGCCTGATGAGTATGGGCAAAGGATCAATTTGGTTGATGTTGCACCAAGCCTGGCGTGTTTTCTAGACTTATCTATTCCAGATACATGGCAAGGAAGAGCTGATGTAGTTTTGTCGACGTGCAAGCCTGATATCATAGTACCCCATATTGATGCGCTGTTACATTATCGTAAAGCAAGTGGTTCGGATCCGCAGCGGTACTTTGTGTTTACCCAAATCTGGGCGACACAATTCCGTTTCACACCTCTATCGAATACATTTAAAGCCGAAACGACGGAACCTGGCCCAGTACCTGCTTATTCTTACTTCTATGATATTAAATTTGCACCTGATGCTGCTTTGTACAGGCGCTTTCGGGGGGACGAGAAGGCCTATTTCTTTCATGGTAGGAACTACTACCGGTACGGCCTGAAGAGCAGAGCGATAGGGAAAACATACCCCAGAGATATTGCCCGTTGGCGGGTCCCCAAGCACTGGTTGAAGATTGACGCAGCATTTAATACTCAGACTAGCCCTAAGATGTTGGCCTACCTCTTTAATGGAGATGAAGTCATGGGTATTTACCTTGGTGAAGTGAATGCTCTACCTATTACCAAAGTCAGTGAAGTCTTTATTGGTTGGCAGGATGGTATACGTGTGGATGCTGCGACTGCAATTAAAGATAAGCAGGGGGCACTCTTTGCGTACTTAGTGAACCAGTCACGAATCTACATATTCAAAGCAACCGATGAACATGCGCTGCAATATAACTTGTGGTCAGGCCCACACCAAATAAAACCGACTGCAATGGGTAATTTTCGTGGCCTGCAAACTCGAAATTATGCAGATCCAGTATTCGTACCAATTGCCCATTAAAAGTTCCGGTTTTCTGTGGGGGCTCGCATTTCTCTCACCCAACGAGAGAATACGGCGCTACTCTCCTTTCGATAGGGAGACATAATATTGTTTATGGTGTTTATAGATACTCCTTTGTCGTGAGCATAGACGAGATAAGTCAGCGCCCGAGTATATTGCCCTAGCTCAGCAAGTGATTGGGCAAGAATCAGATAATCTGTTCCGGTAAATGCCTCGTTCTGAGGTAAGCGGTTGATGAGATGGTGTGCCTGGGCGTATCTTTGCAGGCGGGCCAAATGCAAGATCCGCTGTACTTTCGCCTGTGTATCCTCGGGCGATTTGGCCAGACGTTCGGCGGCTAAAGTGAGTGCTTTGTTTAATGCAATCTGCGACTTTTTCGGGTCCGAATGCTTAAGAGCCAAACCAAGCTTACTCCAGAGTAAGTCATCATTAGGGCTTAGAGCTAGTGCACCACGGTATGCTGTTGCGGCGTACTCCTGTTGATTGCTAGCCATCAGTATGTCTGCGAATAATTCGTACTCATATTTTGCAGGCGTGGTTTTGACGAGTTTACCTGCATATCTCTGCGCTTCTCCAAATCTTTGTAAGTCTCGATTTATATGCGCTAAAGCCGAGAGCACAATGGGGTTGTACGGCGCTAACTCAATGCCTTTTTGATAGTAGAGTAGCCCCATTGTGAGGTTGTCTTCGGCGATATAAAAGCGTGCTAGTGACAATAGGATATCAATATTCAGTGGCGCTATTTTATGTGCTTTCAGTAATGACGATTCCTGTGCAACGGAATTGTCGATATCCTTGTATAATGTCGCGAGTGTGAGATGGGTAGCCATGTGTTCAGGGTAAAGCTGAGCGTTGCTTTCGAGTACTTTTAGGGCATCAGCGTTTTGCTTTAATGCGATGAAATACTGCGACTGAAAGTAACGTCTGTACTGAGTTTCAGGAAAATGGCGTTGATATTCGCGCAGATGTTGGTTAAATGCACTCAATACATCTGCTGTCGGCGAGATTGCAATGAGCTTCAAATTCAAATTAAGCCGGTAAATGTGACCGGTTGCATGTGCTGGTTTGTCATGCAAAAAGCCGCTCAGTACTTGAATCGCTGACTCAAGCTCACCTTTTGAGCGGGCAGGGTGGACCTTACTCACTATCCTGATAAATCTGTCATCATATACAAATGGCGTGACGTTATTCTGTCGCGCTATATTTTTGCTCAGATATAGTGCTTTTCGCAGCCCTGCTTTTATATTTTCCATAGTTCTCTGAAGGTTAGTGTCTTTGATTGAAACATCTATAGTCTTTAGTGGCTGCTCATATTCAGGCCCATATACAAAAAACCTAAGCTGGTGGCCCGTGTCGACAGTCATGAGCTTAGAACTAATGAGTAAATCGACCCCCTGAAAGTCAAACAGTTGATGTGATCCGGGCTGTGCAATAGGTTGATGATCATTCATAGGTAGTGTGCTTATAGATTGCTGTGAAGCATTATCCAGTGCAAATGACCATTCATTACTTAGCGCAGATAAAATAAAATTTAGCTGTTTATTTAGCGCGTTTTGTTGAGATTGCACAGGTGTCGCCAGAGGCGTGAAGGCAAGCAACCTCGCGGCTTTTATCGCATGTTCATATGTGTCATTGCGGTCTTTAAGCAACACATATAGATACAAACAGGCAGGCAGCAATGCGGTTAGTACAAAGTAGAGAATGAGAGCTGGGTATCTGGCTAACATACTTTGCGGGGTTTGTGTTGCCGCTTGTATGTGTTCTAGCTCTGTGAGCACAGAGGACATAGACTGTGGTCGTTTTTTAGGATCTGGCTGAAGCGTTCTACAGATGAATTTGGCGGTTAAGTTATAGCAGGGTTTAGTTGCGATTTCCTCAATAGTCTTATTTTGCAACCTGGTCAGAATCTCAGCTTCACTGACTCGGGTATACATGTTGTCTGCAAACAACATAAAGTAAAACAGCTTTCCGAATGCATAGATATCGGTTGTCTGATCGGTACTTTTTCCCAACATCTGCTCTGGTGACATATAGCCGGGTGTCCCACTGGAATCAGGGTGACTATTTCGCTGATAGAGTAGCTTAGCGATCCCAAAGTCCAGTATTTTGATGTGGCGCTGTGATGTTACAATAATGTTGTTCGGCTTTATGTCTCGGTGCACTATCTGTTGTGTGTGAGTACTTTCGAGGCCTTTGGCTATTTGTATCGCGAATGTCAGTGTTGCATCGATGCTTAATCCGGATTCAGGGAGGTATTTATCCAAAGTAACACCGTCGACCCATTCCATGATCAAAAAGCTGTCGCCTTCAGTCGTTATGATATCAAATATTGTGACTATATTTGGGTGATTGACCTGACATGCCAATCTGGCTTCATCTAACAGGGCGGGTGAATGTCCTTTTGATGAGATTACTTTAATGGCAACCCTTCGGTTTAACAATAGGTCCTGTGCTTGATATACAATGCCCATACCTCCTTTGGCAACCATGTCTTCAAAACGATACTGCTGAAGTCGATCATAAGTGGAAGTGGTACTGGGATTAGCGTTCTCTCTATTAGCACTGTCAACCAATTGATGCGTGCAGATATCAGACTTTGTCGTTGGATCCTTGTGTTCTGCTCCTTCTGTAATTTCCCTGACCTTACTCACCATTCATTGCACTCGCAATGTAGTTCAAAAACAATAACTAATATAGTAGCGCGACGGATACATAGCGCAAGGATCTAGAAGTCTAAAATACATGCGCTAACATACGCTTTGGGTGTTTGTATTGGTGTGATGTGCTTACCAAATGTAAGGAGAGAGTACTGGAAGAAGAGGCTTTTAAGCAGTATCAAAAAAGCTGGCTGTGTCTAAATCTGACGAAAAATATACTTCATGACGTTTCCATGAAATATTTCTACACTTGCCTTTTGTGATTGATTTTTGAGCAAAACACCAACACACTGTTTGTTACCAATATTGGTGCAATCATGTATAGGTGAAAATAATGACATTAGTACTCAACAAGAAGAAGGTAAAAAACCTGTCTGAACAGACGGTCCTCAACGCTTATAAGACACGTCTGATTGGCGGAGCGATTTCTGCGATGGGATGCGGTCCAATTTCAGATCCAAATTATTCATGTCCTGTGTCTGTAAATGGATATCGCTGCTAAACTTAAGGGCTGACCGGGTTATTATGGTCGGCCCTTTGCTACTTAAGCGGTTTATAAAACAAAAGGGTCAGGAGACATCGTTAAGAAAAACCTTTAGGAGAAAGAAAAATGGATTATAAGCACACCCAGGTTGGTACCGCCATATTAGCGGTTATGGGCATATCCGCACTGGTGTTAGCCTACGGCAGCATTGCTAAACCCGAGGAGCCTATTGGCTTTGCGTTTTTGATTGTAGGCATCATCGCCATATTATTTTGCTCATTGACCATTACAGTAGGCGAAGGTCAGATCCGCTGGTTTTTCGGCCCCGGCTTCTGGCGCAAATCACTCGATTACAGCCAGATAGAATCCGCTCGTGTTATAACAACCAAATGGTATTATGGCCTGGGTATTCGCTTGTTATCCACTGGCTGGCTATACAATGTTTCCGGTTCAAACGCCTTAGAACTTAAGCTGAAAGACGGCACCACGGTCAGCTTAGGCACCAACGAGCCTCAAAAACTGCTCGCCGCGATTGAAAAAGCGCTTGAAAGCTAATGGCATAGTTAGGGTTTGGTCTAGCCCGACTTTTTTGCCTGACATTATTTAATGATTAAACCTTGTTGTGATTATAATTGACGCAGGCGTCGAATTTTCAAGGAAATAACAGTGTATATAGGTGAAGTGGCAAAGAAAACCGGTTTATCCGTCAAAGCAATCCGGTTTTATGAAGAGAAAGGCTTGATCATAGCACCGAAGAGAAAAGGGGTGTATCGGGTTTATACCCCAGAACATATTGAGGTGTTGAAACTGATCTCAGAGGCTAAGGACCTGGGGGTAACCTTATCAGAGCTGAAGGGAGTGATTAAATATCACCATGGCAGCGCAAATTGGACAGAGATTAATGCATTCCTGGTAGTGATAAGGCAAAGACTTGAAAACGACTTGCAGGCCATTTCCGAAAAAATAGCCAAGTTAGATGTCTGCATAGGCTCAATCAGTTCTTGTCAAAAAACAGCTTGACTCTTCCCTTAACGGGAGACTCTAAGATGTTCATTGTTTACCTAAATTAAAGAGGAAAATAATGAAAAAAGTCTTACTGTTAAATGGCAACCCAAAACAAAGTAGCTTTTCACATCGTCTAAGCTCTGAGTATCAACACCACGCCGAAAAATCGGCAACAGTTCGCCGCTTCAATTTGTCAGATATGAAATTTGACCCAAATTTGACTTGCGGCTACGATGAAGTTCAGGCGCTGGAAGCTTGCCTGAGCGATTTTATTGAAGCCCTTATTTGGGCCGAACATATCGTAATTGTTGCACCTGTCTGGTGGGGCGGATTGCCTGCAAAACTCAAAGGACTACTTGATAGAGGTTTTTTACCTGGAACGGCGTTTTCTTACCAGGATGACAGTGCCAGCGTTGTACAATTGCTGACTGGTAAAACGGCGAGAGTCATATTAACTATGGATGCGCCTCAAGAGTTCGCTGAACAACAATCCAGGCCGGTCCTGGAGCAGCTGAGCCTTTATACGCTTGAATTTTGTGGCATAAATAAAGCTGAAGTGACTTTATTTGGGTCAGTAATTCTATCTGATGAGAGTCAGCGGACGAGTTGGCTTGAAGAGGTACAAACGCTGGGAATGAGTGTAAGTTAACAATTACGCCGGCAGTCGCCGGCTTTCTTGGGTCGTTTTATTCAGTATTTTCTCCAAACATCGCAGCAGTTAGCATTGGTCCAATAGAATCAGAGCAGCAGGCGAGTCAGGTTGATGACGTCTCATATGTACCCGTCATGGCTTGCCGTGTTCAGATACATTGATGTTTTCTTATTGTGAAATTCTCTAATATGTACCTGTAATGAATGCAAAGTGAGTATGCCGATGTATTTTGTAGCACAATGACTGCTTTTCGTGAATTCGGGTTACTGATTGTAAGTAATTGTTTTGTATTATTTTAAAAGCAAATGAAAGTGTTATCATCGGTTTGCCTTTGGATGGCATTAAATACTCAATTACTAGAAAGGACAATCAGTATGAGAAATAAAATAAAAACACTCGTAACAGTATCTTCACTTATCGCATCCAGCGCTATTACAACGGTATATGCACAAGACAGTTCACCTATGTCTTGTTACTGGCAGGTAGACAGTCAAAATGAACTTGGTATTTGGGAGCGCCAGCTCTGCAGCAACCCCCAGGATGCCAGTTTACCAGACGTGTTTGTAGCAAGCCGGGGAATTCTGCTCAACCAAAACCATTGCAGTGTTAGTTGGTTTGACGGTTATCGCACTGAGCTTAAAGGAACGGTTGAAGTTGAGGGAGACAAATCTGCTTGTTACGGTCACTCAGTTTCATTTCGCCCCGAGCCAGAGACGCGTATTGTTGATGGTATTCAGGAGCAGCTTCTGAATTGTCGTTGGGATAAACAAGCCAACAACATCCACAAGTTAATGTGCGATGAGGTTGATGGCGGTACTATTGGATACCCAGTAGCGACTAAAATACAAGCAGAAAACTCTGCCCAATGTCTAATGAGTTTAAACTCGTTTACATTAGATCTTTTCCAGGGTGGTAAGGCAGTTATTGACAAAGAACCCGCTTCGAACGCCTGTGACCTGGCACCGGTTTACTTTAGGCCATTCCCAGCTAAGCGACTTATAGAAGGGGTTGAAGCGTCTTTACTCCAGTGCACCTGGCAGGATATGAGCGACAGTATGCGTGTGAAGGTTTGTTCCAATGTCGGTGCATCTAACAAACAGGTGGCAGTTGCATTTATGGTGAATGGGCAACAGCAGTCAACGCTTGATTCAGCAAATCGTGGCTTGAAAACAGGGCAAATTATTGAAGACAAAACGCTTAACCCTGCCTATCCGCCGCTATATTTTAAGCCTAACCTGAACTAAGCATCATTAAATGCGTGCCAAATAGCTAACAGCATATGAAATGCGCTATTAAATTAACCATAGCACACAGAAAGAGCCGACAATTGTCGGCTTTTTCACGTCAAATAACGCGATAAATTTAGACTTTTAGCTTCAATAAAATGGCTAAGAGAAACAATGAATTCATGAACCTACAATGTGGCAACTGGTATGCTAACTATACGGCTATGCGCAGGGGCCATCTTAAATCACTTCAGTGCACTTTGTTATTCGATTGTTACATTATGATGCCTATACAAATACAAAGCATTCTTTGCTTGAAATTTATTCTCTTGATTGATACCAATATGTCATACAGTCCATTTTGTCAGGTTATGTTTCGACATTATGGAAGATAATTAATGGTTGAATTTTAGGCGTAGCCAGGGATAAATTTTGTCAAAAGTGATTGTATTCTTAATTGCGATGCTCACGAGCATAGTTCATGCGCAAGTGTCTTTTTCTCAGCGAAGCCTGCAACTGGCTGCTAATCACTATACGTTGAATTATGATATTAATGTTGAAAAGCGAAGCTTAGCCGCTTCAGGTGTTATTACTGTTATTAATACCTCAAACAAAAATGCAGATCATATTCCTCTGCGCTTATATCGTTTATTTAGGGTATCTTCGCTACTCGATAGTAAAGGCAATGAACTAGAATTTACGCAGCAAGTGTTGAGTAACGAAGATTGGCCTGTATTGCAGACTAATTATATTGAAATTAAGCTAGATACGCCTCTTAAGCCAAATCAGTTTTTTGAGTTTCAAATCAGTTTTGACGGCTCGTTACGAGGCTATTCAGAAACTGGAATGAATTATGTTAGAGATAACATCTCTCAAGCGTTTTCTATTATCAGAATGGACGCCCTGGCATACCCTCTTGTTACCTATCCAAATGACCGAGTGAACAAAAGAGCAAAGTTTTGGCTGAACACTTATGAGTATGACGTCACTATCAATGTACCGGAGGGGTTGGTGGTAGCGAATGGTGGAGAGTTACTATCTCACAGCACCCGTAATAAGGTTAGCACTTATCGCTATGCCAATAAGCTGCCAGCATGGCGAATGGATTTCGCAGTTGCAAATTACCAGCATTATTCAAAGGGAAATTACTCAGTGTTCAGTTGGGAATCAGAGCAAGCTTCTCTTCAGCTGCTTGAGAAAATTGCTGCAACTTTTGATTTATACACTAATTGGTTTGGACCTTTACAGAAGGATTTAGGCTATACCTTTATTGAAGTACCAGAAGATTATGGGGCACAAGCAGATGTAACAGCCGTTATTCAAGATGCTAAAGGCTTTAAGGAGCTTGACAGGGTATATCACGAAATCAGTCACCAATGGAACGTAAAAACCCTTGATGCATATTCACCTAGGTGGAATGAAGGACTTGCAACATTTTTAGAAGAACTTACATTAGATAAATTTGGTAAATCAGGTCACTTGAGAACCCAGACAGAAAAGAATTTGCTTCACCTGAAAAAGGTCATAAAAGAAAATCCACTTTATACAAGAACAGCGTTTATTGATTATGGTAAGCACGGTCTAAATTCATACATCACAGGGATGGTTTTTTTTCATTTGCTTTATGACCTGGTTGGAGAAAAAAAATTTAATGAGATGATTGGTGGCTTCTACAGGACTTACTATTCTACCGGTGCTACAACAGAACAGTTTGTTCAATACATTAAAAAATATGCTAATGCGAACTTAGAACATTTTTTTGAAGAATGGGCGTACTCTCCAAAATATTCTAAGCGATTAGTTTATTATAAATCATACACACAACTGTATGAATTCTATAAATCCAACAATCATATTGAGCCTACAGCGCACACTGATTAAGACACTGGTTTGGTAAAGGCTTTGGTGATTGCTGGTTTTCACGGTATAGAGCTGGGTTATGCAATCACTGACCAAGCACCGCCGTTAGTACTAAAATAAATGAATGTCCTATTTTTAAAAGGAGGCGTTATATGAAAACCTTAGTCGTGGATAGCAGTGCTTTTATACGCAAGAGTGTTGTACAAGTTCTGTCTCAAATGGGCTATCAAGATTCAGTTCAGGTGGACACCTGCAGTGCGGCATTAGAGGAGCTCAACAAGGGAGGGTTCGATCTTGTCATAGCTGACTGGCACATGCCCGATATGTCGGGGCTTGAGTTTGTGAAGACCATTTGGGCCGGGCCTCACAATAATGTGAGCTTTTTAATGATGACTGTCATCGCATCACGTGCTGAGATCAGTGAAGCGCTCGGAGCCGGGGTAAATAATTATATTGTTAAACCTTTCACTGCAGGTGGATTGAGAGAAACAATTGAGAGCGTTATTGTACATAAAATACCGGGAAATACTTTTAATAGTTAAGTTGTGATTAATACCTCATGTTGGTCACACCAATTTGCTGAACTAAGTATTCTAGTTTGGGGCGAAAGTATTTCAACCTTTGTCTGAGGCATAGGTTTGAAAAAGGAAACTTTTAACACCATTAGCGTCATATACGCTTATTAGAACAGGATAGACATTAAGTGGAATTGGTATTAGCCAAATCTGTTGATAGGGTAGGCCACAGCCTCCAATCGTGAATGAGTTTTAGGGCGTTTAGGCACAAAAAAGCCGACAGTAGTCGGCTTCTTCAATTAAAACAGCAATTTATTAGTTACCGTTTTCTTCAGCGTATTTTTTACACGCTTCCACGTCGCTGCACTCACCGTACAGGTAAAGAGAGTGGTTGGTCAGCTTAATGCCGTTGTCTTTGGCAATTTCTTCCTGACGCGTTTCAATCACATCGTCTTCAAACTCAACGACTTTACCACACTTTAAGCACACCAGGTGGTCATGGTGTGTACTGCCTGACAATTCAAATACAGACTTACCACCTTCGAAGTGGTGACGGGTCACGATGCCGGCGTCGTCAAACTGGTTTAGTACGCGGTAAACGGTCGCAAGACCGATTTCTTCGCCTTTATCCAGCAGGATTTTGTATACGTCTTCGGCACTGATGTGCTGGTTATCAGGACACTGCAGGATCTCTAAGATCTTAATGCGTGGCAGGGTAACCTTTAAACCCGCTTTTTTTAGCTCTAAGTTGTGATCAGTCATTAATCTGTCTCAATTTGTCTAATTTCAGTTACTACTTAAGTCTAGCACGACACAGACTTAAAAATAGTGCGCTTTGGATACTAAACCGAATAGGTCTGGCTTAGTCTTCCAGCTCGCTTAGGCACATTTCTTCATATACCTGAGCAGACCACTTTTTAACGCGCTCTTCTGTGAGCTCTGGCTGACGGTCTTCGTCGATACCCAGACCCACAAAGTGACTATCGTCTACCAGGGCTTTAGAAGCTTCGAAGTCATAGCCTTCTGTCGACCAGTTACCGATCACGATTGCACCACGTTCAGTGACGATGTCATTGACCATACCCATTGCATCGAGGAAGTACTCGGCATAGTCTTCCTGGTCACCGCAACCGAAGATTGCAACCAGCTTGCCTTCAAAATTGATTTCTTCCAGTTCTGGGAAAAAGTCATCCCAGTCGCACTGGGCTTCACCGTAGTACCAAGTAGGGATACCAAAAAGGATCAAGTCGAACTCTTCGATATCCGCTTTGCTGCTCTTGGCAATGTCTTTTACGTCGACTAATTTTTTGCCCAATTCTTTTTGGATCATTTTTGCAACGTGTTCGGTGTTACCCGTGTCACTGCCGAAAAAAATACCTACGCTTGCCATTAACTACTTACCTTTTATCTATTAATCGCTAATTTTTCTTGCAAAATGGTTTCTATCAGCGCGCTACGACTGATGTTTTGCTCTTCTGCCATATCGCTCAATGCCTGATATAGTTCAGAGGAAATTTTAAACTCAACGCGCTTTAACCCTCTTGCTCTGTCTCTTTTAATCTGATTGCGCTTGTTGATCTTTAGCTGCATCTCTCTGGGGAGAGGATTTGTCTTAGGCCGACCAGGGCGCTTTTCATTTTCAAACAAGTCGATAGTGGTTCTATCTAATTCAGACTTGGCCATTAACCAACACCCGCACCTTGCCAAAATACTTGTATCAGGCCCTTGGCGATAAAGCCTGAGCACCCTAAAAATAGCACTAACCAGACAATGTATCGACCAAACTTGGGCACGTCTCCTTTCTTTAGGACGTCCTGAATGGCCATACCTATAAAGAAGAAAATCCCGGCGAGAGCAAAGTAAAGACCAATGGTTTCAAACTCATTCATAAATTCGTTGATCATCTTTGCACTACTCAAAACATAAACGGCGGCTACTATAGCATACCTGTAACCGATAAATTAAGTTCGCAGAGAAAAAACTGGGCTAATTATTGAATAAAATCAATAATTGAACGATTGACGGCTTGTGGCTTCTCTGCGTGCAGCCAATGTCCGGCACCTTGAATGATTTTTGCTCTGGCATTGCTAAAGGATTGCATAATGGCGTCTCTGTGCTCGGCCAGAATATAATCTGAGTTGTTTCCTTTCAGGAACAGAGTATCACACAAACAAGAATGAGTAGTATTTATATTTGATATGATCTTATCGTAGTTGGCTTCTATGACAGCTAAGTTAAATCGCCAGGTAAGCACGCCTTGTTCGTCTTTTGCTAGGCTCTTAAGTAAAAAGCCGCGTACACCTTGCTCTTCTATATAGGTTTGCATGAGGGTGTCAGCTTCACTGCGGCTTGCCACCGGTGTAGCAGCGACCGCATTCAGCGCCTGAATAATGGCATCATGACGCGGGTGATAATCCACCGGTGCAATATCCATGACTACTAGCTTATTGATTTTATCTTCATTGAGCATGGCGACTTGCATGGCCACTTTGCCACCCATGGAGTGGCCAACCAGGTGTGCTTTTTCTATTTCCAGGTGGTCGAGTAGAGTAAGCACATCCTGAGCCATGCTAGGGTAATCCATCACATCACTTTTGAACGACTGGCCATGATTTCGCAAGTCCAGGTTTATAACAGTAAATGACTCACTCAGTGCGCGGGCTATAATATTCAGGTTCTCCAGCGAGCCAAACAGGCCGTGGAGTAACACAACTGGCTCGGCACTGCCCAGCGGCTGTCCCGATAATTTGTAGTTAAGCAACATAATACCTCCGGATCCGGCGCATAGTTTGCCAGTGTTGAAAGCAAAATCATAGCCGTAGAGGAATAAGTTAAATTTAGATATAATCCCGTGAAGATGCAGTAGATGTATAAAATGACAGGACAAGCATGAAAAAAATAGAAATAGATGACGAGCTATATCAGTACATTGCCAGTAACACGCAAAGTATTGGTGAAAGCGCTTCCCAGATCCTGCGTCGTTTATTGAACCTGAACTCTGTGGCGCAGCCCGCTCAGGAAACCGAGCAAACCGCTGAGGCAACTGCTCAACCAGAAGTTGAGCAACAGCAAGCGGCGGTTTCAAACGAACCTTCAGGCAATGTATTTGATATCCTTAATAAAGAGGAACTGGCTATGCAAAAAGGCGTAGTTGGTCGCTTCTTGTTTATTTTGGCGGCGTTTCATCGCAGTCACAAAGCTGATTTTCACAAAGTGTTGGAAATCAAAGGGCGAGATCGTATTTATTTTTCGACCAGCAAAGCTGCGCTGCTCGAAAGTGGTAGTAGTACAAACCCCAAAAACATTGCAGACAGTCAGTATTGGGTTATGACAAACTCAAACACGACGCGCAAAAAAATGATGTTGCACGAAGTTGCGCTCATACTTGGTTATTCGGCGCAACAAGCAGAAACTATCCGAGACTACCTATAAGGAAATGTGATGGCAAATCACCCCAATGCAGGCAAACCAGCTCCGTTAAGTCAGCTGGCGAATATTCCCAAACTGGTATCGGCTTACTATCTGAATGAGCCAGATCTGGAACAAAACCCGGGGCAGTGCGTTGCTTTTGGCACATCAGGTCACCGTGGCTGTTCGTATAATGTGAAATTTAACGAATCTCACATTTTGGCTATTACTCAGGCTATCTGTGATTACAGAAAAGCCAACAATATTTTTGGCCCGCTGTTTTTAGGCAAAGACACCCATGCCTTGTCAGAAGCTGCGTTTAACTCCGCTATCGAAGTGCTGGTTGCCAACGAAGTTCATGTGGTAACGCAAGAAAACGATGATTACACACCAACCCCGGTGATAAGCCACGCGATTGTATGTCATAACAAGACGCACCCGCATGAGCTGGCCGATGGTATTGTGGTGACACCATCGCATAACCCGCCAGAAGATGGCGGCTTTAAATATAATCCACCCAATGGTGGACCAGCCGATACAGACGTCACTAAGTGGATTGAAGATCGCGCCAATCAGCTATTGGTCGAAGACTTAGTTGAAGTTGAACTGTTCCCATTTGCAAAAGCCAGCCGCTCTGGATTTGTAAAATACGTCGATTTGATCACGCCTTTCGTAGAAGACCTGGCAAATATTGTCGATCTTGAAGCCATTGCAAAAGCAGGCGTACGCATTGGTGTTGATCCGTTGGGCGGCTCTGGCATTAATTTCTGGCCGGTGATTGCCAAGCAATACGGGTTAGATCTCACGGTTGTGAATGAGCAGGTTGACCCACGCTTTGCCTTTATGCCTTTGGACAAAGACGGCAAAATTCGTATGGATTGTTCTTCGCCATTTGCGATGGCAAACCTGGTAGCGATTAAAGACGATTATGATATTGGCATTGGTAACGACCCGGATTACGATCGTCACGGTATTGTCACGAAAGACGGTCTGATGAATCCAAACCACTTCCTGGCCGTGTCGATAGACTACCTGCTTAAGCATCGCGATTGGGGCAGTGAGATTAAAATTGGTAAAACCCTGGTATCCAGCGCCATGATCGATAAAGTGGTTAAAGGCAATCAGCGCGAAGTGTACGAAGTACCGGTCGGTTTCAAGTGGTTCGTTGAAGGCCTGAGTGAACAATGGCTGGCATTTGGCGGTGAAGAAAGCGCCGGCGCATCTTTCCTGCGTCGTAACGGTGAGGTCTGGAATACAGACAAAGACGGCTTTATTCTGGGCTTACTGGCTGCGGAGATCCTGGCTGTGACCGGTAAAACGCCATCACAATACTATCGTGAGCTGGAAGCACAATATGGCGCGCCAGTTTACAAGCGTATTGATGCACCGGCGTCACCTGAACAAAAAGCCAAACTAAAAGCTTTGAGCCCACAAGATGTGACGGCCAGCACGCTGGCCGGTGACGCCATCACAGATATTCTGACTGAGGCGCCAGGCAATAATGCCGCCATCGGCGGGTTAAAAGTGGTGACCGAGTCGGGTTGGTTTGCGGCTCGTCCATCAGGCACCGAAGACATTTATAAAATCTATCTTGAGTCGTTTAAAGGCGAAGCGCATCTTGCTGAGCTGGAACAGGCGGCCAAGACATTGGTAGATAGCGTGATCCGCTAACTTTAAGTGATAAAAGGCCATTCATTGTGATGGCCTTTTTTTATACCTACTATTTAGTTGCTGAAATCTGACTGCTCAGCGACGCTCATTTCTCTCACAAAAGGTGATGTTCGTATGTACCTTGATACGTTAAAACAAACTGGAGACTTCCTGACTCTGACTCGCAATAACGAGTTTTCCCTTGCCGCCGAGCAATTTACGCTGAGCAACGGCACTTTGGTTGAAGTAAAAGACACAGGTGTTATTCAGTTTACGCCTGCCACTTATGGTAACAAAGACATCGTGTTGTCGAGCGCGGTGCATGGCAATGAAACCGCTCCCATCGAAATATGCGACGAGTTTATTCAGGATGTGATCCTGGAGCGCATTGAACTGGCACACCGTGTGTTATTTGTGTTTGGTAATCCTAAGTCCATCAATATTGCAGAGCGCTTTGTGGATGAAAACCTGAATCGACTGTTCAACGGTGCCCACGAAAACCGCACCAAAAACCCGGAGCAGATCCGCGCTGCAAAACTTGAAGGCTATGTACGTGACTTTTTCACCAGCGTGCCAGAGGGGCGTTATCGCTGTCACTATGATCTGCATACCGCCATTCGTGGCTCCAAAAACGAGAAATTTGCAGTTTATCCATTCCTGCATGGGAAACCGTGGAAGAAGTCGCAGCTGCAATTTATGTTGGCCTGTGGCGTCAATACCATTTTAATGATGCGCTCAGCAGCGACTACTTTCAGCTACTTCTCATCTTTCCAGTTTGGTGCTGACGCCTTTACAGTTGAACTGGGGCAGGTGAAGCCTTTTGGTCAGAATGATATGTCTCGCTTTGCCGCGGTAAAGCAAACACTAAAAGCATTAATTAGCCAAGAAAATGTCGAGTTTGGTGAGTTTAATGCAAATGACTTCGAGTTGTTCCAGGTGCATCGCACGATAAACCGCACCTGTGAGGCGTTTTCATTCCCATTCCCTGATTCTGCGGTAAATTTCACCGGCTTTGCGAAAGGCGAATTGCTCGCAACCGATGGTGATACGGCCTACTTTGCAGAAGTTGAGGGCGAAGCCATCATCTTCCCGAATGCTAAAGTCGCGCTGGGTCAACGTGCATTATTGACTGTGATCCCGCTGGAAGTAGACGAAAACTTCGTGTAACCCTCTGTAAATAAAGCGCTTAATAAAGCGTATCAAAAACTTTCCACCGCAAAATGTGCAAATTAACGGTTATTCATCTAGGATTAGTTGAATAACCGTTTACGTTAACGTAAAGTGGCAAAAGCTTTAATTTAATTAATTTGCATTTACCGCACTAATTATTCAAATCTCTAACCGCGGATCCGGCCCATTTTAAGCGGCTTTGGCGTTGCAAATTAGTTATGACAACAAGAGAAGGTAGGTTATGACTAACCCCAATAACATATCGTTGAATATCAGCCATGCGCTCGAATTTATCGATGGCCATGCGCTTAACATCCCGACGCTGAAAATTCTCAGCGAAGACGGTGATATTTTGGACGGTGCAACGGCACCTGAGTTAGACAAAGACACGGCGCTGCGTATCTATTCTACCATGCGTTTTATCCGTCTGCTGGATGAACGTATGCAGGCGGCCCAGCGTCAGGGTCGGATCAGCTTTTATATGCAGTGTCTAGGTGAAGAGGCTGCAATTACCGCCAGTGCGGCTGCGCTAAAACAAGAAGACATGATCATGGCGCAGTATCGTGAACAGGCGGCGCTGCACTATCGTGGATTCTCGCTTGAGCAGTTTATGAACCAGCTGTTCTCTAACGAAAAAGACTTGGGTAAGGGTCGTCAGATGCCAGTTCATTATGGCTCAAACGAATTACACTACCTGACCATTTCATCGCCACTGGGCACACAGATCCCGCAAGCAACGGGGTATGCGTACGGCCAGAAGCTGAAGCATATTGATGCGCAAAGCGGTGAGCTAAGCAGTGAAATTGACAATGTCACCATTTGTTACTTTGGGGAAGGGGCCGCATCGGAAGGCGACTTCCACGCTGGTTTGAACATGGCCGCAGTGCATAAGGCACCGGTACTGTTTTTTGCCCGTAACAATGGTTACGCCATCTCTACGCCAGCTGATGAGCAGTTTAAAGGCGACGGTATTGCGTCTCGTGGTGTCGGCTATGGCATAAAGACCATTCGTGTCGACGGAGCAGATACCTTGGCGGTATATGCGGCAACGCAAAAAGCCCGTGAAATCGCAGTCACCACAGGTGAGCCTGTCCTTATTGAATCGATTGCTTATCGCTTAGGCGCGCACTCTACGTCGGATGACCCGTCGGGTTACCGTACCAAAGACGAAGAAGCCGAGTTTAAGTCAAACTGTCCGGTTGCCCGCTTCAAGGCCTGGTTGCTAAAACAAGGCTGGCTAAACGAAGAAGAAGACGAAGCACAAAAAGACAAGATCCGCGAAGAGATCCTGGCTGCGCTGAAGGTGGCTGAAAAGGTTCAAAAACCAGCACTGGAAGAGCTCGTTTCCGACGTTTACGATACGCCTATCCCGGCACTACAAAAACAATACGAAGAACTTAAAGAGCATATTAAACAGCATCCGGATGCGTATCCAATCACGGCTGGGAGGATAAAATAATGGCTAAAATGAACATGCTGCACGCCATTAACTCGGCGCTAGACATCACCATGGCAGAGCACCCGCAGGCGTGTATTTTTGGTGAGGATGTGGGCTATTTTGGCGGTGTATTCCGTGCCACTTCAGGCTTACAGGAAAAATACGGTAAACACCGTGTGTTTAACACGCCACTAACTGAACAGGGGATCCTGGGTTTTGCAAACGGTCTGGCGGCTTTCGGTGCACCGGCGCTTGCTGAGATCCAGTTTGCTGACTACATTTTCCCGGCGTTCGACCAGATAGTAAACGAATCGGCCAAGTTCCGTTACCGCTCTGGTAATGAGTTCAATGTCGGCAATTTGACCATTCGCACACCTTACGGCGGTGGTATTGCCGGTGGTTTGTATCACTCACAATCACCCGAAGCTTACTTTGCACATACACCTGGTCTGAAGCTGGTCGTGCCGCGTAACCCGTATCAGGCGAAGGGCCTGCTACGCGCATGTATCAAAGACGATAACCCGGTGATTTTCTTTGAACCAAAGCGTTTGTACCGCGCTTCTACTGGTGAAGTGCCTGAGGGCGATTACACCATTGAAATTGGTAAAGCGGAAGTAGTGAAAGAAGGTAAAGACGTGACACTACTTGCCTGGGGCGCACAGATGGAGATCATTGAGCAGGCAGCAGCCAAGGCAGAAGAAGCCGGGATCAGTTGTGAAGTCATTGACCTGCGCTCAATTTTACCTTGGGATGTTGAAACCATCGCTAAGTCTGTAACTAAAACCGGTCGCCTGGTTATCAGCCACGAAGCACCGATCACGAATGGATTCGGCGCTGAAATTGCAGCGACTATTCAGAAAGAGTGTTTCCTGCATCTTGAATCGCCTATTGAGCGTGTTTGTGGCCTGGATACACCTTATCCGCTGGCACTGGAAAAAGAGTATGTACCGGATGCACTTAAAGTATTCGCTGCAATTAAGAAGTCAGTAGAGTTTTAAGGGACGGATCATGTCTAAAGAATTTATTTTACCGGATATCGGCGAGGGGATCGTCGAATGTGAACTGGTCGAATGGCTGGTGAATGTTGGTGATGAAGTAAAAGAAGATCAGCCTATCTGTGATGTAATGACAGATAAGGCGCTGGTCCAGATCCCGGCTGTACATGACGGTGTGATCACCCAGTTACACTATGCAAAAGGTGATATTGCTAAAGTCCATGAGCCTTTGTTTGCAATGGATGTTGCCGGCGAAGCGCCTGCACCTGGCAGCAATACAGGTGACAGCGGTTCAGCGCCAGCTGCTTCTTCGGCGCATTTAGAAGACTTTATTTTGCCGGATATCGGTGAAGGTATTGTCGAGTGTGAAATCGTCGAGTGGTTGGTCGCAGAGGGCGATGAAATCAAAGAAGATCAGGCGGTGTGTGATGTGATGACAGACAAAGCGCTGGTGCAAATTCCGGCTAAATACGATGGTGTGGTTGAAAAACTGTATTATCAAAAAGGCGATATCGCGCAGGTGCACAGTCCGTTATTCCAGATGCGCTTAGGTGCGGATCACAGTCCGAAACAAGACGAACTGGCGGTCCATAAGCCACAGCCTGTGAAAGAAAGCAAAGCGCCGTCTGCACAACCAGCGACAGCGACTAAAGTGAACGGCAAAGCCGTTGCTTCGCCTGCGGTCAGACGTCGAGCGCGTGAGATGGACATCGACATCACTCAGGTAGCAGGCTCAGGTAAAAACGGTCGTGTATTTAAAGAAGACCTAGAGCGCTTTGCGCAAGGTGGCACCGCTGCTCAGTCGTCTACGCCTGCTCAGGCAGAGCAATCAACGCCAGCACCAGTATCATCAGGTGGTACACGTGTGGAGTCTATCCGTGGTATGAAAGCTGCGATGGCCAAGCAGATGGTTGCATCGGTTTCAACTATTCCGCATTTCACTTACAGTGATGAGATTGACATGACGGATCTGATTGCACTGCGTAAATCGCTAAAAGATCAGTACGCAAAGCAGGGCATTAAACTTACAATGATGCCGTTCTTTATCAAAGCGTTATCACTGGCAATTAAAGAATTCCCAATTCTTAATTCGCAGGTCAACGACGAGTGTACAGAGATCACTTACTTTGACGACCACAACATAGGCATGGCGGTCGACAGCAAGCTTGGATTACTGGTACCAAACATAAAACAGTGCCAGAACAAGTCGATTGTCGATGTTGCCCAAGCGGTCACGCAACTTACAGACGCTGCGCGTGAAGGGCGAGTTTCTCCTAATGACCTGAAAGGCGGTACGATCTCAATTTCGAACATCGGTGCAATCGGCGGAACGACAGCAACCCCGATTATCAATAAACCTGAAGTGGCCATTGTTGCGCTGGGTAAATTACAGCACCTGCCGCGCTTTGATGAGCAGGGCAATGTGGTGTCTCGCGCGATTATGCAGGTGAGCTGGTCTGGCGATCACCGAGTTATTGATGGCGGAACGATTGCAAGATTCAACAATTTGTGGAAGTCTTACTTAGAGGAGCCGGCTAAAATGATGATGGCCATGCGCTAATCATCGCTTTTTGCTAGTTTCTTACTTGTTGTAAAGGGCCTTTACGGCCCTTTTTTAATGCCCCCGCCGCTCAAAAACTAAAAAGCACCTACTGGCTTAGCGAGTTAGATTTTCGTTGATCCGTGTAAATCGCTTATGCGTATTACAAGTCAGATTTAACTGTTTGGCCTGATTTTATGATGCAAAGCGTGCAAATGGCACTTTTTCCACTACCCGTATTTCTGCTGCCCGGTGGCGTCACCCGGTTGAGGATTTTTGAACAAAAGTATTTACGTATGGTGAAAGAAGCGGGCGACGACCGTCACTTCGCGCTGAGCTTGTATAAGTCTGCGACTGATTATCAGACAGCCCCCTGGGCAAGCTGGGTCGAAATTATTGATTTTGGTTCCGCGGAAGATGATATTCTGACCATAGATGTGCGCTCTAAGGGCTTGCTGGATGTAACCGAAGTCTGGATGGAAGCGGACGGATTACGTCAGGCTCGCTTTGATGTAAGACCACACTGGTCGCATTGCGAGCTGGCGCCCAGATATCAGCACGTCAGTGACGAGCTGCTGCGTATATTCAAACAAAATCCAGAGCTGGCAGCGCTCTATCCTGAGCCGCGCTTTGACGATGCCGCCTGGGTAGCCGGACGTTTCTTGGAGATTTTACCGTTTTCTCCTGAGCATAAAGAGGGCTTTTGTGAGCCTGGTACATTGCCTCAGGCACTGAAATTCCTAGATACCATTTTAACGGGTCAGGACGACTGATATATTCGTCAGCATGTGTGATCCAAATCTATTCGTTCCACGTATAGGGTCTACAGAAATAAAAAATCCGTTTTTAAACTTCCATTATGTATGGATGTGAGCTAATGATAGAAAAAAGCCGACAGCAAAGTACCAAAACGCCACAGGGGTCAGTTATGAAAGACGTTGCTGCTACACAAACTTCAGAGCAACGCCTGCTCAGTCCCGAGCAACAGGCGCAGTTGTGCGATTGGATGCACCGCATTGCCAAGCAAAGGGATAGAAAAGCATTCGCCTGTTTATTCAAGTGGTTTGCACCTAAGGTGTTGCATCTGGGGCGCCAACGTTTTGGTGATGCAAGCCAGGCGCAAGAGCTGCTGCAGGAAAGCATGGCCAATGTGTGGCGAAAAGCACACTTATTTAATGCCGAAAAAGGCGCGGTAACCACCTGGATCTATACTTTGGTGCGTAATCAGTCCTTCGATATGCTCAGAAAGATGCAGACCAATCGCGAGGATAACCTCAGTGAGGACATCTGGCAGCAACATAGCAACGAACGAGATGACAGTGCCGAATTTTCCGATCATTTGTTGGACAGGCAGCTCGTAGAGTATGTAGAAAAGCTACCTGAAGAACAAAAAAATGTCGTGAAAGGCATTTATTTTCAGGAGATGAGCCAGGAAGAGCTGGCAAATCAACTTGGCATACCTTTGGGCACCGTAAAATCCCGACTGAGACTGGCACTGGGCAAACTGAAAGCACATATGGGGGAGCACCATGATTAAATATCACCCATCCGAACAAATTCTTCAATCTTATGTTCAGGGAGAACTGTGCGCGTCACTCAGTGTGGCTGTGAGCATGCATGTGGCTATGTGCCCGCAATGTCAGCAGCTAACGAGTCAGTTTGAAGCAAGCTGTGCGCATAGCTTTGCTGGTGAAGATATGGACCTGCAAGGTGATGAAAACTGGGACGATTTAATCGCCCAGATAACAGAAGACACTATGATTGCTGAAGACTCAGCACCAGCACCTCTCGAAATAGAAGTTAAGGGAGAGCAGTTTGTACTGCCATCCAGTTTACAAAATGTCGGTCTGAGTGGCTGGTTAAAACTCGGCAAATTATCTCGTTCCAGATTGGATCTGGGCGATGGAAAGCTTCATGCCAGTTTATTACACATTGAAAAAGGTGGCAGTGTGCCACAACACACCCACAAAGGGTTTGAGCTGACGTTGCTGCTTTCGGGCACTTTCAAAGATGAAATGGACAGCTATGTGCCGGGCGATTTCATTATGCTTGACGGGGAGCATGAACACTCGCCTGTCGCAACCGAGTCGTGCCTGTGCTTTACGCTGGCCGACGATGCACTGCACTTTAGCCAGGGGCTTAGTCAGCTGTTTAATCCTATTGGTAAGCTGATTTACTAGTCCAGCAGTAAAATACCTTCTAATTCGTCCTTCGAGTTGAGCACAAAGCCCGTCTTTGTGCTTTTTTCGTTTATAGGGTGCTGATTTCAGGCGTTTTATCGTAAATGCTGCTAATGTAGTAAAAGAGCAAGTTTACGAACTTAGGAAAGCTGCCGCCCGGACAAAAGGTTGCTGGAAC
The DNA here is from genome assembly GCF_021532535.1 of Pseudoalteromonas sp. DL2-H2.2. Taxonomy (NCBI): domain Bacteria; kingdom Pseudomonadati; phylum Pseudomonadota; class Gammaproteobacteria; order Alteromonadales; family Pseudoalteromonadaceae; genus Pseudoalteromonas; species Pseudoalteromonas sp. DL2-H2.2. The sequence goes on along the minus strand of NZ_JAKGBD010000007.1, from coordinate 227,148 downwards.
CTGGAAGAGTTTGATCTGATGCTGTGTTGCACGCGTACAACAAAGCATATTAGCAAAAAGGACAGAGTAATGACCGAACAACCAGACTGGCTCAGCAATTTTGTAAGGATTTACAATAAGCTGGACAAAGAAACCTTGCACTTGTTGGAAGAAATTTACCATCCTGATATTCAGTTTAGTGACCCGCTTCACGGGATCAGTGGATTGCAAAATCTAAGCACTTATTTTAGCGACATGTACAGCAATGTGATCAGCTGTCAGTTTGATATTCAGCACAGTTTATCACAGGGCGATCAGGCTGCGTTGTACTGGACCATGCACTACAGACACAAGCGCCTGAGCAAAGGGCGGGAGATAAGTGTAGATGGCCACTCCTTTTTAAAAGTGCAGGATGGCAAAGTGATAATGCACCGTGACTACTTCGATGCTGGCAGCTTGCTGTACGAGCATATTCCCGTCATGGGGATGGGGGTACGCTGGCTTAAATCTCGCATTTCGGGGGAGCAAGCATCTGGCACAGACAATGGAGGGCAGCAGACATGCCCGAAGTTTTAATTACCGGCGCCAGCTCCGGAATAGGGCTGGCACTGGCCAAGCGCTATAAAGACGCAGGATACAGAGTGCACGTTTGTGGCCGCAATAAAGACAAGCTGCAATCGGTTTTGCCTGAATCTGAACAAGTCCGGCATATATGCTTTGATCTTAACGATAAGGCTGCCATTTTTGCGGTGGCGGATAAGCTGCCACAGTTAGATGGGATTATTCTCAACGCCGGTGGTTGTGAATACATAGACGACGCCAAACAATTCGACTCAGCACTGTTTGAGCGCATCATCCGCGTTAACCTGATCTCAGTCGGCTACTGTCTGGATGCCTGGCTTGGCAAACTTAACAGCAGCGCATTTCTGGTTTTTGTCAGCTCATCGGCCAGTTTTTTACCACTGCCGCGTGCTGAGGCCTACGGCGCTTCCAAAGCAGGACTAACCTATTTGGCCAAGACATTGGATGTGGATTTGGCCGGAAGCGGTATTCAGGTAAGCGTTGTACACCCGGGTTTTGTAGATACCCCGCTTACCCAAAAAAATGATTTTCCAATGCCTTGTCAAGTAACCAGCGAACAAGCCGCGGAGCGTATCTTTCAAGGGATAGAAAAAAAACAGTTTGATATTCACTTTCCTCGCAGGTTTACCTACCTGCTTAAATTTTTTGGTTGGTTGCCGCATAACGTTTGGCGACATGTTGCGGCAAAATGGATAAAAAGATGAAAAAAATAGCCGTCATTGGTAGTGGCGTTTCAGGTATGGTCTGTGCACGTTTGCTCAGTACCCAACACGATGTACATTTGTTTGAAAAAAGAGATCGCCTTGGTGGCCACACTGCCACAAAAGAGGTTGAGTACCAGGGCCAAACCTATCAGGTTGATACCGGGTTTATTGTTTATAACGACCGAACTTATCCAAACTTCATTAAATTGATGGATAAACTGGGGATCCAGGGCAAGCCCACTGAAATGAGTTTCAGTGTGCACAATAAAGACACTGGGCTGGAATACAACGGTCACGACCTTAATACCTTGTTCGCACAACGACGTAACTTAGTTCGTCCTAAATTTTGGCGCCTGATCCGAGAAATTGTACGTTTCAATAAAACTGCCAAACAGCGCTTCGCGGAAGATGACTTTTCTGCTAACGAAACACTGGGTAGTTTTCTTGGTGAGCAAAATTTCAGCGATTTTTTTGCTGAACATTATATTTTGCCGATGGGCGCTGCAATCTGGTCTACCAGCTTACAGAAAATGAAGGAATTCGAGCTCAAATTTTTTGTTCGCTTTTTTTATCATCACGGCTTACTCAATATCAGCGACAGGCCTCAGTGGTATGTGATCCCGGGTGGCTCTAAGCAGTATATTGCGCCGCTGTTAAGTGGTCTGGAGGCCAATATCCATCTTGATGCAGACATCAAAAAAGTGACCCGAGAAAACGGCCGTGTTCAGTTGCACTTTACTGATACCGTTAGTGAATTTGATGAGGTGGTACTGGCCTGTCATAGCGATCAGGCGCTCAACTTACTCGGCGATGCCAGCGCAGAAGAAAGCAGCGTGCTCTCGGCTATTCCTTACGCAAAAAACAGCGTGATTTTACATACTGATACGGACTTGCTGCCGAAGCGTCGTTTAGCCTGGGCTGCCTGGAACTACTTGCTCGACAACAATGAATCTCGCCCTGCGGCAGTAACATACAATATGAATATATTGCAGGGTATCGAGGCACCATGCACCTTTTGTGTGACGCTTAACCAGCCAATCGATGAAGACAAGGTGATCGGACAATATCAATACGCGCATCCGGTATTCAATACCCAGAGCATGGCGGCCCAACAGCGTCGCAAGGAAATTTGTGGACTTCAGCATACTCATTTTGCGGGCGCCTATTGGTACAACGGTTTTCACGAAGACGGCGTGCGCAGTGCGGTTGATGTAGCAGCACGGTTTGGCATTAGCCTGGATGACCTGTAATGAGTGACACGCAGCACAGTTCGCCCTTATATGTAGGCCAAGTCAGGCATCGGCGCTTTGCTCCTGTGCCTCATGGCTTTTCCTATCGCCTTTATATGCTGTGCCTGGATCTGGATGAAGACACCTTTGTGCAAAAAGGCAGGGGCCTCATTGGTCCCCAGTGGTATCGGCCCATTCGTTTTTGCCAACAAGACTACCTCAAGGGTGATCCCGGCACGCTGCAACAACGTATAAAAAACAAAGTCATAGAGCTTGGCGGGCAATGGCCCGGAGGTCGCGTAAAAGCACTGGTTCAGGGGCGTTGTCTGGGATTATATTTCAGCCCGCTTAATGTGTACTTTTGTTACGACGAGCAGGGCAAGTGTAACCTGATGCTGGCAGAGGTAAGCAACACCCCATGGAATCAGCGACATTATTATCTGGTCGATATCAGTCAGGCGCACAGAACCGATAAGGTATTTCATGTGTCGCCATTTATGACTCTGGATATGCAGTATTTGTGGCGTGTTAGTGCGCCGCCCGCACAAGGGGCAGGGCGATTACTGGTGCACATAGAAAACCACGCTACGGCCGAACATGAGTACAAGCAAAAGGGCGCCTTACAAGACGACAAGCTGTTTGATGCCACCATGGCACTCAAGTCAACACCCTTGTCGGTTAAAAGCCTGTTGGGGCTGGGCCTGTGTTTGCCCTCTATGACATTGAAAATATGCCTGGCGATTTACTGGCAGGCACTCAAACTTTGGGTGAAGCGTGTGCCTTTTATACCGCACCCTGAAACGCATTCTAACTGTAATAAAGCGAAGTGATACATGGAACAAAATAGCCAAACCATCTCTAAGCCTGCCACGGTATCCTGGTGGCATCAGTTGATGATAAATAAGGCCAGAGCCGTCATTTTTAAGTTGCTTGAAAAACTGGAACATGACCGCCTTGAGATCATTGAAGGCAGTGAAAAAGTCGTGCTGGGGGCGATGCAACCCAGACTACAGGCGACCATTTTCGTCAATGACATTAGTTTTTACCTGGATGTGCTTAAAGGAGGCGGTATTGGCGCCGCTGAGGCGTTTATTGAAGGGAAGTGGCATAGCCCGGACCTGACCAAAGTGATCCGCATGTTTGCCCGCGCGCAATCTCAGCTGGATGAGCTGGAAGGCAAAATGTCCTGGCTTACCGCCGTGAAAAATCGCCTCTTTCACTTTGGCAATCGCAACAGTGAGTCGGGCTCTAAGCAAAACATACTGGCCCATTATGATTTAAGTAATGATCTGTATCAGGCATTTCTTGACCCAAGCATGATGTATTCCAGCGCGGTCTTTGAAAACTTAGATCAGCCCCTAGAGCAGGCCCAACATAACAAGCTAAAAATCATCTGCGACAAACTAGAGCTGAGCGCCGATGACCATTTACTAGAAATTGGAACGGGCTGGGGAGCACTGGCAATTTTTGCGGCGCAAAACTATGGCTGTAAGGTAACAACTACGACGATTTCCGACGCTCAGCATGACTATACAGCGCAAAGAATTGAAGCGGCTGGTTTGCAGGGGCAGATAACCCTGTTAAAGCAAGATTATCGCTTACTTGAGGGTAAGTTCGATAAGCTAGTTTCCATCGAGATGATCGAGGCCGTTGGACACAGTTTTATGCCGGGCTTTTTTGCCAAGTGCAGCAGCCTGTTAAAAGACGATGGTCTGATGCTACTGCAGGCTATTACAATTTCTGACAGTCGCTACGATCATTACCGCAATAACGTGGATTTCATCCAGCGTTATATTTTCCCAGGCGGGTGTCTGCCATCTGTGGCTGTGATGTCACAACACCTGGCCACACAGACGGATATGGTGGTGCGAGATATAGACGATATCGGCCTGCATTATGCGCAAACGCTTAAACGCTGGCGGGTTCAGTTTGAGCAGAACTGGCAACAGATCCGCACGTTTGGATTTGACGAGCAGTTCAGACGTTTATGGCTCTTTTATCTGCAATATTGTGAAGGCGCATTTTTGGAGCGGGTGATCAGTACGCATCATTTAGTTGCACGTAAACCCAGATATGTTGGGGTCAATGATGAGCAATTTCTGGCTAGTTAACCTCGTTATATTCCAGTCAGTGTGGTGGTTGAGTGCTTTGTTCACTCATCACGCATTGATTGGGGTCATAGTGTTGCTGGCGCTGCACTTCGCGTTGTCGCCAAGTCGCAAGGCTGACCTCAGTAGCCTTATGGTTGTACCGGTAGGTTTATTGGTAGACCAAGCTCTGGCGGCAGCGGGCGTCATCCAGTTTGCCGGTGATCAGCCCTGGCTTCCTGTGTGGCTTGCTTTTTTGTGGGTGCATTTTACCTTGACGCTCAACCACAGTCTGAGCTGGCTAGGACGTTGCCATCTGGGCGTTCAGTCTTTACTCGGTGCGGTGTTTGGCGCTCTGAGCTACATTGGCGGCATAAAACTCGGTGCACTTGATAGCGCGCTGACCGTTTTCAATTTGTTTATAGTCTTTGGCGCTGTCTGGGCGGTTGTGTTGCCTCTGGTCGTTCACCTTAACAGCCGTTTTGTCGCGAAAACAGGAGTACAACATGTTTAAACAGTTAAACGGCTTGATTTTGTCAGCTGCATTAATTGTGGCGCACGCTGTGGTTTCGACGCAGGCTGAGGCATCAACATCAATTGAGCTGTCGGAGCTTGATTTACGCGGTACGGCAGACTTGCGCTATTTGTTCTGGGATGTTTACTCAGCTGCGCTTTACACCGGCGGTGAGGCTTATCGGGAAACTGAATATCCCCAGATACTGAGCTTGACCTACAAGCGCGACATTGAGGCGCAGGAGTTGGTTGACGCAACCGAAGAGCAGTGGCAAAAACAGCAGCTTTCGCTTGATAACAGTGAACAATGGCTGCGGCAGCTTGCTCAGCTTTGGCCTGATATACGCAAAGGTAACCAGTTGATCCTGGTGGTCGATGAGGACCTGCAAAGTCGCTTTTACTTCCGCCCTGAACCGCCAGCTGAGCTGAGTGGGTCGCTGTCCGAATCTGATCTTAAAGCGTCGGCGCGTTTTTTAGGTGCGATTAAGGACAGTGCATTTGGGCCGGCCTTTTTAGGGATCTGGCTGTCCGAAAAAACCACAGAGCCTGAGCTAAGAAAGCAGCTCATAGGAAGAAGGTAACACAATGAAACTAGTTATAACTTTGCTGCTGGCGTTGGCTCTGAGTGGCTGCACCAGCAAAACGATTGCGGAATACAGCGACACCAAACCAGAGCTGGCACTGGAGCAGTTTTTTGAAGGTGAGCTCACGGCCTACGGGATAGTGCTGGATCGCAGTGGCAATCTTACCCGGCGCTTTGAGGCCGACTTGATAGGCACCTGGCGCGGCAATAAAGGTGAGCTGAAAGAGTGGTTTCGCTTCGACGACGGGGAGAAGTCAACCAGAGTCTGGCAGCTCGAGAAAACCGCAGACAATCGCTATAAAGGTACCGCCGGTGATGTGATTGGGGTTGCGCAAGGCGAAACGGCAGGGTCGGCTTTGTATTGGCGATATCAGCTGGAAATCCAATATCAGGGTAAGCCGCTGGAGGTGACGCTAGACGACTGGATGTATTTGGTTAACGAAAAACGCTTGTTTAACCGCACAGAAATCATCAAATGGGGTTTTAAAGTCGGGGAAGTTATCCTCATCATTGAAAAGCATGATACTTAAAACCAAACAGAACTTGACGTTGAAAAGGCCTGCACAAGCAGGCCTTTATGTTTTCAGCTGAAGTAATATAAGCCGTAACCCACAAGCAAGGCGGGTATCGCCGAGTAAAGGGTGGCCAGAGCAGCGGCCCTGGGGGCCAGCGCCAGTGCCGGGAATAGGGCATCACCGTCGTTGGCGATGGCGTTCGCAGCTAATGCACTGAAAGGTAAGACACCCTGAATATACAAGCTGGTGACGACAATCTGTGGCCCACAGCCGGGCAGCATACCAATTGCAATGGCAATCAGCGGCGCAAATACTGCGTACTCTGAGAACCAGGCCGCCAGGTCCAGGCCAAACAAGGCAACGGACAGTTCATACAGCATAAAGCTGGCCACCACCCATGCGGTCACAAAGTGGGTGTCGTGGATGACCTTGGCCAGTTTGGAAGGGGGATCCTGTTCATCGTCCTCAGCGGTGACTTCGCGGTAGCTTTGGCCTTTTGAAGACAATGCCCAGATAGTCAGGGCGAACAGGGCCAGCGCTGCGCCTGCCAGCTCAACAGGCTTGGTTAATATGCCCAGGTCCGTATTAAAAGCGATAAGCAGCGCGATAACCACACAAGGTAGTAAAACCCAGCGCCATACAGGCTCGCTAAAGCGGATAGCGCTGGGTGGCGTTTTGCACTCTATGGCGGTTCTGCTGTGCCTGTTGGGTTGGCAAAATTCAGGTTTGTGCAGCATATTAACCACCAAACCACTGACGATGCCCACAGCCACACCCAGGGCGATGATAGTCAGGCCTTCGAGCGGCTTCTTAGCCAGAAGCAGGAACGCGGCATCGCCCATGGTTGCCGTCAATACAGCAACCACAGAGGCAAAACTTGCCTGTCCTTTGGTGAACTGAGTGACCACTATGATTGCACCGCCGCAGCCGGGTAGCGCCCCGAGTATTGCGGCCATTGAGATCTCCAATAGCGGCGACCTGGCTTTGAGGTAACTGAGCTCCAACTGAGGCAGCCTGTCGATAAGAAAGTAATAGATTGCCAGGGTACCGGCGACAAACACACTCACCTGAAAAAACGCGTCAGCGAGCGTGGCAATGGTTAAAGTGCGCAGAGGGTCAAATAGCAATGCCAGACAGATTAACATCGGCAGCAGCAAACGCTTGTTTGCCAGTAACGAAGAGAGAGCTGAGCTGCGTTTGGTGGTTGTAGAGTAGGATTGTGAGAGCATAAAAAGTGCAACCGGTTGAAAACACAGTTGCACTTTAGAATGATATTAAATGAAAATCAATATCATTTGCGTTTATTTGTTGCGTTGGAACTCAGAAGTTGCTTTCCAGGTCGGCCATTCACTCTGCTGAGAAATGTCGTACCCTACCTGGAAGAACAATTGCAGATCCTGTACCGCGCCGCTTAAGTCCCATTCTTCACGGTAGCGATCACAAGGCTGGTGATAACAACCGCGTAAAACCAGGCTCATACGCTTACGGTATTGCTCAGTGGCTTCGTCACGCGCTTCAGTACCGCCACCGGCATACATGGCCGGGACGCCCATGTTAGCAAAGGCGAAATGATCTGAACGATAGTAGCCACCTGCAGCCGGACGTGGATCGCCCGAGACAACACGGTCCTGTGCTTTTGCGGCGGTTTCCAGCATTTCGTCCAGCGATGACTTGCCAATACCCACAACACTGATGTCTTTTACCTTGCCCAGCAAGTTCAGGCTGTCCATATTAATGTTGGCAACCGTTTTATCCGCAGGGATAACCGGGTTTGCAGCATAAAATTTTGAGCCCAGCAGGCCTTGTTCTTCCGCGGTCACGGCCAGGAAAGTGATTGAACGATCCGGTTTAACAGGCAGCTTGCTGAAAGCTTCGGCGACTTCAATCATGCCACCTGTACCGGTTGCATTATCGTGTGCACCGTTGTAAATCTTATCGCCTTTACGGTTAGGATCTGTGCCCAAGTGATCCCAGTGTGCTGAGTAAATGATGTGCTCGTCACTGTGCTTGGCACCAGGCAGGGTCGCGATGAAGTTATAAGACGTTGAGGTGCTGATCTTACTTTTCACGGTGACAGACGCAGTTAAGTCGCCCATGTCTACGTGATAGGCACCGGCCGCCGCTTTTTCTTTTGCTTCGGCAAAGTCCAGATCCGCTTTTGCAAATAGCTCTTTGGCAACATCACTGGTTACCCAACCTTCGACAGCGACACGGTCCATGTTGTTGTTTTCTTTCTGGAAGCCAAACTGAGGGCCACTCCAGGAGTTTTCAACAACGCTCCAGGGGTAAGAGGCTGGCGCGGTTTCGTGAACGATAATAGCACCTGCTGCACCCTGGCGGCTCGCTTCTTCATATTTGTATGTCCAGCGGCCGTAGTAGGTCATGGCTTCACCGGTAAACAAAGCCGGATCTTTGCGTGCAAAGCCTGGGTCATTAACCAGCATGACCACAGTTTTACCGCGTACATCCAGGCCTTCGTAATCGTTCCAGCCATATTCTGGGGCATTGACACCATAGCCGACAAACACCAGCTCTGAATCTTTAATCGACTCCAGTTTGCTGATACGGCCGGTACCCATCACCATATCTTTCTTATACTCGTAATCTTTGCCGCCAATGCTCAGGGTCATGTTAGGATCGGCTTCGATGGATACCAGAGGCACTTCCTGAAAGAAGCTGTCGCCATTGCCTGGCTGGAAACCCAGCTCAGTGAAATGCTTTTTAAGATATGCCAGTGTCAGCTCTTCGCCTTTGGTAGACGGGGCGCGGCCACCAAATTCATCAGAGGCAAGGGTTTTAATATGCGTAGTCAGTTGCTCAGCGTTAATGCTGTTATAAGCGGCGGTTACGTCGCCAGGCTGGTTGGTTTGTGTCGCCATACAGCCAGCTAACACAGCAACAGAAAGTGCGCTTAGCGCGAGTTTTAGTTTCATAGTGTTATTATCTTCGCTTGTTGTTATACGCCGCTAGTATAACGTTATTTGTACGGGGATTTCGACTTTTGGCGATAATTGACGGGTTTGGCTATTTACTACACAAAGTTGGCTGGGATACGAGCCCATGCTGGGTTAAAATGGCGGCTTTGACTGTGCCAGAGAAAGACTAACCGGCAATATGAATAAATTTACCGCGCCAGAGCACTGGCATGCAGACCTGTTTACTCAGGCACCCTTCGAGCATCTTGAAGAACTTTTTACACTCAGCCAGCACGCAGACTGGCCCGCTTTTGAATGGCTGAATGCGCAGCAAGACCAGCAGCATAACCGCCAGGTGGTGTTTACGCCCAACAGTGAACTGGAAGGCGAAACCTTGTACTACGAAGAGATTATCGCGCAGACTAATCGCATTCCAACCCGGGAAAATAACTGGCATGACTTCTTTGGGGCTTTGATCTGGTGTCTGTTTCCTCAAACCAAATCTTTGTTAAATCAGCTGCATATGCAGGAAATTGCCGAGCATGGCCTGAAGCAACGTAGTAAAAAGCGCAATGCGCTGACGCTGTTTGATGAGTGTGGCGTGGTGCTGGCGGTGCCTGATATGAGCTGGCAAACCGCGTTAAGAGCACACCAGTGGCAGGAAGTTTTTTATGAATACAGCGCAATGTGGCACCATAACCTGCTGCCATTTGTGTTTGGCCATGCCAACTATGAAATGCTTACTAAGCCGTTTATCGGGCTAACGGGCAAAGTAGTGTGTATTGAGGTTGATGAAGCATTCTATCATCTGCCGCTGGCGCTTCAGTATCGCCATCTCGATAAGCAACTGGCCAACATGATTGAGCAGCAGGGGTTGCTCGATAACAATAAGCAGATGTCGCCTTTGCCTTTGCTGGGAATACCTCAGTGGTATCAGGGGCAACAGGACCTGGCTTTTTACAATGACACCGACTATTTTCGGCCCAAGCGGCACAAAGCGACAAACAAGGACACACAGTGATACAGGTTGAAGGTTTACAAAAACGCTTCAAGCTCAGCAAGGAGCACAGCAAAAACAAAACCAGCCAGGACGCCAGAGAGCGGGATGGCTATTTTCATTCCGTAGAGTCTGTTTCGTTTCAGTGCCAGCAAGCTGAAGTGCTTGGGCTACTTGGCCCAAATGGCGCGGGCAAGACCACCACATTAAGAATGCTGTCCACGGCGCTTACGCCAGATAGCGGCGCAATTCTGGTCGATGGGCAGGATATTGTTAAAAACCCGCTCTATGGCCGCCGTTGTATCGGCTTTTTGTCGGGGACGACAGGCCTGTACGGGCGACTAACCGCCAAAGAAAATGTCGAATATTTTGCCAGGTTGCATGGCCTCAAAGGCAAAGCACTCAAGGCCCGCTGCGAGCTGTTATTTGAAACTTTGGACATGACCGCGTTTCTCGATAAGCGCTCAGACAGCTTGTCTACCGGTATGAAGCAAAAAACCAATATTGCCAGAGCTGTGGTACATCAGCCTCAGGTGGTTATTCTGGACGAGCCGACCACAGGTTTGGATATTATGACCAAACAGACCGTGCTGACCTTTATCAGGCAGCTTAAAGAGCAGGGGACACCCGTGATCTTCTCTACCCATCATCTGGACGAAGTCGATATGTTGTGCGACAAGGTGTGTGTAATTGACAAAGGAATAAGCTGCTTTGAAGGCGACTTGGACGCTTTTCGTACGCTGGGGCGCAATAATGAGCTCAACCAGGCATTTATGACTATCATTCGGGAGGCACAAGATGTTTGAAGTCATGTTAAAGGAGCTTAGGGAGTTGCTCAGAGACCGTAAAACCTTGTTCTTTGTCATTGCCCTGCCAATTGTTATTTTTCCGGTGTTATTCGCCTTTGTCGCATTTCTCACGTCTAAAGCGGCGCTGGAAGCCGAGCAACAGGTTCATACCTTTTACGTGGTAAACGAAGACTATGCGCGCCCCTTTGCTGATACCTTATTCTATCATCGCAGTTTTAAGCGCTATGACGGCGAAGCCAAACTTGATAGTGTCGAAGCGCTTCGCGATGCAGTAAGGCAAGGCATTATTGATGTGGGTGTTTATATTCCGGCAGAGCCTGATAAGCAGCTGAGTATGGGTAACCAGACGCGGTTTCAGGTGGTCTTTAATGATGCCCAATCCATCAACTATATTTACAGCCGGATCAAGAAAGTAATAGATGAGTACGCGGCCACACTCAGGGAGCAGGCATTGGGCGAGCTTGGTGTGGCTGTGGAAAAACAGGCTGCCATACTTAAACCTGTGGAGATGGAAAAGGTCGATACAGCCGATCAGCGAGAGAACATTGGCGAAAAAATTGGTGCGTTTATTCCGTATATGTTGATCCCGCTGGTGCTGATGGGGGCCAGCTACCCGGCCATTGATCTGGGGGCCGGTGAAAAAGAGCGTGGCACACTCGAAACCTTGTTGCTAACGCCCCTGACCCGCACTCAGCTGGTACTGGGGAAATTTTTCACCATTTTAATCAGTTCCATTGCCTGTGCACTGGTGACCGTATCCAGTATGTCTGTGTGGATCTGGATTGCCAGTGGGTTTGGTGCACTGGATCCTATCCTGAGTGCATTTGCAACGGTGACTCAGTGGGATTTTCTGCTGATTTTTGCTTTGTTGCTGCCGGTCGCTATGATGTTATCATCCCTGGTGCTGGCCATTTCAATTTATGCGCGCAGCTTCAAAGAAGCGCAGAATTACATGGGACCACTCAGCATGTTTGTGTTTGTGCCGATTGTGGTCTCGGTTTTGCCTAACATGACATTGACTGCCAAAACCGCCTGGATCCCCATTACCAATGTGGCACTGGCTATCAAGGAAATTGTCAAAGGGACCGTCGACTATCAGGCCGTCGGCTTGATTTTTCTGGCTTCTACACTTCTTGCCGGCGCCTTGTTGGCGTGTTGTGTCCGCTGGTTTAGCCGCGAAGCGGTGTTGTTCAGATAACGCCAACAGCATGGTTAATCTCACACATTAACCATGCTGGCAATTCAGGCAGCCTTCACGTCCTCAGAAGAAACAGCCTCTGGCTCAACCACCGTCAGGACTTTTTTGATATCTGACCAGTGCAGCAGTTCAATGCGGCCCTGTTCGTTTTCTACCAGGGCAGTGCAGTTTTCTATCCAGTCGCCATCATTACAGTACACAATACCGTCCATCACTGAGATCCTGGGCTGATGTATGTGGCCACAGATAATACCATCAACACCGCGTTTTTTCGCTTCGTGAACCGCGGCTTGCTCAAAGGCATGAATTGCCTCGCGGGCTTTGTGTACGCGGTTTTTGAGCCAGGATGCCAAAGACCAGTAGTGGCCGCCGTATAACCTGCGTACCCGATTGGTCCAGCGGTTGAGGAAGAGTAAAAAATCATACGCCGCATCACCTATGATGCTGATAAGTTTGTTGTAGCGGGTGGCGGAGTCAAAATCGTCACCGTGCAACAGCAAAAACCGCTTACCTGCCGAGGTGGTGTGGATATAGGTTTTATGGACTTCAACATGAAACAGGGTTTTGCCGACATAGTTACGAAACGTTTCGTCATGGTTGCCGGGAATATATATTACCCGAGTACCGTTTTCGGCTTTGCGCTGAATGCACTCCAGCACCTGGTAGTGACTTGGGTGCCAGAAAAACTGACGTTTTAAAGACCAGAGATCAACAATGTCACCGACCAGGTATAAAGTATCGCAGCGGGTGCTGTTGAGAAAATCTAACAGAAATTCGGCTTTACAGTCTTTATAGCCGAGGTGGACATCAGAGATCCAAATCGTCGGATAGTAGGTGTGTGTCATAGCCATGCTCTCGAGCGTAATAAACCCTAAGTTAGAGACGACGGATGACAAAAGCAGGGCAGTTAAGAGAAGCTATTATGACACTGCAAAAGAGTAAGGAGCGCACGGGGGCGCTCCTGTGGGGCTTTACTTGCCCAGCGCTTTGGCGATTTCTGCAACCGCTGAATCAATGTCCAGCATTAGCTTTTCACCGGTATGGCGGTTTTTCAGCTCAACCTGATTGTTATCCAGGTTACGCTCGCCAATGACTAAGGTAAAGGGTACACCAAGCAGCTCCATGTCGTTAAACATGACACCCGGGCGCTCTTTACGATCGTCAAACAGCACTTCTATCCCTGCCGCTTGCAGATCCGTGTAGAACTTCTGTGCAATGTCCGGGATACGGTGAGACTTGTGCATGTTCATTGGTACAATAGCCAGCTCAAATGGGGCAATGGCTTGTGGCCACTTAATGCCGTAGTCATCATTGTTCTGCTCAATTGCAGCGGCAACAATACGAGATACGCCAATGCCGTAACAACCCATGGTCATGACCTGGTTTTTACCGCTTTCGCCAAGTACGCCGGCATTCATTGATTCTGAGTACTTAGTGCCCAGCTGGAAGATGTGACCAACTTCAATACCACGTTTGATCTGAAGTTTGCCCTGGCCACACGGGCTTGGGTCGCCTTCAACCACGTTACGCAGATCTGCAACTGTGTACTCTGTTACATCGCGGTCCCAGTTAATGCCACTGTAGTGAACACCATTTTTATTGGCACCCGCAACGAAGTCTGCCATTACCGCAGCGCTGCGATCAACAATGATTGGCATGTTCAGGCCAACCGGACCCAAAGAGCCAGGCTTTGCACCAATCGCCGCGACTATGTCTTCTTCTTTGGCCATTTCCAGCGGAGCATCAACCAAAGGTAGTTTCTCGGCTTTTAGCTCGTTTAGTTCATGGTCGCCACGTAAGATAAGGGCAACCAGACCACGCTGCTCGTTTTCGTCAGGTGCACCATAGACTATCAGCGTTTTAACGCCACGATGTGGTTTAACACCGTGCTTATCTTTGAGCTCAGCAATGGTGTTGGCTTCTGGTGTGTCAAAGGTGTTAAGTGCTTTAGCTGGCTCCGGGCGAGGCTCAGACGGCGCAACGGCTTCTGCTTTTTCGATGTTAGCTGCGTAGTCACTTTCAGTGCTGAACGCGATGGCATCTTCACCCGATTCGGCCAAAACGTGGAACTCGTGTGACACGCTACCACCAATTGAGCCGGTATCTGCGATAACCGGGCGGTAATCCAGTCCCAGGCGCTCAAAGATATTACAGTAAGCCTGATGCATAGCCTGGTAGGTTTTTTCCAGACAGGCCTCATCCAGGTGGAAAGAATAAGCATCTTTCATGGTGAATTCACGGGCACGCATTACACCAAAACGTGGACGCACTTCATCGCGCACCTTAGTCTGAACCTGATACAAAGTCAGAGGCAATTGCTTGTAACTGCTGACTTCACGGCGTACCAGATCGGTGATCACTTCTTCGTGAGTCGGACCCAGTGCAAACGGACGATTGTGTCTGTCATTAATGCGCAGCAGCTCAGGACCAAATTGCTCCCAACGACCCGATTCCTGCCACAGATCGGCGGGCTGGATAATAGGCATCAGCATTTCAATGGCGCCGGCTTTGTCCATTTCTTCGCGGACAATTTTTTCTACTTTACGCAGCACTTTCAGCCCCGAAGGTAGCCAGGTGTATAAACCTGAGGCCAGTTTGCGGATCATACCCGCGCGTAACATCAGCTGATGGCTGATCACTTCTGCATCTGCAGGCGTCTCTTTTTGAGTCGCTAAAATATATTGACTGGTACGCATACTTGTTCCGTTCGATTGATGATTGTTCAGGCCGTTTGCCCGGGCAACCATACGTTGTTGTAGTATTTTTGTCGGGTTAGTTTAACAGTGCTAAAACCGCTTAAAAAGCTTTATTTACCGCGAACAAGCGACTGTTTAAATGGCTGGAGTATTTTTACTCAATCCGCCCGGATATGAGCGACTTCCAGCACATAATTGTGTTCGCCATCGACTTGCCAGCGAATGTTAAAATCGTACAAGTTCATACCATAACTTTGTGTGCTGGCCTGTTTTTTCTTATAAGCCGGACGCGGGTCTTGTTTAAGCACATTGGTGATAAAGGCTTTTAGCTCCGGATAGCCGTGCTGGGCATTAATAAAAGCCTCAGCCTGCTCACTAAATGCCACTGTCATCGCCGTCTGGGGGCGGGTATCGGCAAAACCGGCAGCAGCATCGCTGAGCGCATCGGAATAGGGCAAATAGGGCTTGATATCCACAATCGGGGTGCCATCGAGCAGGTCAATCCCGGATAACAATAGGGCCAGTTGACCGTTTTTGTATTCGACTCCTTCGAGCTTTACCGCGCTCATGCCGATACCATTGGGCCTAAAGGTTGCACGGGTTGCAAACACGCCCTTGCGCTCGTTACCGCCTAAACGGGGTGGGCGCACTAATGCGGAATAGCCTTTGTCGGCGGTCTCATGGAAGCGAAATAACAGCCAAAGGTGGCTGAATTCCTCGATGCCACGCACAAACTCTTCGCGATTAAACGCATCACAAAATACCAGTTTGGCTCTGGCCTCTGGCACCAGTCGGGGTTGTCTTGGAATGGCAAATTTTTGTTTGTAGGGTGAGTGGATCACCCCTATGGGCTGTATGTCGAAATGCACGCGTTGTTCCGGCAAGTAATTTTGCGCGTATTGTAACGGCGTAATGCCTGCGGAACAAATGCAACTGCAACGTGCTGTAATCAGGTGTAATTCCCCAGACTCAGGTTTGTAGCTAGGATCGGGTTATTACATGATGTATTGGTTTGTAAAATGTTTAGTATCGAAAGTTCACCCAAGGCTGCGCAGCAAGGCGAGATGGTTTCCAATATGATAGAGCCGACCTATAGTCGTCTGGTCAGTCATATTTGTCGCAAGGTCTTTTCCGAGCAATCGCCGGTCATGCCACTAGTGGTTGAGCAATTACGTAAACGGCGTGTTTTCTTGCAGCCGTTGTTTGCCGGTGTTGGAGATGGCACTATTCGCGCCACACAGCTTAATACGGCCTTACAGTGTGAAATTGAGCTGGTTGTCAGCAAGGTCATGTCTCAGTGCGATATGCCGCGTCATGAACTGATTAGGCACACAAATAAAACCCTGTTTGAGCTTGCCAGACAGGCAATCTAGTGATTATCGACGATATCCGGCACAGCGTTGTTGAGCTTTTGCATCAGTTTATCCAGATTCTTAACTACCGGTGTCGCGCATTTATCCAGCTCAAATCTAACCCCTAATAAGCAGTCCTGTTCCGGGCCATCATTGGCTTCAATACGCACTATGGTGCCATACAAAGGTGAAATACTGAGTGCGTGAGGCCCGTCAAAATTGTTAAAGCTGAGGTTAAACTCTGTGATTTTATAGAGTTTCAGGGCATCGACATAATCGGTATAAACCTGCATACCGGTGTGACTGATATTTTGCACTTTGCCCTCAAGCAAAGCATCGGATGCAATGATCCGCATTGCGTGTGAGGGTAGAGCTGAGTGACGCACAGAGTCACGCTTACTTGCCCCATTCCAGGATTTATTAACTGCGGCTTCCAGTTTGTCTGCCCGAAACGGTTTGACTACAAAATGACTGACGCCGTTTTGAATGGCTGTAATCACAAAGTCCCGCTCGCCATTTGAGGTCATCATAATGAAAGGGATGTCTTTGAATCTGGCGCTGTTGCGCACCCGATAGAGCAGCTCCTCGCCATTGAGCTGGGGCATCTGCCAGTCAGAAATAATAATGTCGACCGGTTGTGATTCGAGGATCTGCAGTGCCTGCTTGCCATTGGTGGCCATCAGCACCTGCTCTGACCCCAGACGCGTTTTAATGATGTTGCGCACAACATTGCGCACAGTGGTACAGTCATCGACCACCAAAAACCGGACATTTCTCACTACTACTTGCTCTACATTTGACCACATTTTAAGCCGGCGGCAATCATAGCACAGCTCATACCAGTAGGTAAGAGTTCTATTGGATAATTTTAAACCGTTCCAATTTGGGTGACTTAACCACGGAGTACCGCTGTATATGTGAGTAATTGTTGTGAAAAGGTGCGCAAAGTTACACTTGCTCACAAGGCTCCCACTGAGTTTTGCATTTATTCAGCGCATTATTGAGCCACAGATTTAGGGAGAGTCAGGGGGTTGCTCAACATGGCTATTCACGGCTTTCCCGTATTTTCAATCTCAGCGCAATAACACTTTTAGAGACAAAGGAGCTCATTATGATCGGGATTACTAAACACACGTTAGCGGCTACTATAGGTGGCTTATTTTTGGGTCTGGCAAGCGTGAATAGCTACGCCTCTGAACCCGGGCAAGATGACTGGGAGGTCAAAGTAGGGGCTGGCGTATTGGTGGCTGATCTGCCCTGGCAAGGCGTTGACAACGAATTTGCGTTGATACCTATGGCCGACATTAAAAAAGGCAACTGGTTTTCTAATGAAGACGCGACAATTGGTTATCAGTTTCTGAATATCAAGGATGTTTTTAGTGCCTACGCGGGTCTTGGCTATCGCAATGAGGGCTACGACAGCCTGTTTGGCGATAACAGCTCCAGCAGTAAAGTGTTTGAAGGCTACGATGCCCCGGATGGAGAGCTGGTTTTAAACTATGGGGCCAAATTTTTGTGGTTTGGGCTGTCGGGACATACCGACTTGTCTGATGAATCTGACGCAACCAATTTTACGTTCAGCGCAGAAGTCCCTTTATATGAAAGTGCTAATGGATTTGGTATATCTGCACAGGCGCAGGTACGCTGGCTGGATGCAGATTACGTAAATACCGTCTATGGGATCAGCGGTAAAAATATCAATGCATCAGTTGGGCGAACGGCTTATCAGACCGATGACAATGCATTAAACGTAACCTTTGGTCTAAATGCTTATTATCAGCTGACACCAGAAATCACTTTAATCGGTAGTGTCAGCAGAACGAAGCTGGATGATGAGATCAGCAAAAGCCCACTGGTCGGTGATGACACCATGGATGTTGCCTTTATTGGTGCGCTTTACCAATTTTAATTGTCATACTGTTTTTGCTCATGATCACGCTGGTTCAGTCGTCCTGATCCAGCGTGTTTTGTAATAACGACTCAGTCTGAATCGCGATTTCTTTCATCTTAATGGCATATTGCTCCAGCGCTTTTTGCTCCTGGGTTTTCGCTTCATACTTGGCAACCGGAATAGGGTAGCCGGCTTGGTCCATGGCAATAAAGCTGATGATGCAATGATTGGTTTCGACCATGTGTTGCTTTTGTGGGTCGCCACAACGTACCTGAATAAAAATCTGCATACTGGTTTTGCCGGTATGGGCAATGCGTGCAGAGACTTCAACAATCTGGCCAACCAAAATAGGGCGGTGAAAACGCACGCCCGCGACGGAAACCGTAACACAATAGGCGCCACTCCAGCCCGCGGCACAGGCATAGCCCGCCTGATCTATCCATTTCATCACTACGCCACCGTGCACTTTACCACCAAAGTTCACATCGGTTGGCTCGGCTAAAAAGCGAAACACCACTTCAGATTGCTGCGCCATAGGGCACCTCATATTCCAAAAAACGTTTGCTTAAGTATAGAAAAAAAGGGGCATTTTGCCCCGGCAATTTAGGATAAAAAGCGTTTGTGGCAGGTCTGGGACACCTGCCAGCATAAATTACATGTTGGGATAGTTAGGACCACCTGCGCCTTCTGGCGTCACCCAGGTGATATTCTGACTCGGATCTTTGATGTCACAGGTCTTACAGTGAACACAGTTTTGTCCATTGATCACAAACTGTTTATCACCGTTTTCATCTTCGTTGACCTCATACACACCTGCCGGGCAGTAACGCTGTGCAGGCTCTGCATACTGTTCAAGATTTACCTGAATAGGAATAGAGGCGTCTTTAAGCTGCAAATGACAAGGCTGCTCTTCTTCATGGTTGGTATTGGATAAAAACACCGACGACAGCTTATCAAAACTCAGTTTTCCGTCTGGCTTGGGATAACTAATTTCCTGCGAATCCTTTGCCAGTCGAAGCGAGGCGTGGTCCAGCGTGGTATCTTTGAGTGTAAAAGGCAATGAACCTGAAAACAGGTTTTGGTCAACCATGTTGTAAGCACCGCCTAAGATGCGGCCAAACTTATGCATGGCCGGGCCAAAGTTACGTGACTGATAAAGCTCGTCATATAGCCAGCTGCTTTTGAAGTTATCGGTAAATTCGCTTAAGTCTGCGCGATGTGCTTCCTCACTCAGGGCCGCCACAATGGTATCTGCGGCAATGATGCCCGATTTCATCGCGGTGTGGTTACCTTTGATTTTGGCAAAATTCAGGGTACCTGCGTCACAGCCCACCAGCAGTCCGCCAGGGAAGTGCATTTTAGGTAAGGCATGAAGGCCACCCTTGGCAATCGCACGAGCACCGTACGCAATGCGCTCACCACCTTCCAGCGTGCCTTTAAAGACTTGCTGATGTTTCATACGCTGAAACTCGTCAAACGGGCTCAGATAGGGGTTTTTGTAGTTAAGATCTATGATTAATCCAACTACGACCTGATTATTCTCGGCATGGTACATAAACGAACCACCGTGGGTTTCGTTATCGAGCGGCCAGCCCGTACCATGGACAACTTTACCTTCCTGATGTTTTGCCGGGTCAATTTGCCAGATCTCTTTAAAGCCAATACCGTAGTGCTGAGGGGTTGCATCCTTATCCAGTGCAAACTGGCTGATCAGCTGTTTACCCAGATGGCCACGACAACCCTCGGCAAATACGGTGTACTTGGCTCTCAGTTCCATACCAGGCATGTAACTGTCTTTTGGCTCGCCATCTTTGCCAACACCCATATCACCGGTGATGATGCCTTTCACTTCATCATCTTCGACTATCAGCGAGTGCGCGCTGAATCCGGGGAATACTTCCACACCCAGTTGTTCAGCTTGCTCAGCCAGCCAGCGGCAGACATTGCCCATAGAGACAATGTAGTTGCCGTCGTTTTTAAAGGTTTTCGGCACGGCAAAGTGGGGAATACTGGTTGCCTTGTCCTGATCTTTAAACAGGTAGATTTCGTCCTCGGTCACTTTTGTGGTGACAGGGGCATTTTTTTCAGCCCAATCCGGGATTAATTCGTCCAGCGCTTTAGTTTCAAAGACAGCACCAGACAATATATGTGCTCCGACCTCTGAGCCTTTTTCAACGACACAGATCATCAGTTCTTGTTGTTTTTCCTGTGCCTGTTGTGCAAGTCGGATCGCGCACGATAAGCCCGCAGGGCCCGCGCCAACGATCACAACATCAAATTCCATGGTTTCGCGTTCGACCATTTTTACCTCACATAGATTGACGGTAGTTTAACTAAAACGAGGCTTTAGTTTTGTTAAGGTTAAGCTAAGGTTATTTTAGGTTGACGTTTACGTCAACAGGAAGTAGTCTGGATTCATTAAATTGTTTTGTTGACGTTTACGTCAGCCCTATAGAATAACCAGATGATGGAGTAACCATGAAAGTACTTGTGCCAATCAAACGCGTGATTGACTACAATGTCAAGGCAAGAGTCAAGGCCGACAACAGCGATGTTGATCTGACCAATGTAAAAATGGCAATGAACCCGTTCTGTGAGATAGCGGTAGAAGAAGCAATCCGCCTTAAAGAAGCCGGTACAGCCAGCGAAGTCATTGCTGTGTCGATAGGCGAAAAGGCCTGCCAGGAGCAGCTACGCACCGCACTGGCGTTGGGCGCTGACAAAGCCATTCACATTGAAACTGACGCCAAACTGGAGTCACTTCATGTTGCTAAACTACTGGCAAAGCTGGTAGAGCAAGAAAGCCCTGAGTTGGTTATTCTGGGCAAACAATCTATCGATTCTGACAACAATCAAACTGGTCAGATGTTAGCTGCACTGACTAAACGCCCTCAGGGCACGTTTGCGTCTAAAGTTGAAATTGCAGACGGTAAAGCGGTTGTCACGCGTGAAGTAGACGGTGGTCTGCAAACGGTCGCACTTAACCTGCCTGCGGTTGTAACCACAGATCTGCGTCTGAATGAGCCGCGCTATGCATCTTTGCCCAACATTATGAAAGCCAAACGTAAACCACTTGATGTGATTGCAGCAGATACGCTGGGCGTTGATCTTGCGCCGCGTGTAGAGCTGGTTTGTGTGGCAGAGCCTGCCAAACGGGAAGCGGGTATCGTTGTTGAAAGTGTAGAAGAACTGGTTAATAAACTAAAAACTGAAGCTAAGGTGATCTCATGAGCGTACTAGTCATTGCTGAACACGAAAATGGTGTATTAAAGCCAGAAACGGCAAAAGTGGTTCATGCGGCGAGCAAGCTTGGCGCAGAGATCCATGTTCTGGTCGCGGGTCATAACGTTGGATCGGTGGCAGAGGCAGCGGCGCAAATCTCAGGTGTAACGGCGGTTAAGCTGGCTGACGACGGCGTGTTTGATCATCAGTTGGCCGAAAGCACAGCGGACTTGGTTATCACACTTGCACAAGGCTATAGCCATATTCTGGCTGCGGCATCGACCACAGGTAAAAATATCATGCCTCGCGTTGCGGCATTGCTGGATAAATCACAAATCTCTGAAATTGTAGATGTGGTAGATGCAGATACCTTTATGCGTCCTATCTATGCTGGTAACGCCATTGCTACGGTTAAATCATTAGAAGCACAAAAAGTTATCACTGTGCGTGCCAGTGCATTTGACGCGGCCGGTGAGCAAGCACCTGTTGCCGTCGAAACACTGACTGCGTCAGTAGAAAACACCAGCAGCAGCTTTGTCGGTGTTGAGCAAACTGAGTCTGAGCGCCCTGAACTAACGGCGGCACCTGTGGTTATTTCTGGTGGTCGCGGCATGCAAAACGGGGAGAACTTCTCACTGCTGGAAGGCATTGCAGACAAACTAGGGGCGGCCATTGGTGCGTCACGTGCTGCGGTTGACGCAGGCTTTGTACCAAATGATATGCAGGTCGGTCAGACGGGTAAAATCGTAGCGCCAGACCTATACATTGCCGTTGGTATTAGCGGTGCGATTCAGCATCTGGCAGGTATGAAAGATTCTAAAGTCATCGTTGCTATCAACAAAGATCCGGAAGCGCCTATTTTCCAGGTGGCTGATTACGGTCTGGTGGCTGATTTGTTCGACGTATTACCTCAGCTCGAACAAGCCCTGTAACAACAAATTCTGGTTGTTAAAGCCGTGAGCACGCCAGTGCCGCGGCTTTTTTCGTTTAACCAGCGTGTCATTATGACGCCAATTTTATGATTTTTAGCTTGCTCCCCATTTCTGTCTGTTAGTTCATAACCAAAAAGTACAGCCTTAATCAGCTGCCTTTCTTAGGCGGGGTCAAAACAGCTCATATAATTGTACTCCTGAGCGTATGTAGCGCTTTTTTCTCTTCAAATCCCATAGGTTACTGCTATAGAAGGGGGCATTTTGGCTCACCCAGCGTGAAAACGGCTTGGTTTCAAGGGGGTTAAGCCCTGTACCGACGCTAGCTGCAATAATTTGGTCATTGAGCACGGTTAAGGTCTTTGCGGATTTTATAAACGACTCTTTCTGTGCGAGAAAAATATGAAAAATACTCTACCTTCCGTGATATC
This sequence comes from Pseudoalteromonas sp. DL2-H2.2, assembly GCF_021532535.1. Lineage (NCBI taxonomy): Bacteria > Pseudomonadati > Pseudomonadota > Gammaproteobacteria > Alteromonadales > Pseudoalteromonadaceae > Pseudoalteromonas > Pseudoalteromonas sp. DL2-H2.2. The sequence continues at coordinate 204,516 of NZ_JAKGBD010000007.1, read as the reverse complement.
CAAAGCCTGCGTTGGCGTTGCTATGGCACTTGGCGTGTTAAGTGCGCCTGCGTTTGCCAATACCTTGCAAGGTGAACTGACCGATCAGCAAAACAAAGCCCGTTTTGAAGGCGCCAAAGTTACCATCAAGGAGTTGGGCCGCGAAGTCAGCTCTGAGCGAAATGGTGAATTCAGATTCATCAATCTACCGGCTGGCACCTATACGCTGGAAGTGCGTTACATTGGTGCGCAATCTGTTACCCAGCAAGTTGTGATTAAAGACAACCAGGTGACTCAAACACGAGTTCAGCTCAGTGCTTATCAGGGGGAAATGGACAACATCATAGTCAAAGGGCAGCGTGCCGGGCAGGCAGGTGCCCTGAACAGACAAAAAAATGCCGATGGCATTAAATCTGTGGTCAGCGCAGACAGCATTGGTCAGTTACCGGATCAAAATGCTGCTGAAGCGCTGCAACGTTTACCGGGTTTGTTTATCGAACGTGACCAGGGTGAAGGCCGCTTTGTGGGCATTCGGGGCATAGATCCGAACCTTAACAATGTGACTATTAACGGTGCTGCCGTGCCGTCTCCAGAAGGCGGTGTACGCAGTGTGGCGATGGATGTACTGCCGAGTGAAATTATCCAGAGCCTGGAAGTCAGCAAAACGGTCACGCCGGATATGGATGCCAATGCCATTGGCGGCAGCATCGAAGTGAAAAGCTTAAGTGCCTTTGACCGCGAAGGGGAGAGCTACAGCTTTACGGTGCAGGGAGCCTACAATGAGCAGGTCGAGAAGAGCAGCCCGAAACTGTCGGCAAGTTACAGTGATATTTACGAGATCAGCAGCCAGACACAGCTGGGTGTTGCAACCGCGGTTTCCTGGTTCGAGCGCAAGTTTGGCTCACATAATATGGAAACCGATGGTGGCTGGATGGCGCTTGAAATGGACGATGTCAATACAGGTGAGGAAGTGGCATTTTTTGGTGCTGAGGAAATTGAGCAGCGTCACTATAGCATTACCCGAGAGCGACTGGGTGCGGCATTAAACTTAGATCTGCATCAGGGGTTGTTCAACAAATATTACCTCAGAACTATGTACAGTGAGTTCTCAGACGATGAGTTTCGCCTGCGTAATGAGTACAAATTTGATAAAGGCGAGTATCTGAGCGAGCAATCGGGCGATACCATGGCCTATTTTAGCGGCGCAGAAATGGACCGGGACACCAAAGACCGCTACGAAGAGCAAAGTATTTTGTCTGTGGTGGCTGGCGGTGAGCATCTGATCAGCGACTGGTTTATTGAATACAGTTTGGTGTACTCAAAATCAGATGAGCGAGAGCCGGAGCGCCTGGATATTGCCTTTGCCGGGGAAGACTTGATGCTGGGATATGCGAACCTGGGCGATACTCCGGTACTGTCTCGTAGTGCGGCCGCGCATCAGTTAAGTGGTTTTGAACTGGATGAAATTGTTTACGAAAACAATCTCAGCGAAGACGAGGCAACCAGCTTTAAGCTGGATCTGAGCAAAGATCTGTTGATCGCGGGGCATAATGCGGAACTGAAGTTTGGTGCTAAGTACCGCGACCGCGAGAAGTTTAATTTAGTTAATGCTGTGGTGTATGACGGCGGGTTTGATGATGTTAGGGCAGAGCAGTTTAAAACGGCTGCACCAGAATACGATCCGGGTGATTTTGGTCCGGGTTTGTCGCAGCACGGGCTGCAAGCCTATTTTGCACAAAACCAGGGCAGCTTTGAGCGTAACGAACAGGAAACCAGCATCGAGTCAAAGGGGCGCAGTTACCGCTCTGATGAAACGGTCAGTGCTCTGTATGCAATGATCAACATTGATTTTGGCAAACTCAATCTCATCACGGGTGTGCGATACGAGGACACAGACTACACCACCAGAGGCTATCGGGTGGCACTCGAAAAAGACAACCTGACAGACAGTGAGCAAGTTAACATTACACCTTGGGAGGTGGATAAATCCTATGACCATTTATTGCCAAACCTGACCTTGCGTTACGAGCTGGCAGACGACCTGATCTCCCGCTTTGCTTATACCCAAACACTTGCTCGTCCAGGCTTTGAAGAGGCGGCTGCTTATCAGCTGCTGGAAAGTGAAACGGATGAAGACGATGGCAAGGTCGTGACCGAACGCGAAGGCGAGGTTGGTAACCCTGACCTGGACCCTTATGAGTCGCAAAACCTGGACCTGTCGATAGAGTACTACACCGGGAACATTGGCGTTATGTCTGCGGGTTTGTTCCACAAGCAAATCGACAACTTTATCACTGAGCAGGAAGTACAAGGGAAACCTCAGTGGGCGGGTTATAAAAAAGTCATGCAATACGTCAACGGTGGTGAAGCAGACCTGACGGGGATTGAACTGGCATACAGTAAAAACTTCAAAAATGGCCTGATGTTTTCGGCAAACACCACCTTGATAGATGCTGATGACAAGTTGACCCGTCAATCCGATACCGTGGCAAACCTGATGTTTGGCTATGAAGACAACACACTTAGTGCTCGTATTAGCGGTAACTACAAAAGTAAGGCTTACCTGAGCACAGAAAATGAGGCACGTGTTTATCAGGACGACCACATGCAGTTAGATTTGAGCGTGAAATACTACTTTACCGAGCAAATGCAGCTGTATTTCAATGCCATTAACCTGACCGATGAACCGCTTTATATTTATCACGGTGAGCAAAAATATAACTTCCAGTATGAGCAATACGGCCGCTCGTTTGAGCTGGGCTTTACTTATACCTCCTTTTAAACTTGGCCGGAGTGTGCCGGGGTAACCCGGCACTGCGTATACCCTATGACTTTAAAACCACTTGTTTTTTGCTGCCTGAGCGTGCTTTGCGGCTCAGCGATGTCGGCAGATACTATCTCTTTCCTGGCCTTTGGCGATGGCGGCTATCATCCCGATTATCCAAAACTCAAACATATCCACAAGCCCAAAAATAAGGCGCAGTTTATTGCCGCTGAAAAAGCCGACTGGTTGCAAGAGCACCGTCCGCTTGATGAGTTTAATCATGCACCGATCTACGTTTATCCCGATACTGACATTGCCACAGAGCAGACCGGAGCGATTGCCACGGGTAGGGCTATGGCAACCTTGTGTCAGCAAAAGCGCTGTGACTTTGCCATTCAGCTGGGTGATAACATCTATCCTGACGGGGCAGGCGCCAACGATGGTAAAGACGATCAACAACGTATGAATGATTTGATCTTAAAACCACTTCAGCCCTTATTTGCCCAACAGCCTGATCTGGTTGTGTATTCTGCGCTGGGCAACCACGACTGGAAAACCTCGCGCAAAGGGGTCAAGTTACAAACTGAATGGATGGCAAAGCAGCCAAACTTTACCATGTCGCCCCAGGGCTACTACAGCTACACAATTGGCGAGCCGGGCAATGATGTTGAGCTGTTCGTACTGGATACCAATATGCTGCTTTCAGGTCAGCACTACTATGAGGTGCCATTGCGGCCCGATGGCAGCGAGCAGGGGTTGGCCAGTGCACTGGCATCCGGCCAGGCTGAGGTAGAAGACATTGAGCGTCATGAAGTGCCCGTTAACGGAGAGGATCATCGTCAGCTGGCATGGTTGGCCAACGGGTTGAAAAATTCCAAAGCAAAATGGAAACTGGTGTACGGACACCATATATTGTGGTCAATTGGCGGCACCAAATATGACGAAGGCCATGTGTTGCGGCGGCTTATTTTACCTGAGCTGTGCCAGTATGCTGATGCATACATTGCCGGACATGAACATGATTTGGAATTGCTGACGGATGATTGCAGCCGCGTCATGCCGGGTAACACCAAACCTAAGCTTCCGCTGATCATCAGCGGCGCGGCTGCAAAAATGCGTGGCACCCATACGCCCTTTGCCCAGCAGCAGGAAAAGCGCTATCCGGAATACGATCTGGTGTGGTCGAAAAGTTTTATCTGGGGCTTTGCGCACATTGAATTAGATAACCAGCATGACAAGTTGAATGTGTCTTTTTATACCACGCCACATGATCGCAGTGGCCGGTTAGAAGCAGAGCCATCATTTAGCTTCGCCAGGCGCAGTAACTAAAAGGAGTTCAAAAAAAGCACTGCGTTTGGGCTGGTAGTCACCCTAATGCAGTGCTTTTTTAGTCTGAACAAAAGTTCATGGCAGTGCGTATTTTGCACTATAGTTATACTCACACACAGATAGCGTATATGCCTGATATAACCCTAGTTCGGGTTGCATATCTAAGATTAAATAAGAGTCGAGTTGCCAATGAATACTCATGATCCGTCAATGGAAGAAACCTTGTTTTTCGGTCAGCTAATGGAGAACTCCTCTCCAATTGAATTACTCAAACAAATCCTGATGAATTCTCAGCATGCCATTGTGGTAACCGATGCGGATCGTAACCATGGTTACCGTATTGTGTACGCAAACCAGGTATTCTGTCGTCATACTGGCTACGAACTTGCTGAGTTGGTGGGGCAGTCGACGTCAATATTACAAGGGCCAAAGAGCAACCGCAGGGTACTGGCCCGTCTCAGCCCGGCGCTGGAAAAAAATGGCTATTTTTATGGCTCGTCGGTGAATTACCGTAAAGACGGTTCCATGTATCCGGTAGAATGGAACATCTCGGCGATCACCAACGACGCCGGTGAGGTCACTCATTATATTTCACTACAGAAAGACTTGACCAACATGCGTCGTCTGGTCAGGCAAATTCGCGACTCTACCGAAGTGTTCAAACAGTTTTATCTGGATTCTTTGGGCAAAGGAAGTCGCTTTGGCAGCGGTTCTGATTCGGTGCTCAAGGCACTAAAAAGAAGTGCTAAATTGCTCAATGGCAGATTGAAACTGAAAGACAATGTTGAGCTATTCCAGGATGCCTTTCCTTATCAGGAGCCGGAAGAAGACAAATTTGACGAACTGTTTTTTGACCTGGATGAAGCGTCCGCAGGTGAGGCCGACCAACGTCTTAATAAACAGGCGCTGAGTGCAGAGGAATTTTGGTTAGACAGTCCGATTGAAGAAGACGATGTTGAATCAATCGTTGGAGCACTGAGTGAGCTGGAATCTGAAACGGGCCTCATAGAGCTCAATGGGTATTCTGAGGCGCGATTTAAAAATGTTGCCAGGTTATATAAAGAGCTCGCCAACACGCTCTATTTTTGTATTGAATTCAACGATGGCGCCTTGATGATAGATGAAGTCGCCGAACGCCTTGACGCTCAGGCTACCAACTCTTCGTTTCCAATCGAATTTTTGCTGATGTTTAACAAAGACATCAGTAGCTGGCTGCATGAGGTTTTTGTAGAGAAGCAAGCCGGAAACGTCTTTGCGGGTGAAAGTAATGCCATTATGGCAGGGGAGCAGCTGCTGTCTTTAATTGGCAAAGAATAGGCGATTAATCAGCTCCCTGGCTAATACTTTACCACAAGCCTATGTCGCAGCGAGGGTTCAAAGGTTAGCCATAGAACATCAACTATCTCCACTGTGAAAGGCGTTTAGAGATATTTAAGCGCCTTATCACATCAATAAAATTTATCCTGCAAATTGTGTCCATCATTGCGCGTTAAAACAGAACGCTCGCTACTCATCCAATTGAATTGGCAAGTTTTTACGAAAGCTGTGGCACAGAGCAGCAAAAGAGAGCGGCTAATTTAGCACACAAATTAACCGCCCATCACTTGCCATTATGGAAAGTCACTGTTAGTCTTTAGTTTCCACAATGGAAAGTAAAGGAATGACAATGAATAAAGACACTAAAGCAGATGTGGATGCGGCACGGGCTGCCTTGGCGCTGTCGGGCAAGGCGAAACGACAGGCACTTGTTTTACTCAGGCCACCCGTTTGGCTGAATGGAATAATAAGCTTACTGGCCGCAGCCGCCACCATTACCAGTGCACAGGCCAGTCAGAGCAGTCTTTGGACTTTCTTTGCGCTAAGTACTTCATCCGCCTTGATAGCGCTAGTCGTGGGCTTGTCCTTTTATCTCAAGCTTTCGGGTGTTAGCGTAAAAAGCCCGCTTGGCAATAACTCTAAAAGCACCGCCCGTAACCTTGCACTGGCTCTGCTTAGCGCATTTATCGTCCTGTTGGGGTACCATCTTACACAGCAAGAGAGCTGGCAATTTGCTTATCTGGCAGGCTTACTGATTGGGATTTTGTGTAGTGTAGGGTTACACAAGTTACCTGCAGGCGAGTGGATATCACAGGACACAAATAATGGCTAAAGCGTGTTTTGATCCGCTGATCCATGCCCATAACCGGTTACAGATCTGCGCCTTGCTTGAAAGCGTCGCAGAAATGGAGTTTTCTGTTGTAAAAGCACAGCTTTCGGTCAGTGATTCGGTGCTATCTAAGCATGTCAAAGCGCTGGAGCAGGCCGGCTATATCACGCTGAGCAAACGTACCAGTCTGGCTCGCCAGCGTACCTGGTTGTCTCTAACCCGTGATGGAGAACTTGCTTATCTGGGTCATGTTGCGGCGCTGCGGGAGATTGTTGGTCTTTAAAAGCACCCAGTAGCTAAGCGTTGAGTTAGTCGGTTAATATCAACCAGGTGACAGGTTCAACTGCATTGTTGTTGAGCCTGAAAAACCGAGCAACCAGTTTAAATAAGGAAAATGCTCTGTTTTAACCGCGACAAACCCTTTAGCTTCATAGAGTTTTCTTGCTCTGGCATTGCGGTCTATGACATCCAGGCGCACTGACGAATACTTGTGTCTCTGGGCATGAGTAACAATACAGTCCAATAGCTGAGCACCTATTCCCTGGCCACGATAGGCCTCCTGAACGGCGATCCCGTCCATAACCAGTTCATTCAAATCGGGCTGGCGTTCATACAGGCTCAGCAGCAAGCCAGCACGTATACCACCCGGTAGACCCAAATGTTTAATTAACCCGATAATACCCAGGCCGCCTGTTAGCGCACCATGGCCATCACTAAATCCCGCGATCCCAATCGGCGTGTCATTATGCAGTGCGACGAACGAGTACTTGGGTATAAAACAATTCTGCAGAACGGCAAGTCGCTTTGCTTTGTCGGGTATGGCATGAGAAAACTTACTACCAAATGCTTGGTCGTAGAGTTTAGCAATTGACTGAGCGTGTTTGATATCCCATCCTCGTTCAAATTTGACTGTCACGAGGTTACTCCCTTACATGTGAATTAGCTGATACAGACAATGAGGCAGCAGATTGGCTTGTTCGCAAGACCAAAATGAGGGAGCTGAAGACTCGCTGAGTTCACACTCGTTGAGTTCACACTCGCTGAGTTTACACTCCCTTGGTTAAAAACTCGGCTTATAGTTTTTCCAGGACCACTTCTGCTTTGCTGACCTCAAAGGTTTTAGGCGCTTCAACCAGCAGGGTTGTTACAACACCATTGTCAACTATCATGGCATAGCGCTGTGAGCGGATCCCACCGAATCCTTCTGTGTCCATTTCCAACCCAAGGGCTTTGGTAAAACTGGCGTCGCCATCACCCAGCATCATTATTTCGCTGGCATTGTGTGCCTCTCCCCAGGCTTTCATCACGAAAGCATCATTCACAGACACACACGCGATGATATCCACGCCTTTGGCCTTGATTTTATCGGCAAGTGTTACGAAGCCCGGTAAATGAGCCGCAGAGCAGGTCGGTGTGAAAGCACCAGGGACCGCAAAAAGTACGACTTTCTTATCTGCGAACAGGCTGTCGCTTTGGTGTGTCACCATGCCATCTGCTGTCAGCTCACTCAATGTCGCTTGGGGTAAGGCTTGTCCTTGTTCAATCATGATTTTCCTCAATTGGATGTTAAGAGATTTACCCTATTTTAGACATAAAATCTCAGTTTAAACACAGACAAAACGCAAGGTTAATCGATGTTTTTACAAATATTATTGATTTAACAGAGGTAGCCCGAATGACTCAGGCTACCAGCTGCTCAGGCAGGCTACTTAGTTGAACCGTGTATGTAGTTAAAGATGTGACTCACACCGGCATTTTTGGTGGGGCCCGAGTATGCATGGCAATCAAAGCAGTTTGTTGCGGGTGTTAGGTTTTCAGGGCCCGTATAGATCACCTCATTAAACTTGCGCCCTTGCTGGGCATTGGTTTCCATGGTGGTATTGGCAAGCTGGATAGAGCCTCGTTGATTATCGCGATTGCTGGAGGGCTGGGCCACATCGTTCAGCCACAGCCCACCAACCAATTCATACTTGGCTAGTACTCGTAGCGAATTATAGGTTGGCATGCGTTTAAACACGTTATTCAGCTGCTCATTTAGCGAGATAATATTCGCGCGGTTGTGCTCGGCCTGGTTATCCCCCTCTGCGGTGCCTTGCGCGTATACCTGACAAACCTCAGTTGGCGGGCCTTCAAGTGGTGAATCGCCTTTCGAGTCTGGGTCTAAGGTTTTATTAAAGTTACAACCCGTGTCCGGATAAGGTAAGGATGCTGTGCATTGCTCGCTGGCAAAGCTCCAGTCCGAGACAGGCTGGTTTGCCTTTTGACAATCCGGTGCATTGTATTTGTGCTCAAAGGTGGCCCAGATAAACTCAGGGTGACTCGGGGTACTAATGACTAAATGAAAACCGACCATGCCATACACTTCATCGGCATCTAGCTCGCCATTATTATTGGTATCGGAGCGCACCCAAACATAGTTTGGTTTGTCTTTTTCACTGATCTTGCGCCAGGATGTTTTGATTTCGGTTGTACCCGCAGGCAGCGTTGCTGAGCCTTGAGCGACATTACACATGCCACGATCAAAACGGGTTTCATATAATACGATATTACCGTTCTGGTCGTACAATACCGCATTGTTCAGAGCCTGATTCATCTCATGGGGTGCGGTGAAGTCTTCGTTTGTGGTATGTGGGTCTTTAGGACCTCTGACAAACAATTTGGACTGCAGGGTATTGGGGGCACAGGAGTTCTGGCCACCGCCAATATATATGGCATAGCGGTCTTCGTTTAAAAAAGTACGCTCTTTACCATCGGGTGCATTCAGCAACGAAATAAACCATTGCCATGAAAACTGGTAAAACTGACACAAATTCTGCCCGCCGCCTGGGATTTCACTGGGCGGACTATTTGGGTTGGTAACCCAATTAATATTTGCCGGGCAAAACATCGGGTCTTGGCTGGAGGCGGTATTATTTGAGTCAGCTGAGCCGGAAGGTTCGCTAGAGCAGGCCAATAATGTTGTGATGGCTGCACTGAGCAGAGTAAACTTTAGGGGGCGCATAACAATTCCTTTCAACATCGAGACGGTCTTGTTAACTGTAGAGCAATTGTAAGAAGTTACCATTACCGGCGATTACAGAGACTAAAGTGCGATGTTGGCAACTGAGCTATTGGCCTAATAGTGATAGGTTTTTTCCTAAAAAGTTATTTATAATTTGGGCGTATGCTGGTTGTTTTAGTAAGCCACCGACCACACTAAACAGTTAATCGTAATAGGAGGTATGAATTGCGTGTTGCAGTATTTTTTATTTTAGCTTCAACCTTTAACTTGGCTTTTGCTTGCGAAGAAGAACAACCGTGCCAATTGAGCGCTATGGAAATGTTTTTGCCTGAAGCCAAAAGATATCCTGCCCCAAATATTCGCATAGAAAAATTCATTTATCAGAAGAGCTTTGGAAATGTTAACGAAGAAATCTCACTAGATAAATTAAAAGAACTTCAGGAAGCATTAAGCAGCATATCTTCTAGTTCGTTCAAAGAGAGTAAAACTTCATTTGATGTGTTGGCTGAGATCATACTGACGCCTTCATCAATTCCGGAGCTTAAGTTGCGCACAACAGGCACAGAAGAAGAGGGGAATATGCTGAATACCTTCTACAAAGCAGCATCTACCTTAACTGACTACCATACAAAAATAGATAAAGTATCTGTGTTTTTACAACTCAGAATTTCTGCCGCGCAAGTAAATTAAGGTAAGATACACAGGCTTAACACCAGGCGGCTGCAAGGCCTAAATACAACCTGCGTTGTAATGAAATATAAACAGTTAAGGACAAACATGGATAAGCCTGTATGTGGATGCTGATATTTTTATCTTTAGCCTATATGGTTATTGCTGGCCTGATTGTCTTAGTTGGTTATAAGAAATCTGAAAATATTAGCTTAAAGAACAAAATGTCATTGCGAAGTGGCCTGTTAGCTTGCTTTTTTAGCCCAGCATTTATTTGGGTGTTTCCGTTTTCTTTTCCAGCCCCTGCAATTATTGCGATGGCATTAAGCGTGGTAAGTCTTTTCACAACTGAGCCATCAAGGCTTATGATCGGAACACTGGCCTTCGCATTTGTACCTTTTTTACTATTCTGGTTGGTTTATTTTGGCGTGTATAAGCTGATTTTAAGGTTAAGAGGATAGTAAGAAGCATACCCGAAACCCAGAAGTTACATAGAAACAAAAGCGGCCTGTCGGCCGCCAAAAAGTCTCAGGGCTATTTAAACATCGTCTGGATCCGGTCACGCTCTTTGTTTGTCGCATAGCTGGTGAAGTGAGCAAACAGGTTCATTAGGGGCGCTTCCATATGAGTTGCAAATAAAACCATATTGGGAAACTGATCAGCCAAAGGTGTGGGCGGATAGAGTTTCGGGTGTTTTTTCCGAACGTCTGAAAAGTGCGCCGTGTATGAGTCTAGTTTGGCTCTTACATCGGGTTTTAGCGTTGCTTCAAATGTTTTATTCGGACCATAGTGGATCAACAGCCACTTAATGGTGCGAGGTTTAATGTTAAACCAGGTATTTTCCATCACCTCTATGGCGTCGTTGAAGTAAACCGCAGGCCTGGTGTAGTTGTCCATGCTATCCCATAGCTGTTGTAAAAACGGCTGGAAAAGTGCCGAGTCAAATATCTGGTTGTGTCTGAAGTAACGAATGCCTTGCCCCTGTAACTGGGCTTCAGTGAGGTTGCCATATTGATGATAGCCAATAGGCAGACCTGCTTTATTACCTGTGTGTTGGTAGGGGGTATATCCAAATAAAGTGGGCAGCCATATATCAACCACAATATTCCAGCTGTTGTCTGAGTTATCCGGATCACGGTAAACACTTTGCAGGGCGTTTGAGAACGACAGCACCTGATCAATGTCTTCAAAGGCAAGCAGGTTGGCGATACCATTGTCTTCAATGCCACCGCCATCGGCAAAGCGCGCAGCCACACCCGGCTTTTCCTCAGCAACATCTGCCGCTGACCAGTAATTATATTTAGGATCTATGCCATCCATTCCTTGAATGGCCGTTGCAAAAAACGCGCTGCTATTGGCGGTAATATCAGCCAGCGAAAACGCTGAGACCTGATTGTCATTATTCAAGGGCAGTTTGGCATTGATGTTGGATTTAGCCGAGGAGGTGAGTTGAGTGTCAAAACAATAACTTGACACTAAGCCGCCACCAACCTGTTGTAAATCAGTAGCCGTCGTTTCCACAGTACCTAAGTCGTCAGAAAAGATGCCTGTTGCGATAGCGGTGCACTGGACGGGCGCCAGCATATCACCGGTTTGCGGGTTTGTATTCGGGGTAATAAATGCAGCTGTATTGCACAAATGGAACGGTCGTTTTATACGCCCCTCACTTTGCTGATATGTGTGCACTGTGTCAGGTAACCCCGGGTTCTGTGCTTTTATGTATGTTGCATCTGCCTGATTATACGCAAACCATGCGGTTTCTATGACTGGCGTCATAAGTCCGTCGAAATGAGTGGAAGACAGTCCTGATGGTTCCAGAATGTTCTTTGCTATTTGATAATTCCAGATCCGGTTGTTTGGAAAGTATGGGTTAACATATAACTTTCCAGCCGAATACGCCATGTTATCCCACTTAATGCCATCCAGAGTGACGGTTGTGCCGAGATAGCCCGATGGTGCGTAATCTAGAGTACTTAATGTCAGCGTGGAAGGATCTTCCACAAAAGGGCCGAGAAAAGTTGCATCGTCGATGTGATCGGGCAGATAAGTAAAAGGTACAACAGCCCAGCTGCCACCAGATACGGTTGAAATTGCCCTCGCCTGACCAAGTACCCCCATATCGTTGAGTGCGCGCATCTGACCGAGTGCTGCAATCATGGCTATGGAGCCGCCACCTGAAAAGCAAATGCCGACGTTACCAGGCGTATTACCCTGAGTAATGAAATCTGTGGTTTTATTACTGGTCTGGGTTGCCAACCATTTACCGCTAACCTGAACGTCAGACCATTTACGTATGCGCCATGTGGGATCAGCTTTGGTTTGGTCATTTGGGATTTGTTCGCTCATCTCAATTCCTCGTTGATTTGGGTTCTACCGCTCGTCGCGCTAAACCATAGTCAAGGTTAGCCATTTACTAAATTACAGTGGATTACATCTGTTGACCCTATTATGGATGAATAACGTTTGGTCAGTTTAAATAGTTGGACATGCCACGCTGCAACCCTTTGATTCGTAAAATGGCAGGGCTAGGTTGATACTATTGGCTGATGGCTAATAACTGAGGAACTCATACTTAATTCACCGAGCGTACCAGCTGTTACCAAAGCTTTTTGCCACTTTACGTGAATGCGTTTCTAGTAGTCTAAATATGTACTTATCATTTTGTTTGTGTATAGTTCACGCACCGTTAAAGTATAAAAACAACAAGTATAGAGGTATTTAATGGCCAAGTTTTCTCATCCTTTTTCATCAACTTACACCATCATGACTGAGTTTGATTTTCTTTTGGTAGTCGCAAAGCGCTAGTGAACTTGCTACCACTGTTCAGAGCGAGTAACCGAAGTGCAGTCAGATGTTCCGCAATCTCAAATATAAAAGTGACTGCGCGAAGTTAATTTAACCGTCATATGTTGACGATTGCTCGACGACTAACTGATGAGCCTATTTACGAAAGGACTATATTGAAACATGTCTATCGACCTTATTTTAAAAGGAGTTATAACCTTGAAATTTCAAAGCATCACACTGATTTGCTGTTTGTTAAGCGCAATGAATATCTTTGCCGAAGAAGGCCAGGGGGTGGCTGTCTTTGTGGAACAAGCAGAGGAAGTCGAAAACGGGGCGATATCGTCTCTATCATGTGAATTTATGTCGCAGCGGACCTTTGTGTTATCTGCTGCGGTTGATGCTGAGTTAACGTCGATTTTGCCCGTTGGCAGCCAGGTCAAAAAAAACCAACTGGTCGCGAGCCAGGACAATTTCTACGTACAAAATGAACTACAAAAAAACCAAATTAAACTAGAGCAAAGACGACACGACCTGGCATTCCACCAAAGTGAGTATGAGCGCCGTAAAAACCAAGGTGAGCACGTTTCTCCTTCAGAATTACACCGGCTCAAATGGCAGGTTAAAACCAGTATGGCGGAAATCGCCTTGGCAGAGAGTGAAATTGCAAGGTTATCCCGGGATAGTGAAAAAGCACAATTGCGCGCACCTGGGGATTTCGAAGTAGAACGTCACTTAAGCAAATTGGGTCAGTTTGTGAGTCGCGGAGAGCCGGTTGCACAATTAAGCCCATTGAGTGATAACGAAGTCGTGTGTGATATGCCGCTTTCATTTGCCACTCATGGCACCTATGAGCAGGCTAGCTTCTCATATAACCGCCAACCACTCAAACTCAAGAGAGTGAGTAACGTGGTCAATACAAACACCCAGAGTAAGCGAATTTACCTTAACGAGCCAGACGGTTCAGCGCTCGATGTTGGTCAGCGTTTAAGTGTTGAAATGGTGCATACCACGCAGCAGAAGTTATTTCGTATCTCTGCCGACGCTTTGAATTTTAACTTGGATGGCAGTTCCTATGTTTGGGCGATTGATGATAACAAGTCTGCATCGCGCATTGAAGTAAACATGGTCCAGGGTACGTCATTTAATGCCAGGACGACGGTTTCTGGTGCCTTAACCCATGGTATGCGTTTAGTCGTGCGGGGCGCCAACATGTTGTCTGACGGCGAAATGGTTGAACTTGTGAACAGTACTTTGTAGTGGGGCAAATTAGTTAATGAATGCGTTAAAAAAATATCAGGTGCCTATCTTATTTATTGCGGCCCTGTGCTTAGCCATTGGCATTATGAGCTCACAGCGGGTTGCTAAAGTGCTATTGCCCGAAATGAAGTTGCCAGAGATAGGCCTGGCAGTCACCTGGCCCGGGAAGTCGATCAGCGAAGTTGAAAAGTCTCTGATAATACCACTAGAAAGAGAGTTAGCAGGGATAGCTAACGTGAAGAGTACCGTGTCCTGGGTCGAAAAGGGTCAATCCTGGACAAGCGTCACTTTTCACAGTAACACGGATATGGCCAAAGCCTATTCGGAGATCCAAACTAAAGTAAACCAAGTGCCCAATTGGCCTTTGGAAGCGCCTAAACCTTTGATCTTTGACTTTAGTAACGGTGCCAGTTCAACTTTGGCGTCGTTTTTTCTTCATGCTCGCGACGATGTGCCTACCGTAGACTTTATTGAAGTCTTCAAAGATGAAGTAGAACCGGCGCTTATCGGAATTAAAGGGGTTGCAGCGGTCAAGGTGCCGAATCAAAGTACTCGCTTACGCTTAAATATCCTGTTTGATGAACAAAAATTAGTACACAACAATGTGACGATCGATGAGGTAATTACCGCACTGGATGAGTTGTATGACCAGTCGGGAGACAAGCTACACCTTGGTAAACGCGCTTATCAGATGGTGTTTAAAGGAGAAGAAAAGCTCGCGCAACTTGGTGAAGTGATCATCAAAGCGAACGGGCAACAGCTAGTACGCGTTAAAGACGTTGCCACCACGGAAATCATCGAGGACGAAGAGTGGCTGCCTACTTCCTATAACGGCAGATCTGCCATGTTTTTCTTTATCCAGCCGACTAACGACGTTGATGTACTTGAAACGATCAGTTTGGTGAAAGAGAAGCTGGTGGAAATGAACCAAAAACTCGAAAAAAGAAGTGGCTTTAGAGTGGATCTGCGCATGGATAACTCACTGGCTATTATCGATTCGATCAAGTTCATTTCGTTCAGTTCAATGCTTGGCCTGGCGTTGGCTTGCATCGCTATCTTTGCGTTTATTCGCAATGTGCCGTCGATTGGATTGGTGTTTGCCAGTGTGCCATTCTCTCTGTCGATTGTTTTCATTGCGATGTGGATTGCGGATAAACAATTGCATTTGATTTCGTTAGCCGGGATCTCCTTATCCGTGGGGCTGATAGTGGATGCCTCCATCATCACCATCGAAAGTATTCAACGAGAATTAAAGCGAAAATTCAGTTTTGAACATATGTATAAAGGCTTGATGAGAGTACGCTCTGCACTGATCTCTTCAACATTGACCAGTGTTTTAATCTTTATCCCAATCGTGCTGATGAGCTCAAAAGAGGGGCAGTTGTTTGAAGATCTCGCTTTTGTGATTTCAATTGCGTTAATGGCTTCTTTGGTTTACTCACTCTATGTACTGCCTGCTCTGTGCACCGCATTCAATATTGAGAATCGATATGAAATTAAATCGCAAGAGGCAAAGTCATACAAGTTTGTGACTCTATTTAGCAATCCCGCTTTGGCGATGGGGTATATTGTACTTGGTGTGCTTTTCACTGTGTGTTCGGTGATGTTTTTCAGACCTGAACTCGATGTTCTGCCAAACCCGCAGGTGAGAGATGTGACTGCGTTTGTTCGATTTGAAAAGAACTTATCGGCCAGAGCCATCGAGCGCCAAGTGGCAGGCCCTATCAATAAAGCCATTCTGAGCTCCATCGAAAATAATACGGCACCGGAATTTGATTATTTCACGCAACGCTGTGTTGCCAGAGGTTGTTTCTTGAATTTTGCCACAAATAAGAATATTCCCGTTGAGATTTATGATGACTGGCTGAATAGCAAGATCCTCGCATCGATTGTAGGGGTCAGTGGTAGCGCTGGAAAAGAAGCACTACTTGAACTTGCTCTACCTAACCACAGAGCCATTGAAGTTGATTTAGTTGGCCCTGAGCTGTCGACCTTAACCCGTGTCGGTGTTGAACTCATGGCGTACTTAACTGAAAAGTTGCAAGGTGCCGAAGTCTTTGAGAATAGTGAAATTGTCAAAAGCGATGTAGTGATTGAGTTCACGCCAGAAAAAGAGAAACTGGCATTTGTAGACATGAGTGTTCAGCAACTTAATAACTACTTAGTCGCCATGAGTTATGGGTATTACATTGGTGATTACTTTAACCAAGGCCGGGCAGTTGCTGCCTATGTTAAAGGTCGTGAGGTGACATCAGTTGATGACTTGCTGAGTCGTCAGGTGATCACTCCCGATGGTAACTTGCGAAGGTTAGGTGAATTAACGCAAGGGGCAATGAAGCCAACGGATTCATTGATCATGCGAGTTAACAGCGAGCAGGTCGCTTCGCTGTATATTGAAGCCCCAGAGACAATGCCAATTGGCAAGTTTATCACCATTCTCAAAGGCCATGTTGCGGACTTTTTCGAGCAAAAACAAATTATTGATGTCGCTGTACAATACCGAGGCAGCACCGATGATATGGGCACATTCATGAGCGAATTTGCGCAGATATTGGCTATCTCAATTGTGATCTTATTCGGTTTGATTTGGTGGTTTATTAAGTCCGTTAAAGCAACGCTTGTGGTGATGCTCAGCTTGCCAATTTCAATGGCAGGTGGCCTGTTAGCCGTGTATTTATTTGGCCTAATTCGGTATCAAAACCTGGATATGATCACCATCATTGGCTTCATCATGCTGATGGGATTGGTGATCAATAATGGCATCCTATTGGTGTCTTCCTTTATGGATAATTTGGCTTTGTCTGCATCCCGAATCGAAGCCATTAGCAGCGCTATCACACATAGAAAGAGAGCGATTCTGTTAAGTACGCTGACCAGTATTGTGGGCATGATGCCCTTGCTACTGCCTGGCGCGACGAGCTCCGATATATACCAAGGTTTGGCGGTTGTTATCATAGGCGGCATGTTGACCAATATAACGCTCGGCCTGCTGCTTATGATTGCTTTGCTTTCCTTACCCTGGGTTACAGGCCAACAGGGCGCAACACAGCTAATACGCAAAAGCGCTTGATGACCTCATTTGTTGCGGTGATGGGATGCGTCAGTGGGTTAGTAAAAGGCTCACTGATGGCAACTCGTTCATGTGGTGGTTGTATCTATGGTATGGTTATTTTTATGTCTGGTAATAAGGGGGAGTTGTGAGCTATATACAGGTTTATATGTCGGTTATGCTCTTTGCGTTTTTGGTCTACTTTGTGGTCACATTGTTTAAGAGGCAAGCTCAGCGACCTAAATTTGAGCAAAATGCTCAGGCAACCAAAGACGAAAACAAGAAGCCGACTATCATGCTGGGCTATGACGAAACTCTTGCCAGAAAATTAAAACACAATCCATTATTTCAGTCTGTGTATAGTGACTGTGAAAAAGCGCAGACAGAGTTTTCCAGAAACCCTGGCGCTTTTTCTGCGCTGATTATGGATATTATGTATGTTGTAAATCGCCACGCAATCAGGCACAGAGAAATCGACGCAAATCTATGGTCAGGCATCATAATAAGAAAAATGTTTCCTCAGCGGTATAAGTAGCTAGGATTATCTCGCGCACAGGCAAATGACCAGCTTGGGCTAATGTGCTGCCAGTAGAATCTAATAAGGAGAAAATTTGCTAGTCGCATTTGTTATCGCTATGGCAGGGTTAGTCATCTTATTGGTCATGGAAAAGGGGTTTTCCAGGCAGTCTCAGCCAAAGCCAAACAATGAACTTACAACCCTGTCTGTTGCTTCAAGAACGATAACCAAACGGATTGTGAGTATAACACCCAATGAGTCAGGGGACTTGATTGTACAATTTCCAGATAACGAGTATCGCGTGCTTAGCTTAAGTATCCCCAGGGAGACTTTTGGCTGGGAAGCGCTTGACTATCCCCGTAACGCAAAGAAATTTACGTTTACGCCAGAAAAAGTATCCTTAGAATTTGGTGGTGAGCTGGACGCGGACTATCTGTTTCTTAATTCAAAGCGAATAGAGCCTGAATTGCTTGAAAAACAGTGGCTCGGGCTTTGTTGCAGAAATCAGGCACCGACGGATCGTCATCCAAGGCATCATGTTTTTTCTGTGTCTATAACGCCTTTCAATGAAAAGCTCTTTGCTATCAGTCAGTCGATAGGAGGGGGGATTGCAGACACCGGGGGCGGACGAAGTTATACACTGGAAGAACTGTTAGCCTGGCCGAACTGGAAAGTCCACTTTGAACTTTCGGGCTGCTCATGGGCAATCTCAGTCATCGAAAATAGCCAAGATAGAAAGGCGATGATAAATACGTTGATAACAGAGGCCTGTAAAAGAAATGGCATGTAAACATGAATGAGAGACAGAATGCGCTCCCAGCTAATCGGACTTCCTTTTCCTCTCAGGCTCGCTATAGTGCGGGTATATCCGTAAGTCAGATGTGGGTTCACATCAAGGAGCTAATTTATGAGTAACACCTATACAATCCGCACTATGACTCGTGACGAGGTCGACCTGGCAATCGAGTGGGCTGCGCAGGAAGGCTGGAACCCGGGGCTTGAAGATGCGCAAAGCTACTATCAGGCCGACCCAGAAGGGTTTCTGATTGGCTTGTTGAATGATGAACCAATCGCAGTCATCTCGGCCGTCAAATATGATGACGCATTCGGGTTTATCGGATTTTACATAGTAAAGCCTGAATATAGAGGACAGGGTTTTGGATTGGAAATATGGCAGGCTGCTATGACCAGACTGGCCGGATGTAATATTGGCCTGGACGGTGTGGTTGAACAGCAGGAAAACTATAAAAAGTCCGGTTTTTCTCTGGCTTATTCAAATCGTCGCTATCAGGGCTGCAGTCACAAATTGGCCGTTCAAAGTGCGTTAGACTTAGAAGACCTCGATGCCTTACCGTTCAGTACAATAACGCAATTTTTTGAGCCGTTTTTCCCGGCACAAAGGACCGGCTTTTGGCATGCCTGGCTGACACAGAGTAATGCAAAGTCTGTTGGTGTGCTGATAGACGGAGAATTGCAGGGTGCTGGGATTATCAGGCAGTGTCGGGAAGGCTATAAAATTGGTCCTTTGTTTGCCCAGAATACCCAGCAGGCTGAGGCAATAATTGGCGCATTGAGCTCACAAGTTGCGGATGATTGTGCGGTATTTCTGGACGTACCTGCATGTCATTCAGCGGCGGATGAGCTTGCTCAAAAGCTCAATATGACTCCGGTGTTTGATACAGCACGTATGTATACGCAAGAAATGCCTGATATAGGCGTAGACCAAACGTTTGGCGTAACATCGTTTGAGATAGGGTAGTCAAATAGTCTAAACGGCGCACATCAGTGCGCCCATCATATCAGATCACAGGCTGATGCTGTGTCTTAACGTTACTTCACACGGTTCGCCATCGCGTCCGAACGCTGACTGAATGAACAACTCATCACCTTGCTTCAGGTTCGTCAGGATCGCTTTCGTTGTGTCATAACGACGTTTAGCAACCTGATCGTTGAAATTAGTCGAGCTATCTTTGTTAACATCGTAGTAGATGTTACAACCACCCGTTGCACCGTCATTGGTCGTCCACGAAAAGTTGATGTTGTAGTTAGAAACACTGTAGTTAAACTTCGCGTTCTGGTTTTGTGAATAAGCATCACCAATGTTAACCGTTGTCCAACGTGCTTGTGGTACACCCGGACGAGGTTGTTCTTCGATACTGACTCCCAAAGAAGCAGCCTGTGCTGCACCAGTAAGCGTAAGGGTTGCTAAAATTAGTGATGTTTTTAGAACTTTCATTATAAATTTCCTTATGTATATGAGACGCGCTCGTATCCAAATGACAAGCGCGTTTGCATATTAGGGAAACTTAAATTAAATGTAAAATTAAAATTGCACTAATTTTATTTTTTGTTTTTTAAAAGTGAGATTGATGTGGCTTCAATCTGGATCTTTTCTTGTTTGAACAAACCACCAATGGCCTTTTTAAAGTTGGCTTTACTGGTGGAGAAGGTTTTTTTAATAAGCTCCGGATCTGACTTATCGCCCAGTGGTAAAAAGCCGTTGTTTTCCTCAAGCTTTTTAAGGATCTGTTCACCCAAGTCTGAGATCTTATCCATGCCAGGTTTTTCGAGTAACACGTCAATTTTGTCGTCTTCGTGAACCTGCTTTATGTAGCCAGTCATACGCTGGCCTATGTACATACGTTTAAACACAGTATTAAAAAATACCATGCCAAAGTGTTGCTCGTTGACGATGACCTTATAGCCCAGATCGGTTTTAGCGGCGACAATTAACTCAACCTGCTCAAACTTTTTGTACTGTGCAGGCGTCTTGTTTAAAAACTTTCCAAGGTTACTGGAGGCACATAAACGCTTGCTGGCGTTGTCCAGATACAGCTTAACCAGGTAGCTGTAGCCTTCGCGCATTTTTGGCTTCTGTTCGTTATAAGGCGCTAATACATCTTTGCTAATCCCAAGATCTAAAAACGCACCGACCTTATTAATTTGCTTGGCACGGAGCAGGGCAAACTCACCTAATTGAGCAAGTGGCTTTTGGGTGGTTGCGCAGGGGTGTCCCTGGTTGTCGCTGTACACAAACACTTCAACATTGTCGCCGGCTTCAAGATGATCAGGCAGCTCTTTGAGTGGCAAAAAAACGTCGCCATGCTCTTTGCCATCCAGGTATGCACCTTCGGCACAAATCTCTTCGATCATTAAAAATTGAGTAGTACCTAGCATGTTTATTCCTCGGTTGGCTTTTTAGGTTTTCTTCTTAGTGGCGCGTGTCCGTCGACATCAAACGGTGCCGGAATGGCTTTTTTCGCTTGCTGTGGCTTACGTTTAAGTGGCCGTTTTGCCTTTGCTTTTGTTTCTGTAGTCTTGCGCTTAGCACCTGGCTTAGGTTTAGCCACTTTGGGTTTAAAGCCTTTAAACTTTGCTTCAAGCCCTTCAACGGACTGAAACTGAACTGACTCCTTAAGATAAGCTGCAATGGCTTCGTAGCTCTTCCAGTCTTTAGGCCCAACAAATGAAATCGCATCGCCTTTAAACCCAGCCCGGCCAGTACGCCCGATCCGGTGAACATATTCTTCCGCTTGTTTTGGCAAGTCGAAATTGATGACATGAGAAACATTAAGTAAGTCCAGACCGCGAGATGCAACGTCTGTGGTAACTAACACCTTATAAAGGCCACGGCTGAACGCATCCATGATCTCAAGACGTTTGCTTTGTGGCAAATCGCCTGCCAGTGCAACGGCTTTAATGTCCATGTCATTGAGCATGTCACTGAATCGGTTGGTATCCTGACGCGTGGCGGTAAAGATAATACATTGCTTTACATCACCTTGTTGTACAAAGTGCTTTAGCAGGGCTTCTTTGTGATCCAGGTGGTCGGCAAAATACATTGCCTGACGAATATCATCATGCTTTTCGTTGCTGCCACTGAGCAGGATGCGCTTGGCTGATTTGAGCAGATCTCTGGACGTGATTTCAATCTGAGCATGCTCAAGCGTTGCTGAGAATAGTAAGGTCTGACGAAGTCGGTGATCGGCCGCCTGGTTAATGGTCGACAGTTGCTTTTCAAAGCCCAGGTCCAGCATACGGTCGGCTTCGTCGAAGATCAGGAGCTCAAGGCCATGAAGCTGCAAGCTACGTTGTTCTATATGGTCCGTGATCCGGCCCGGTGTACCAATCACAAAGTGGGGGTCTTTGCGAAGCGCTTTAACCTGATCATTAAAGTTCTCACCGCCGAGTACTTTGGTGCACGACATAGCGGTGCCGGCAATGAGTAACCGGCACTGGTTAAACACCTGAGTAGCCAGTTCTCGCGTAGGTGCAACGATTAGCACACGAGGATCTCGCTTGCTAAGTGCTTTTTGCTTCATTACGCGTTGAACAGCTGGGAGCAAAAATGCCAGAGTTTTTCCTGAGCCGGTTTTTGACTGTGCAAAGGTATCGTGCCCGGCAAGGGCGGTTGGGATGGCCTGGGCCTGGATCTCGGTAGGGGTGGTGATCCCCTGGTGTTCTAATTGTTTTTCAAAGCGCAGGTCAAGACCCAGTTCGGAAAATCTCAAGGTACTCTTCTCCAGTAATTATTTTCTAAAACGCAGCATTATAACAAACTAACTCTCTCAAGAACCATAACTTTACAGTGCTTAATGTCAGTTCTGTAACGGGCGCGCTCAAACGGTTTTGCAATTATCCTTAAAATCCGTAAAATATCGCGCCTGGCGCCGGATTTACGATCCGGTTATGTGCTTACACGTCGTGCTTAAGTGTAGGCTGTTTTAAAGCTTATTGAAGAGAAAGTTATGAATAACCATTTTGTTGTATGTGCAATGTACAAGTTTGTGTCTTTGCCGAATTATCAAGCGATCCGTCAGCCTTTGCTAGATGTGATGGAAGCCAATGAAGTGCGTGGTACTTTATTGCTGGCAGAAGAAGGGATCAATGGCACGGTCGCTGGTAGACGTGACGGCATTGATGCTTTACTGGCATGGCTGGACAAGCAGCCAGGCCTGGACAACATAGTATATAAAGAGTCATACGACGAAACCTGCCCGTTTTACCGCACTAAGGTTAAACTGAAAAAAGAAATCGTCACCATGGGCGTGCAAGGCATTGACCCTAAAGAAGTGGTGGGTACTTATGTTAAGCCACAGGATTGGAACGCACTGATCTCAGACCCTGACGTAGTATTGGTTGATACCCGCAACGATTACGAAATCGAGATCGGGACCTTCAAGAACGCCATTGACCCCAATACTAAAACCTTCCGTGAGTTCCCGGCGTGGGCCGAGAAAAACCTCGACCCGGCAAAACACAAGAAAGTGGCCATGTTCTGTACCGGTGGTATTCGCTGTGAAAAATCAACAGCGTACATGAAAGAGCAGGGCTTTGACGAAGTCTATCACCTCGAAGGCGGCATTCTTAAGTACCTGGAAGACGTGCCAAAAGAAGAGACTATGTGGGAAGGCGAGTGTTTTGTATTCGATAACCGCGTTGCCGTTGATCACGACCTGAACAAGGGTTCTTATGAGCAGTGCCACGCTTGTCGTATGCCAATTACCGAAGAAGAAATGCAACGTCCTGAATACATGGAAGGGGTGTCATGCCACCACTGTTACGAGCACGTGACTGAAGAGCAAAAAGCCCGTTTTGCTGAACGCCAGAAACAAATTGAACTGGCAAAGCAACGTGGTGAAGGCCATATCGGCCATGAAGCGCAAGAAACGTTACGTGCCCGTAAAGAGCAAAAACAAGCAAAGAAAGAAGCGCAGCGCGCTAAATCGGCATAATTGCTCTTAGCAACCAATAATGAAAAAGCCAGCGTCATGCTGGCTTTTATGAATCTGTTATCCGTTAGTCAAACGGACCCCTCTTTTGTAATGATCTCTGCGTCTGATAGACGAAATTATTGTACCTTTGTGGCTGATTTGCACAAAGCTAATCCTAAATAACTACCTTGGTAATTTAAAAAAATAAAATAGTATTGAATCAAATCAAAGTATGTGTAGATAATATGTGCTTCAATTCAAACGTTGGGGGAACCCAGGATGAACTTGACCATTAGGTAACGTTATCAACAAAAATGTTACCCGCAAAAACGGCTCTACGTAATATGACCCACAAAGGACTTTTATATGTTTAAAAAAACCCTACTCACCTGTTGTATTCTTGCTGGTGCTTCTGCACAGGCGTTTAACCTGACAGAGATCACAGTGACAGATCAAAGTGTGGCTGTTCCCAAAACAGCACAGCAGGTGCTCGTTACTGGTGTGGCTAGTTTAAACGATGCTGAGCCGGGCAACGTGATGGTCTCAGACAATGGCGATGGAACTGTGTCGGTACGATTTGCTGAGTGGGATTACCTGGATGGGAGTCACCAAAGTGAAACGGTATCTACACTTACGCTTGATAAAGGTCGTCATGAAATGGCAGATGGATCGATATGGGAAGTGGGTAGTATTGAGGCTGGAATTTCACAACAAACGTTTCGCTTCACTCAGCAGTTGTCGCAGACTCCTTACCTATTTTTGAGTGGCCAAAGTGATGCCAATCAGTCTTCTTATGTCGCTCGCGCGAGTAATGTCAATCAGTTCGGCTTTAGTGCTTACGTTGAGTACCAGGAGCAACCGGTTGCAGGTCGTGCAACCACGCAGCAGAGTGTCGCGTATCTGGCTGTTTATGCTCCCAATAAGGAAGGAACGCTTGATTCAGGTGAGGCCTACAACATCGATCAAGTCGTTATGGACCACACTGGTGCGGTGTTTAAACAACACGAACTTATTTTATCGGAAGAGCAATCCAAAGACGCAGAGCTGACACATATTGAGGAAGTTGTTAACGTACTGACGATCGACGGCCATCTATTTGCTCAAGACGTGACCTCTTATGGTTCAGATACTGTCAGTATTCGAGCAAACAAAGACGCCATCACCTTACCAAGTCCTTATTACGCTAGCTGCAACGCGTTACTACAAAATGAACCACAGTCTCCATCCGGGTTCTATGTGCTTGATCAGGATGGTAATGGCGTTATGCCCGAGTTCACAACGTACTGTAACATGGATGAGCACGGTGGTGGCTGGACTCTGGTTGGTTTGCGTCGAGTGGTGGGATATAACTACGCAAACAGTAACACGACGCTGGATGGCTGGTTTGAAGCAACACAAAATATCACAAGTTTTGATGCCAACTACCACCTGACGGATGCACAGTGGGTAAACTACAAAAACAGCATGCAGGAAATGCTAATGGTGATGCCTGCGATCAATAACTACGCCATTGCCGATCTCAGCGTGTTAAACACCGCTAACTGCATTCCGCTGCAGGATACACTTGGAGAGAATAAAGACAGAACAGGTGAAGCAAGATTTCGACTGTTCTGGCACGAGACATCAGGATGCTCGGGCAGCGGTACAGATTACACTATGCTGAATTATGCCAACATCTACAACTTTAACGGCGCTATGTACAAGTCAAGCAATGTCAATGGATATGCCGCAAGCCAGGTAACCTATATCTACGTTAGATAACGATAGACAATATGTTGATTGCAGCTCCTTTGTGGAGCTGTAATCAACAGCATTAAGCAAGCGTTGAGCTAAGCTCATGGCGCCAACGCTGCCCTGATTACTGCCGCAAAATTGGCTACACAAGTAAACGTTTCGATATGAGTGCGACTTTAAAAGGTTGTATAATTAGCCTGTTAACGTTTTTACAAGCTCTTTTATCCAAACTGGTGCACTACGCCGGTGAATTAAGCACAGCTGCTCTGCATTGTTGCTGGCATCATCCACAACAGGCAGTTTCTCGAGCTGCCAGGCCGAGATCATATAATCTGGCAGGTAGGCAATCGCCTTTCCACACCTAACCAGTTCACATAATGCCGCATAATCGTTTAACACCCACTTTACCTCTCTGTGAAAATGAGTCGTTGGCCAGCCATCGCATCCGATCCCGCGTACTTCGCCACAAAAAGGGGACACCTCAGGTACTGCAAAGGGGAAACTGGCGAGATCTTCATGTGTTACATCCACTTTGTGTGCTAGTGGGTGTGTAGCGCCAACCGCCAGCTCCAGCCTAAGCTGGCCCAATGAATTCACTTCGAGATCATCAGTCAGATAAGGTTTAACTAAGCTGGTCGTTAATGCAACATCCACCTGGGCGCGTTTGAGCTTATCAAGTGCAGCGACTTCGAAGTCAGTTTCGTAACTCATTTGGATACCTGAAGCTTGCTGTCCGATAAGCGCAACCCATCGATATTGGAGGATTGCCGGAGCAGATATACGACAGCAAAACATAGGTTGTTGAGGAGCCAATAGCGACTTTATGTTTTGGGTAAGATCCAATATTTTGATAGCTTCAGGTAACAGACGCATACCATTTTCATTCAGGACCAGCTGTTTGCCTATTCGGTCAAATAGCAGTACACCGAGCGATGACTCAAGTTTCTTTAAAGATTTAGATAGCGCACCCGGGGTGGTATGCAGCTTTACAGCGGCGCTCTGAAGCGTTTGAGCATTGGCAATTGCGACAAAGCGATTTAATTCTACTATTTCCATTTTGGAACTACAGTTGAGTTTTCGGAGAAGATATGGAACTAAATATACCTTAAACTCAGCGAAAATATGCTAAAAATTTAGGAGTTTTCGTTGTTTAAGTGGCTATTACTGTTTTTGAGTCCTTATGTGGTTGCACACCAGCTTCACAATAGCTTTGGTGTTCATGGTCTGGTTTTGATGCAAGTGGAACATAAAATAATTGCCTCTCACTTGCCTATGCCCGATGGCGTGCATGCGAGGCAGCTTGTGTTTGAAGTGGGTGCTGTGCGCCAACATGAGCAAGTAGCAAGTCTGCTGAGGTCTGAGCATTTGGTGACGTTTGCTCCTGAACCATTTGAGCTAGATAAGCTGCGCAGGGGCGACATAACTGAACTTACAGGTAGTTTATATCGTGGGCACTTCGAGCGGGCCGGGACTATGGTCGAACAGGGCCTGAGCTTGAAAGTGAAAGAGATCATATTAGATAAACCGATTGTATTGGCCGACAATGGTCACTTTTATATGAAACCCGTCACAGAACAGTCTTGTTTACTTGTCCACAAAATTGGCAGGCTGCCAAGCTTTGATCAAATAGTTCAGGTTAACTGCCTGGGACAAATTGATTCAAGCAAACTGGTCGAGAGCGAGCTTAAGACCCCGCTGATTGGAACTGAACTTGAGCCATTTACTTTTGTTCAGTCGCTGTATCTTGAGACGCAGGATTTTGCCGGGCATTAAGGTTGGCAGCAGGCTCAGTGCAAAAAGAACGTGCTTTAAACCAGGCAGGCAGCTTTTTTTTGACTCGTTCGGGGCGTTTGGCCGGGATTACTTCTAGTTTTACTTTAGGGGCCAGGTAACGCTTAACCAGTTGCTGCAATTTTTCACTTTCAAGTTGTTCAAATGCAGACAATAGGTTTTCTCGGGTGTCCTGAGGCAGCGCTTTACCCAAATTAGCATCATTCGCACTGACTAACCAAAGTAGCAGCGCTTTTTTAGACTTGTCTGGGTAAGCGTCAACCAAAGCTGAAATCGGGCTGATCAGGCGTTGGAAATTGAGCGTGTGCCCCTGAATGGCGAATACAAACAGTAGGTTGGTGCCTGCGGTGATGTTGCCCGAACGTTTATCACTGGATTGGTAGCCAACCAGCGCGTCACGATAATAAGTTTCGGCTAATTTAATCTTTCCCTCGTCCAGAGCAAGTGTGCCCAGGTTATTATTTACGTTTGCGAGTGCACGTTCATGGTGAAGCCTCAGCGCGATGTCTCGTGCTGACTGATAGGACTGACGGGCAAGTGAATAATCATCCATGTGTCTTGAAAGCACCGCCAGATTGATAAGCAAAGCCATTCGTTTTTTGTCTGAGAGTTTGAGCGTCAGGGCACAGGTATAAAGGGTTTTTGCTTCAGCAAGGTAACCAAGCCGCCTTAACGCAATCCCCATGGCACTTAACATGCTCGCAAGGTGCTTTTTAAAGTAAGCTTGCTCCTGTAATTGTATGAGTGCTTCCAGTTCTGATTCAATGTTGTTTAAGTTATTTGTCGCGATGGAGGAACGGACTTTAATTAAGTGCCAGCGTACCTGTTGTGATGGGGAGAGTGCCTCAATTGAAGTGATTTGCCTGAGTAAACGGTACGAGTGTGAAGGCTCTACAATAATGTAATCCTCTGCTTCTCTTAAAATATCAGCAGGTGAACGACCAAGGTTTTGATAGGTGGCAAAGCTGGACAGGCTATAACACGCGCCAATCACCAGAAATAACCAAGTTTTTTGCAAAGCATGCTCCAAAAAAGTGAGCTAACAGGGAGACACTCTTTAAGATAGCGCAACAAAGACGAGGCGTCTACGTAATGGGTATTCGCCTCGTGAGAGGGGACTATAGAAAAGACTGCTCTCGCAGCGTTTTTTCTACAACACTCAGGTTGGTGCCGGTAATGACTTTGTTCCCGATGATAATTTGAGGTATATCAGCACGCTGCAAACTATCAAATAGGGTTTCGATACGCTGGTCGTCGGATTCAATGTCTCTGCTCAGATAATTAATATTATGCTGTTTAAAGTAGCTTTTAACTTGCTTACAGTACTGACACCATTGAGTGGTATAAAGGATCACGGGCTTATCTGTGCCCTCGTAGTGGGCCGATGTATCCTGTGTTATTACATGCGGATGATAAGTGAGTTTGGTATAGCCATATTTAAGCGCAACGCCCAAGCATAAACCAAACAATAGCATGACTGCCAATGCAGCGCTTTGCTTTACTTGTTGTTTCATAATTTTCCTTATTATTTTTATTAGTTCCTGCTCGCAAACTAGCCAGCCGGTTAAAAGTACAAAAAGGTACATATTATGTCAATTTTTTTAATAGACAATCGACCGTACCCTTGAAATTAACGGTTACGAGTTAACCAGAGCGAATACTGTGGCTTTTTAGTGCGTGCTTTTTGGTCGATAAAAATGTCGCCCAAGTTAACAGTGAGGCGAGAAAAAGTGCCACACAAGTTGAAATTGCGGCACCGGTAATGCCATGGGTGGGGATCAATAACCAGTTTAACAGACCGTCTGTACAGAGTGTCAGTATGCCGATAATCACAACATACTTACCTTTACCGGTGTATTGTAGCCAGGTCGAAATAAACGCGGTCACAGCCCAGAAACACGAGCCAAGAATGAGGTAATGTAAGGCGTCATTCGCGCTGAAAAAATCTTCGCCGAATAATTGTAATAAGTGTGAGCCCGACATAAATAATCCACATGATAACACCAAAACGATGGCAAACATGATTTTCTGACCCTGCCATAATATGTGTTCTGCGTGGTCTTCACCTTTTTCCAGCGCCTGTCCTAACAAGGGAACGAACAAAGCGATGACACTGACCTGTGCGACCGGGATCATGTGGGCCGTGGTGGCAGCACCGGCATAATGCCCAACCTCATGCTCCAGAGCCAGCAGCTCGAGCATATATAAATCCAGCTGTGAGACAGCAATGGTCACTAACATCGCAAGCATCATAGGAATTGAGGTTGCCAGAAGCTGTGGCTGGTTGCTGACGGGCGTTATCTGCAACAGGGTGAGAAAGTCTTTATTCTGTAAAACTTTCAGCTGCCAGCTGGTTATCAATGCTAAAATCACAATGCCTGCAACGATAACATGCCATAAATGCACTTGCTCTAACAGCGCCGCCAGCGTCAGGATCACCACTGTTTTAGCCAAAGGAAGCACGATGCGCCAGGGCAAATTAGCGTGTACCAGCATTTTTGCACTTTGTAAGACACGGCTCAGTATTGCGCCGAGAGCGATGAGTGGGATTGCAGCTGAGATCCACAGCAACGCATGGTGATCGTTAACTGACCAGCTGCCTAAGTGAATGTAGCCGCTTAAATAGACAATTAAAAAGAGCACAAGAGACAGCGCGAGTGCAATTTTACTAAAGAAGGCGACAAAGCCGCCAACTTCACGAGCTGATTTGTTCGCTAATGGTCGGGCTAAGACCTTAGGCGCGACTCTGTCTCCTCCGAGCAAAACTAATACGCCACAGATGGTGGCATAAGCGTAGGCAACCTTATAGTCGCCATACTCGTGTGTCGTCAGCGTGCGGCTAAGGCTCAAATTGAACGCATAATCAACCAAAAAGCCAATAATAACGGACACGCTGAGCGTGAGCGCGCCTTGTTTCAGATACTTATCTTGTTGCACAATATTTTGTTGTTACTCAAATTTTTACTAGTTCTAACCCATTATAGTGCAGCGGGCTAGACGATTAAATTTCACTGCATTACACAGCAAAAGGCGCGGGTGCATCGAATGCAAGGGCAATATCAATACAGCGCAACGCGGCCTGCTTATCTCCCTGCACAAAAGCCGAGGTTGTTGCTCCTTCTTTGAGTAAGCATAATGCGTCAACCAACCTGTCGTTGGGTTGGGGCAGGCTACTCGTGATAAGACGACGTACAGCAACTTTATGACTGGCGCAGCGGTCAGCAATGAGTTGATTCAGTGTTGCCGATTCGCCAGCCGTATTAATAAAAAAACACCCTCTGAAATGACCAAGCTCGGTAGCACGGTCATTAAACCAGTCATTAAGAGCATTAAATAATTGCCTGACTAAATCGGCGTTGCTGTCAGCATCCGTGAGCCTTTCACTCAGCCATTGCAAGTACCTTTGGTCTCTGAGTGACAAAGCGGCGAGGATAAGATCCTCTTTTGAGCTAAAGTGATGATAAAGGGTTTTCTTGGCAACGCCGCTGTGTGCAATGATCTCATTGATCCCAACCGTGGCTGTGCCTTTTTCGTAAAACAGCTCTAACGCGCTGTTCAGTAGTAACGCTCGCTTGTCCGACATACCCACCTCCTTTAAATTTCACCTATCTTGACATGAGTAGACAAGGTTGTCTACCATGGCAGGTAGAACAATCTGTCTACTTTAAGGAGGTGTTGTGTCAAACTGGACTGTTTCTTTATCTGCGGGTGTCGGTACTATGCTGGCAATTACCGCATTAGCGTTGATTGGGCATCACAATCAGGAGTATTGGTTACTGATGGCGGCGTTTGGTGCATCCTGTGTGCTTATCTTTGCGGTGCCAGATAGCCCACTTGCGAAAGCGCGCAATGTGATTGCGGGTCACAGCATTACTGCTGTGGTAGGAGTTGTGTTTGTTACTTTTATCCCTGTTAATGCACTGTCGTTAGGACTCGCAACGGGATTGGCGGTGATGCTGATGGTGCTAAGTAAAACCGTGCACCCGCCAGCTGGCGCAAATCCGCTGTTTATCATGCTAACAGGTAAAAGCTGGGGCTTTTTGCTGTTCCCGGTTTTAACAGGTGCCATTTGTTTGGTTTTGCTGGGCCGCGTCTACCATCTGGTCCGAATGCGCTAGTTAACGTCGCTTTTAACTGTGTAATAAGGTAAATAGTAGTGATTATCAATACTGTTTGTGTATAATGGACAGGATCGAATTTACGCAATAACAGGGAGTGAAAAGTGCTTACTTCAATATTGGTAATGCTGCTACTTGCAGGAACTACCGTTATTTACCTCAGTAATAAGAACCAGCGCTGGTTAAAACAGCAAATTAAAAGTGGCTGGCGCGCCTTGGCTTATCTTTTGTTTTTTGTTGCATTCATCGGTTTCAATACCAGTATGAGCATACCTGTCAGTCTGTTTGTGTGCTTCATGATCATCATGTTGTCGCTGACGCTTATCCCATTTTTGCCGTTAATAGACAGAGGTAGGGAATGAAAAACTATACTCCGATACAAGCTGACTGGCTTAGTAAAACGCTGGCCGGACTGATTGGCGGCGCCTTGCTGAGTTTTTCTATCATTGGCTTGTTTGCCTGGTTTGGTCCTTCCGGGCTTAACTCGTCTTTGAGTGGTACAGAGTTGTTGTGGAAAACTCAGTTTAATATGTGGCTGAGTGTACCAATTTGGTTACTTATAATTAGTTTTACTTACCTGTTCAGAACGGGGGCTCAGGCTTGGTTCTGCTTATTGTCTGCAAGTGCGGTAGGTTATGGCGTTTTAGCAATTTTAAGGGGGCTGTTATGAAAGTCAGAGCGGATATTCTGAAAACCTACCAAAGCTTACACACCTGGACCGGAATAACATCTAGTCTGCTCCTGTTTATCGGTTTCTTTGCCGGTGCCCTGACTATGTTTGCACCTGAAATTGACCGCTGGGCTACACCCAACAAGCATCAAATGGCCAGTATAGACACGGAGCGTTATGATGCGTTGTTGGATACGGTATTGGCGTCACACCCTAAAGCCAGTGATAATGTGATCTTGCATTTTAATGACGCGCTGTCACCTGTGAGCTGGTATGAGCAGGGATCGCCGCGCGGGTTAAGGCTAGATGATATACGCTGGCATGCAACTTTAGATGAAAATGACCAGCTGGTCGCTGAGCAGGTGCCCGTTAACCGCTTATCGGAGCTGTTGGACATGTTGCATCGCACCGCAGGTATTGGCGGTGAAATAGGCCATACACAGTCAGGTGTCTTTGTCCTTGGTATTGCAGCCGGTCTATACTTCCTGGCACTGGTATCTGGTGTGATCTTTTTGCTCCCAACCTTGGTCAAGCGGTTTATGGCGGTCCGTGATCAGGGTGAAAGAAAGCGCTTTTGGCTGGATGGACATAATTTATTAGGGATAGCCAGCCTGCCTTTTCATATTGTTATTGCGTTGACTGTTTGTGTATTCGCTTTTCACGACCTGCTTTATGGTACTTTGGCGCAAGTGTATGGCGATAAACCGCTGTTCCCACGTAATCCGCCATCAAAAATAGAGCGTAACATTGCTGATTTGCCAAAAGTCAGTGAACTGGTGGCTTTAGCGCAGTCGCATGCACCGGGTTATCAGGTGGCTCAGATTAAGCTAAGCAACCTGAATAAGCCTTCTGCGTTTGCGACTATAGATGTGGTTAATGAAGGTGAAGTAGCCAGAGGCGCGCTTCATGATTTTATGTTTATTAATCCTTATACACTAGAAGTGGTGTCCTCCAGTGTGGCTCACCCGGAACAAACCGTTTGGGCGCGACTGGTGTCGAGCTTCTTTGGATTACATTTTGGTAGCTATGGCGGCGATCTGATGCGCTGGGTTTACTTTGTGATGGGCCTTGCAGGTGCCTGTTTGTTTTATTCAGGTAATATACTTTGGCTTGAAAAAAGACGTCAGAAGGGTATACAACAGCGCAGGGCCTATCGCATTATGGGCGCGCTGACCGTAGGTGTTTGTTTGGGCGCATTGACAGGGATAGCGGCTACGTTTGCCAGTAGCAAATGGCTAACACTGCTTCCTGTGAATATCAATCAGGCATATATGTTTGTTTACTACGCAAGTTTTAGCTGCGTAATGATAAGTGCGTTTGTATACGGGCCGGCAAAAACAGCCATAAACTCCTTGAAGGTTCTGGCACTGCTGTGTGTATTGATACCTGTTACTTCTGTACTGGCAGGCTTAGTTCCTGCGGTTAATTTATGGTTTCCAAATAGTGTAGGGACTTTGATGGTAGAGGTGATTGCATTGGCATTTGCCGTTGTGTTTTGGTGGCTGTCAGGTCATGTTAAACGCAGAGCAATGGCTAATGAGCCAGGCAGCATCTGGCATCTTGAAACACCGGATACCGTCACGTCAGAACTATCGGTTAAACACAGCTAAACAGTTAATGTAAGCAGGCAGAACACACGAAAGTTCTGCCTTTTCTTTAGGTATATAAAGAACACATCATACATAATATTTAATATAACAAAGTCAACTTATTAGTGAGAACTCGCAACATGCTTTCTTTGCAGGAAATAGGGTCAGACAGACCTTGTATGAGTGTCATAAAGTAACAGTCCATCATAACCGTCGCTTTTGTGTCGTCATACGCTTGTTCAGCGAACAGGCGTTGTTTAAACATCTCAATCTGCTCGGAAAAATAGGCTTGGTGCCACAGTAAATCACTCAGCAGTGCCTGGCTAAACTCTCTGTGCTGCAAGTAGAACGAAAACAGGTAGCCTGCATAGTGACGTAACTTAAGCCGTGCGGAGTGGTGTTGATCAGCACTGCTTGCTTGTTCAATCACCACATCTATGCGTTGATGCATGGCCGTTTTGAGAATATCAATTTTATTGGGAAAATGGCTGAAGACAGTACCCACCGCAATGCCAGCGGCAGTCGCTATCTGACGGGTAGAGGTGTCTTTGTAGCCGTTTTCGACAAACAGTTGCCAGCTTTCATCCAGGATCAGCTGCTTGGTTTTTTCACTCTTTTTCATTGGTTTCCAGCCTAACCGTTTTCAGCATTATATCACGATAAGAAGTCGCCTTAACATAGCCCGTCATAT
Organism: Pseudoalteromonas sp. DL2-H2.2; assembly: GCF_021532535.1. Classification (NCBI taxonomy): domain Bacteria; kingdom Pseudomonadati; phylum Pseudomonadota; class Gammaproteobacteria; order Alteromonadales; family Pseudoalteromonadaceae; genus Pseudoalteromonas; species Pseudoalteromonas sp. DL2-H2.2. The sequence goes on along the minus strand of NZ_JAKGBD010000007.1, from coordinate 170,711 downwards.
TTCAGTTGCCATATGCTTGCGTTTAACTGACTGATTAAGAAAGAGTGTTAGCCTTTATCATATCAGTATGAGTAGCTGCTATAACAATATTTATTGACATTTGAGCGCGCTCAATTAAAAATATGAGCGCGCTCAAATATATTAAGGAGGCGATATGTTGCAGCGATTCTTAGGTTATGTTTTGTTTATTCCATTCATCGTTTTTTATAGTTATGTGCTTGGCCCTGTACTCAAAGCCGTTCTGCTGCCAGGCGGACTGGCAATCCTGTTTTTTATTTTGGGACCCGAGGCATTTTTCTCTCACTGGCGCAAAGCCCGTAGCAGTCAATCTGATATTGCCGTGACAAATAACATCCCCGGTTAAACTGCTCTAGCAGAAATGTCGATTCGCTTTGCCGCGCCACTTGGGTATAATACGCCTGAAGTTGGCGCATACCCCAAAAAACTGCGCCTAAATCGTTCAATTTAAACTGAGGAATAATTATGACGGTTGGCATCATTATGGGCTCTAAGTCCGATTGGCCTACAATGCAACACGCAGCAGAAATGTTGGATAAGTTCGGTATCGAGTACGAAACAAAAGTCGTTTCTGCACACCGTACACCTCAATTGCTCGCTGACTACGCATCCTCAGCCGCTGAGCGTGGTATTAAAGTGATTATCGCCGGCGCCGGCGGTGCTGCTCATTTACCGGGTATGGCCGCAGCGTTTACCAGCTTGCCTGTATTGGGCGTGCCTGTTAAATCTAAAACACTTAATGGCGTAGACTCCTTGTTGTCTATCTGTCAAATGCCTAAAGGGGTTGCTGTCGGTACACTGGCAATTGGTGATGCTGGTGCCGCAAATGCAGGCCTACTGGCTGCACAAATTTTGGGCTGTCAGCAAAGTGAAATTTTTGAAAAGGTTGAAGCCTTCCGCAAGGCGCAAACTGAAACCGTTCTGGCTAACCCTAACCCAGCAGAGTAGTAATGAAAGTATTAGTTTTAGGCGCAGGCCAGTTAGCTCGCATGATGAGCTTGTCGGCCACGCACTTAGATATCCAGGTTTCAGCCTACGATGTTGCCACCCAGCAAGTAATTAATCCGGTTACTTTTGAAGCGCACTCAGCCACACTAGAGCAAGCCATTGCGAATGTAGATGCGATCACTGCGGAATTTGAACATATTCCGGCTGACGTGTTAGCTGTGTGCCAGCAAACCGGCAAGTTTTATCCCGGCGCAGAAGCCATCTTAACCGGCGGCGACCGCGGCAAAGAAAAAGCGCTGCTTGAAAAGGCTCAGGTGGCCTGTGCGCCTTATGCCCTGATCACCGAAAAGCCGCATTTTCTGGACGCTATCGACAAACTCGGCAAGCCACTTGTGGTTAAAACCTGTCAGGCAGGGTATGACGGTAAAGGCCAGTGGCGCGTCAAGCATGACGATGAAATGGATGCCATCTGGCAGGAAATGTCTGAGTTTCTGGCTGCCGGTACCGACACCACGCCTCACGCTATTATCGCGGAGCAGATGATCCCGTTCGACAGAGAAGTGTCTATTATTGGCGTGCGAGACCATCACGGCCAATGCCGCATCTACCCGCTAACTGAAAACCAGCACACCAATGGCGTACTGACGCTATCTGTTGCGGGTAAGGAAAAATCAACAATTCAGGCTCAGGCAGAAACGGCTTTCTCGGCCATTGCCAGCGAGCTGGATTATGTTGGTGTACTTGCGATAGAGTTTTTTGATGTCGACGGCACTTTACTGGTCAATGAAATTGCGCCGCGCGTGCACAATTCTGGCCACTGGACGCAACAGGGTTGTCATGTCAGTCAGTTTGAAAACCACATGCGTGCAGTTGCGGGTTTACCCATAGGTGATACCAGCCTTGTCAGACCAACAGCTATGATCAATGTGTTGGGACAGGCGAGTATTCCTACCGAGGTATTAAGTGTGAACGGTGTTACCAGTCACTGGTATGGTAAAGCGGCTAAACCTGGACGAAAGATGGGTCATATCAATGTCTCAGCAAGTAGCTTACATGAACTGGGTGAGCGCCTTGCGGAACTGGCGGAAATACTCCCGGAAGATGCCTATCCAGGCATTGCCCAAACCAGTCATGCATTGATCCTCAATTAAGGATTGCCGACGCCGGGTTTACCCGGCGTCATTTTATCTGATGACCGCGTACGGGCGCTAATACCAATTTGCTTAATTAAGTGTTCTATTTTGAGGCGAGAAAATATGTTCGATAACTAGGCAAAGATTTTGCTATTTAGTTGTTCTAAATGAGAAATTTTTAACACCGTTAGCGTCATATTTGCTCCTTCAAATTGACCAAGTATTAAGTGAAATTGGTATATTATGTTATTAGAACGACCAGGTCTTCACAAAGCCTTATTTCTGTTTGCCTTTTTATTTACACTTTCGCCTTTTGCCAGTGCGTCTTTGGCACTATTTATCGGCCTTGGATTTGCGCTTGTATTAGGGAATCCTGTGACTGATCTTTCCAACACCGTATCAAAATGGCTGTTAAAGATCGCCGTGATAGGCTTGGGGTTTAACGTCAATATCGAAGATGTCCTGGCTGTTGGCAGCAGCTCTGTGGTGTTAACCGTTGTCAGTATCACAGCGACAATTGGGCTGGGTGAAATCCTCAGTCAGGTGTTTCGTCTCAATCGCAATACCGGCACGCTCATCTCATTTGGTACCGCTATTTGCGGTGGCAGTGCGATTGCTGCCATGGCGCCTGTGATCAAAGCAAAACAGGATGAAATCGCGATTTCCCTGAGTGTCGTCTTTGCCTTAAATGCGCTGGGCCTACTCATTTTTCCCTGGCTGGGCCATTACTTTTCACTTACCGAAAGTCAATTTGCGATTTGGAGTGCGCTTGCGATTCACGATACCAGCAGCGTTGTTGCAGCGGCTGCGATATACGGACCGACCGCGTTGGCAATGGCGACCACCATTAAACTCACCCGAGCGATGTGGATAGTGCCTTATGCGGCCATGGCAGGGGTATTCTCGCGCTCTAGTGAAAGAGCCAGTATCCCTTTGTTCATTGTTGGTTTTGTTGCGGCTGCTACTATCAATACCTGGTTGCCCGAGTATCAAGGCGTCTGGTCTGTATTTTACAGCGGCGCTAAGTCAGTGCTGGTTGCCAGCTTGTTTCTGATCGGCAGCGGTGTATCCATGACCATGTTGCGTCAAAGTGGCTGGCGACCATTTGCAATGGCAACTGTGCTCTGGTTTATCGTCAGTGGTGTAATGCTGTTACTGATATTGGACGGCCTGATAGCGCTGTAACCTCAATGGTTCAGGGAGTTACCGGCATGCAGATCAGCAGATTACAAAAAAAATAAAAAAAATGAATTTTTTTGGAACTTATTCAGGCGACCACAGGTCTACTTTTATGAGGCGTGGATAGGCCTCATTTCATACTCGTTGTCCATCAACGACTATGTGAGCGCAGAGAGTATTTGGCCAGTATCTTTACTGGCCTTTTTTTCGCAATAATCGCTCAAACTGGTCATTTGTCTAAAATTGTTCGAATTATCTGTATTCATTTGCTTAAATTAGCACTCAATAGCAAATTTAGATAATTCATAAAATGAAACAATCTCTTACTTCTCTCGCCGTGGCATCAGCGTTATTTCTGGCTGGTTGTCAGGTCACTCAAACAAGTAATAATAAATCAACAGCATACGAAACAGTCCCCCCAGCCGTCATGGCCAGCTCTGAAGCGACAGGAACTGAAAGCATCACGCTCGAACAGGCAATGGCTCATCCCGACTGGCTTGGCAGAAAACCGGAAGGCGCTTTTTGGAGCGCCGATAGTCAAACTGTGTTGTTTAAGCAAAAACAAGTGGGAAGTAAACTAAGAGACACTTTCAGCTATGGTGAGAAAGGGCTTGAGCAAATCGCCTTATCGAACCAGCACCAGATAGGTGCAGGTGATGCGGTTTATTCGCGCGATGGCAAGCTTCAAGCCTACCTCTTTTCAGGCAATGTATTTGTCAAAGATATCACCACCAACCAGGTCACCCAGCTGACACGTTCCAGCAAAAAAGCCGAGCAACTGCAGTTTTTGACCAACGGGCAGCTTGCCTACATTGCAGACAATACCTTTTATGCCATTGATCTGACGTCAGGCCTGACTACAGAGCTTGCTAAGCTCATCACGGCAAACGCGCCACAAGGCGTCACTGAGCCACAGAGTTATCTTGCTAAGGAGCAACACAAGCTCATTGGTTATGTTGCACTTCAGCATAAGAATGCCAAAGACGCGCAAAGCCGAAAAGAGGCGCTGATTGCGCAAAATGATACGCTCGACGAAAACCTGTTTTACCTGGGTGAGGGTCAGCGTATCGTCGAGACCAGCTTATCGCCAGCGGGTGATAAACTCATTGTTGCCACCACCAAAGACGTGCCTGAGCGAAGCGCACAAGACATCATGCCTAATTACGTTACGCAAGATGGCAATATTGACCCCGTTAAAGCGCGTAGTCGTGTGGCAGACAACAAACCCATTGAGCACACGCTGATATTCATTGACCTGAATACCAAAGGGCAACACGCTTTGAGCTACCAGAGCTTGCCGGGTTTTGATGAAGATGTACTGGCCGAGGTAAAAAGCGAAAACGCCCGTGCCCAGGGTAAAACTTACACCAGCAAAAAGTCACCACGTCACATTGCACTGATCCTTGACTGGGCCTGGGATCAGTCTGCCATCCAGTGGAACGCACAAGGTTCTCAAGTCGCAGTGATGGTTGAGGCCTGGGACAATAAAGACCGCTGGATTGCAACCGTTGACTTTGCTAACAATAAGCTGGTATCGCAGCATCGCCTGCACGATAAGGCCTGGGTTAACTACACCCACAATGACTTTGGCTGGCTCAACCATGAAGATACGCTGTATTACCTGTCTGAAGAATCTGGCTACAGCCATTTATATACCAAGCCACTGAAAGATAAGGCGACTCAGCTGACCTCAGGAAAATACGAAGTGTCTGAGCTGACGCTGACCAAAGATGATAGCGCTATCTATTTTAAGGCGAATATAAAGCATCCGGGTGTCTATGAGATATACCGTGTGAATGTGCAATCAGGTGAACTGGAAACGCTGACCAACCTCAATGGTATGACGGATTATGTGCTAAGCCCGGATGAAAGCAAACTCTTGCTGACGCATTCAAAAATAGCCATGCCACCGGAATTGTTTATTGCCGATGCAAAGCCGGATAGTGTAGCCAAACAGATCACCCATACCGTCTCTGAGGCATTCCTGAGCAAAAAGCTCATCACTCCCAAAGTTGTCGCTGTGCCATCCAGTCATACCGACCAACCAATTTATGCCAAGGTTTACTATCCGGCCGATTATCAGGAAGGTGAGCAAGGTAAGACACGCAAAGCGGTGATTTTCAATCATGGTGCGGGCTACTTACAAAACTCACATATGGGGTGGTCCGTTTATTTCCGCGAGTTTATGTTCCATTCTCTGCTCGCCAGTGAAGGCTACGTGGTCATGGATATGGACTATCGCGCATCTAAAGGATATGGACGAGACTGGCGTACTGCCATTTACCGCCACATGGGTAAACCTGAAATTGAAGATTTGGCCGATGGCGTGAACTGGATGGTTGAAAACGTCAACGTCGACAGAGGTGCAGTGGGTACGTATGGCGGTTCTTATGGTGGCTTTATGACCTTTATGGCGCTGTTTACTCAGCCTGAACTATTTCAGGCCGGCGCAGCACTCAGACCTGTCACTGACTGGGCGTATTATAACGATACTTACACCTCCAATATCCTGAACCGCCCGGCGGATGATCCCATTGCGTATCGTCGCAGCTCACCCATTTACTTTGCCGAAGGCCTGAACAAACCTATGCTGATCAATGCGCCTATGATCGATGACAATGTGTTTTTCCAGGATGTGGTTCGGCTGGTGCAAAGGTTGATAGAGCTTGAGAAAGAAAATTATGAAACGGCAATTTATCCGGTAGAGCCGCATGGCTTTGTGCAGCCTTCAAGCTGGCTGGACCAATACCGTCGTATTTATAAACTGTTCAAAGAAAACCTGTAATTTAAAGATGGCGCAGCGCACAGCAGCTGCGCCTTTTTAAGCACTATTTCTTTTGCCACAGCAAGGGCAGGGCCAGCATCACACCGCCAATAGCACCAATTAAATGTGATTCAATCGCAACGCGGGATGAAATTAACTGACCGACTTCATCGCTGGGGCCGGCATATTGCTCCCAGGCGAGTTTACCGAGAATACCCAAAAAGAGCAGCACACCAGTTCTTTCTCCCACTTTAATATCTTTTATTGCTCCCCAGACTATTACGCCATGAAGTAAGCCACTGAGGCCAGTATAAATACGGATATCCGGACAAAAAAGCCAGATGCCCAGACCTGTCCACAACCCAAGCAGCAGCAGATGAACCGCATAAGTTTTTGGCGAGCGGTATTCTGCATGTAACACCCAGATAAACACCACGCCGACCACATTCAGTAGCCAGTGCGTCCAGTTGGTATGAACATACTGGCTGGTCAGGATCCGCCAAAATTCGCCCTGGTCAATCAGCTCACGGTTGAAGGTGAGTAATGCCTGGACAGGTGGCAGCATAAGTACCGCACAAAGAACAATCAAAATTGCAGGTGGCAGAAGGTAGCGAGGCGCTAACGGCAGATCAAACATAATATTTCTTAGAATTTTTTTGCATATTGTGCCTGTTTACTTTTATGATGCCAATCATCTATCAGAAGAATTTCCAGACTCTATGAAATATCGCCTATCACTTGCCACACTGGCGCTCGGCGCCGCATTACCATTCACTTCTTCAGCATTAGACAACAACACCAGAGAAGTCAGAGAGCCCGAAGCCGCGACCGGATTGCAGCTAAAAAAAGAGAAAACGGCTAAAAAGTACATGGTGGTTGCAGCCAATGCCCATGCCAGTAAAGCCGGGCAGTTGATGCTACAACAAGGCGGTAGTGCCATCGATGCTGCCATTGCCGCTCAGCTGGTGCTGACCCTGGTTGAGCCTCAATCCTCAGGCATTGGGGGCGGTGCGTTTATTCTGCATTATGATAAAGAAAACGAATACCTCACCACTTTTGATGGTCGTGAAACGGCACCGAAAGACGCAACCCCGTCATTATTTCTAGACAAAGAAGGCAAGCCGGTTCGCTGGATTGAGGCGGTTGTAGGGGGTCGCTCTGTGGGCACACCCGGGATACTTCATGCGTTAAAACAGGCACATGATAAATATGGCAAGCTCAAGTGGCGTCATCTGTTTAAGCCTGCAATCGAGTTGGCCGAGAAGGGTTTTAATGTGTCGCCCCGCCTACATATGCTGTTAGAAAAGGAGCTCAACCCGGGTCTGACTAAGCTATCCCCGGCCAAAGAGTACTTTTATCCTGATGGTAAACCACTCGAAACCGGCACGCTACTGCGTAACCCGGAGCTGGCCAAGCTCTACCGCGAAATCGCCGAGTTTGGCCTGAAGGGCTTTTATGAAGGTAAAAATGCCGATGATATAGTGCGCGCAGTGCAAAAAGCCGCCATCGCGCCAGGTGTGTTGTCATTGTCCGATCTCAAAAATTACCACAGCAAAGAGCGCGCGCCCATTTGTACCAGCTATCACAGCTACCGTGTGTGTTCAATGGCACCGCCCAGCAGTGGCGGGATTGCCGTGCTGCAGATCTTAAAACTACTGGAAGGTAAAAAGCTCAGTCAATATCAACCGAATGATCCGCAGGCGATTCATTTATTCACTCAGGCTTCGCGCCTGGCATTTGCCGATCGCAACTATTACATTGCCGATCCTGACTTTGTTGAAGTACCCACACAAGGCTTACTCAACCCAGCTTATCTGAAACAGCGGGCCAAGCTCATCACAGACAAGGACAACAAAGAGGTGCCCATTGGCGATCCCAGCAAAGGCACTTTGGCATACGCCATGGACGACAGCTATGAATTACCCTCAACCACGCATCTTTCTATTGTTGATGCCGATGGCAACGCGGTTTCGATGACGTCCTCTATCGAGATGGCTTTTGGCTCAACCGTGATGGTGAACGGCTATCTGTTAAACAATCAGCTGACTGACTTTTCGCTGTCACCAAAAGTGGGGGACTTGTGGGTTGCCAACCGGGTTGAGGCACACAAGCGGCCGCGCAGCTCGATGTCGCCGGTGATGGTATTTAATAAAGATGGCTCACTCAAATTGGTGGTTGGCTCTCCGGGTGGCAGTCGGATCATTAATTATGTTGCACAAACCATCATTGGCGTACTCGACTGGGGACTATCACCACAGCAGGCGATTGACTTGCCAAGGGTGACAAATCGAAACCAATACACCACGCTTGAAAAGGGCACCGAGATCGCAAAATTAAAGCCAGTTTTGGAAGCCAAAGGTCATACCGTCAGGGTCAGAGATCTGAACTCCGGTATTCACGCCATCGAGGTGAAAGATGATCTGTTAGTCGGGGGCGCCGATCCGCGCAGGGAAGGGGCTGCAATGGGTGAATCCAGCGAGTAACCTTGGCGCTCATTCACTAAATAACGTATAATGTACGGCTCTGTTTACGCATTGACCATGTCTCAGCAGAGCCGTTTTTTATTGGTCTGACATGCTTAAAATTCATTGAATTTTAATGCATTTGCGCAATAATAATCCCTTGTACTTAAATTAACGAGTCACAGCTTGTAAATATGACTAAACAATCCGATCCCAATTATCTCTACATTCCATACTCTGGCCCTACGCTTTTAGAAACGCCGCTATTAAATAAGGGCAGTGCATTTAGTCAGCGCGAGCGCGAGAACTTTAACCTGACAGGTCTCGTACCGCCACGCTTTGAAACTATTGAAGAGCAAGTCGAACGCTGCTATCAACAGTTCTCTAGTTTCAACGACAACCTTAACAAGCATATTTATCTGCGTGCTATTCAGGACAACAACGAAACCCTGTATTACCGCCTGGTACGCGACCACCTTGAAGAAATGATGCCAATCATTTACACCCCAACAGTGGGTGATGCGTGTGAAAAGTTTTCAGATATCTATCGTAGTTCGCGCGGTTTGTTTATTTCGTATGAAGAACGTCATCAAATCGATGATATTTTGCGCAATGCAACCAAAAGCAAGGTCAAGGTTATCGTTGTGACCGATGGCGAGCGTATTTTGGGCCTGGGCGATCAGGGGATCGGCGGCATGGGTATTCCAATCGGTAAACTCGCGCTGTATACCGTCTGCGGCGGGATCAGCCCAGCCTACACTTTACCTGTGATGCTTGATGTAGGTACAAACAACGAAAAACTACTCAACGACCCTATGTATATGGGCGCGCGTCACAAGCGTATTTCTCAGGAAGAGTATGACGAGTTCCTGGACTTATTCATCAAAGCGGTCAAACGCCGCTGGCCGAATGTGTTGCTACAGTTTGAAGATTTCGCACAGCCTAACGCTATGCCATTACTGAGCCGCTACCGTGACGAGATCTGTTGCTTTAACGATGATATTCAGGGTACTGCCTCTGTGACTGTGGGCTCACTGTTAGCCGCGTGCCGTGTTAAAGGCACTAAACTGTCTGAACAAAAAGTGGTGTTTGTCGGTGCAGGCTCTGCCGGATGTGGTATTGCAGAGCAGATCATAGCGCAAATGGTCTCCGAAGGCATTTCTGATCAACAAGCGCGTAGCCAGATCTTTATGGTTGACCGCTATGGCCTGCTGACTGAAGGTATGGAAGGGTTACGTGACTTCCAGGCAGCCTTAGTTCAGTCAAAATCAGCGCTAGAAGCCTGGAGCTTCAGTGGCGAATTTGCTTCGTTACTAGACGTGATGCATTGTGCGCAGCCTGACATTCTGATTGGCGTGTCGGGTCAGCCAGGGCTGTTTACCGAGCAGGTTATTAAGGCAATGCACTCAGGCTGTGAGCGTCCAATTATCTTTCCATTGAGTAACCCTTCTCGTCAGGTCGAAGCACATCCAAAAGATGTAATTGAATGGACCCAGGGCCAGGCAATCGTGGCAACCGGTAGCCCATTCGAGCCGGTTGAGTTCGATGGTCAAACCTACACCATTCCGCAGTGTAATAACAGTTACATCTTCCCGGGCATTGGTCTGGGCGTGTTGGCAGCCAAAGCGTCACGCATTACCGAATCTATGCTGATGGTCGCCAGTGAAACACTTGCTGAGTCTTCGCCATGGGCTAACACCGGTAAAGGCAGCTTACTCCCTTCATTGGTTGAAATTGAGCCACTGAGCAAGCGCATTGCTTATGCCGTTGCTAAAAAAGCAATGGAAGAGGGCGTTGCGCTGGAAATGCCTGAAAATCTGATCTGGGCAGCAATTGAGAAGAACTACTGGTTACCTGAGTATCGTAACTATAAACGCTGTAGCGTATAACTCAGTAGTATAAACAGTGTGGCGCAATTGTGATTTTTGCGCCACACTTGATCTCAACGCTGTTCGCTCAGCGTTGGGCTGTGCACGGAGCACTGTAGAGAATCTGTGCAGATCCGACCTCACTTTGCTATGCAGCAGGAATCCAGCAAAACCGGCTTTGCATTGATGTTCGATGTAGGTGAACTGAATGCGCTACGCCATCTTACTTATTGTATGTCTCTGCTCGGTAACCGTAAAAAGTGAACCGATACACATAGACATTATCTCTGATTACTCTCCTGACTCTAAACAAGCGCCCGCCGACTTGGCAACCCAGTTACTACTAAAAATCGAACAAACTCTTCAGGGCAAAGTAACCCTGGATTTTATGCCCGCCAGCCGCGAAAGGGAATGGCGCGAATTAGTACGTAACCCAAACGCCTGCTTGTACAACAAGGTTAAGACACCTGAACGCGAAGCGATGGCGTTGTTCACCGCCTATCCGCTAATGTCTTTTCCGGCTAATCGCCTGATCCTCAAAAACCAGCCAAATATTCCCGATACCATTTCACTGGGAACTGCGCTCAGGATGGGGTTCAACATAGGTGTGTCCGAAGGGCGCTCATATGGCCTCGAGATTGACAATTTTATTACAGCTAACCGCAATGCATTTTGGGTTGCAGAGGGGAACCAAAGCGCTTATCGCCTCAGAACGATGCTGAGTCAGGGCAAGCTGGATGGGATCATTGAATACAGCTCGGTATTTATTAATGAACATCCTTCGGCACAGGCCCTTAATGGCTACAGCTTTCACGCAATAGAAGAAGCTGGGTTGACCATTTTTGGCTATATCGCTTGTGCTCAATCGAACGAGGGAAAGCGAGCGATTGATCTGTTGCAAGCTGCGCTGCAAAGGCCAGATCTACAGCAGGCGATCATCACCGCGCATACGGGGCTGTTTTTTAAACAAGAAGAGCCCTTCATACTGCGCGCTTTACACAAAGCGTTTAACATTCAGCATTGATTAACAAACTTGTGCTTTAATTGGCGCATCTCTTGTGGTTTTATAATTCATAATCACATCATCCTATTCCAACAGAGTAAGGAGGCGTCCATGCGCTCACTTTTAGCCGCTGCAATTTTTGCGATCAGTACCTGCGCACAAGCAGGCAGTTTACCCGAGGGTCCACATTTGTATGTAAAGGGCATGTCGTCAATGGAAGTGCAGCCTGATGCAGCCATTATTCGTGTCGCGATAACTGAAAAACACAAGTCATTACCGGATGCCAAATCTAACGTTGATCAGATAATGGCAAAGGCAATCCAAATTGCGCAAGACTTTAACATTAAAAGCAACGATATCCATGCCGAGCAGCTAAATGTACACCGCCAGACACGCTACAACCGCACCACTAACGAAGAAGAGTTCGACGGTTTCAGAGTAAGCCGCAGCCTGACGGTAAAACTCAAAGACCTTTCAGAATACCCTAATCTGCTTCAGGCTTTTGTAGACAGTGGTATCAATCAGTTTAATAACACTGAGTTCGTTGTTGAAGACAAAGCTGCATATATGAAAAAGCTTAAAAAGTCAGCCATTGAAGAAGCCAAAGCGGCCGCCAAAGAACTAGCCGATGACTTTGATGTTGACTTGGGCCGACTATACTCTGTGTCATTTTCACCGATGAACGTACCTATGCAGCCTTATGCCCGTGGCAAAATGATGGCCGCAGAAGCGATGGATGTCAGCCAGGCTTATAATACCGGAGATACAACACTGACTGCCGAAGTGTATGCAGTGTATTTTATCGAGTAAACTCTCTATACTGGACCTACTTATAATACTTACAAGTAGGTCTGCGCCATGATAACAGGATTTTTTGCTGCCATATTTACCCTTTTTTATATCAAACTCAGCTTTGATATCATAGGTTTACGCCATAAACATCAGGTTGCGCTCGGAGACGGTGGTCATCCCGCGTTAGAGCGGGCGATCCGCGCCCATGCCAACTTTATGGAATACACGCCGCTGTTGTTAATTCTCTTGTTTGCGCTGGAATTTCAGGGCGGTGAGGCAATTTGGTTGTACCTCACCGGCGGCACCTATTTAGTCGGCCGTATTTTGCATTCATTTGCGCTGAACATGGCTAATCTTAAGCTGCGTGTGATGGGAATGGCACTGAGCTTTTTATCATTACTGGCGCTGTCTATTATTAATCTTTATTGTTATTTTGTTTAATGGAAAAAATCTTTATTGCCGGCTTGCCAAGAACCGGTACTACCAGCGTATGTGCTGCATTTCTCGAGTTTGGGTTTAAAACAGCACATACAGCTTACACACGTGAAGCGCTATCGCAAGCGCAGGTGATTGCAGACACACCAGTTTTTAATGACTACGAACAACTCGCTACTTTATATCCGAACAGCCGCTTTATATATCTGGACAGAGCCATGGAAAGCTGGGTCCCATCTGTCAGGCGTTTGCTCACCCGCATGCTACCCAGGCTAGAGACTCAGCAGGGCGGATTCAACGACACTTTAAAACGCTGCTACTTTGATACTTTTGCCAACTTGAGTGCTGATAATATCGCGTGTGATCACTACCTGACAGACATCTACCAGCGCCATCGTCAAAAATTACTGCGATTTTTAGACACAAGCCAGATTGAGTATTTGATATTGGATGTGTCGCACCCGCACAGCCTGCAACAATTGAGCGATTTTGTGGGTATAGACACAAACTCAACTAAGCCAATGCCAAACCTTAACCAGGGTGGTAAAGTCACAGCCTGGAAGCAAATTGAGCATCCGCTCAAAGTCGAGTCAACCCGTCATGGCAAGGCAGACAGAGACAGCCTGTTATACAGTGAACAATAAAATGTCCGATATTAAAAACTCTACTTTAAATGTGCATAAAGAGCAGGGGTGTTAGCTGCAAATTGTTTGCTGGCTTTGGAAATTAGCGCCTGAGTTGGGTAAAATGCCCCAAAACCGATAACGGAACAGATTAAACGATGTTTGAATTAAAATTCCACACGCCATTCGACTGGACTCATAAAGTCATGGCTGACTTTGATACCTTTTTACAGGATCACGCAGCCGCTGAGAAAAAAGCCTCTGGTATGGCCATGTCTATGTTGAGCCATTATCCGGATCGCATCAAACTGGTAAAAGCGATGGCGGATCTGGCCATCGAAGAGATGATCCATTTTAAGCAAGTGCTGAAATTATTGACCGACCGTAACGTAACTTTAGGTAATGATAAAGCTGACCCTTACATAAAAAAAATGCGTGCCTTATTTCGACAGGGCTCAGATGAGTTCTTAATCGACCGCCTGTTAGTTGCTGCCGTGATTGAAGCACGCGGCCATGAACGTTTTTCGCTGGTCGCGGAAGCTTTACCCGAAGGCAAAGAAAAAGATTTTTATGTGACCATTGCCAAATCAGAAGAAAAGCACAAAAACCTGTTTGTTGAACTAGGTTACGAGTATTTTGACAAGACCGTGATCGACACACGACTGGAAGAAATACTGATTGCAGAAGCCGAGATTTGCGAAAGCATTCCATTTAGCGCTGCATTGCATTAACTGGGTAAAGTTCAGGCTAAAAATGCGCCACTTTTCATTATGTTAAATTGCGCATAGAATTAAAAAGGGAGGTATACCATACTCCCTTTTTTGTTCCTGATAATGCCCATAACAGAGAAAAACAGCAGGGTGCTTAGCTGTTTTAAAATAGACAGCCAGTATTACTCGCAACTCTTAGCGGTATTGTATTTTATCTCTTCCATAATGCCGTGTTTTTTAAATTCGGCTATGGCCTGATTTAGTTCAAACAGCAGAGTTTTGCCGTACTTATTGTGTTTGGAGACAGCAAAGAACAGACCATTCATTTGTAAAATGGGGTCAACCATAACCAAGTTTTTTGTCTGAGAGGTCGCATTGTTAGCTTGCGACAAAGCGGCAATTTCCATTTCAATAACTTCCGGGTCGCCGATGATAAGATTAACGCGCCCGGCCATTAGCAGCCTGATATTGTGGGCGTCATCAACGGCTTCAATAACGTTAAATTTTCCTGCGTCCATTAAGCGGTCAAACTCCGGCGTATTTTGATAGCCCCGAACCACACCAATGCGTTCATCGGCCAAAGCGCCGAGACTGGTAAAGTGGTCCGTGTTGTAGTCCCGACGTTTGTAAAGTGCAATTGGGCCCCAGCCAAATGGTTCTGTCAGTGTGAGATGATCCAAACGGCGCGTACCGGGTAAAGTATCCGAAGGCGCTTCGGGCTCAATAAAATACTCCGGCACCAGAATATCTACTTTACCATTTTCAGCATTGGCTACGGCGCGAGCCCAGGGGTAGAAAGTCACGGTTGCGCCATAATTTTGGCTGTGCAACAAAGCGATTACGGCTTGCATTACCCAGCCTTGCTTACACAAACTTTGTCCGATATAGGGCTGCCATTCCAAAGTGGTCACATCGACTTGTTTGGGTGCAGTGAGGTTGTAGCGAAAAGTATGATCACTGACTTTTTTACCAGACACAGTATGCGTGCCTTTATAGTCTCGGTAGATTACGCTTAGCTGCTTGCTGAGTGTGACAGAAGCAAGGCTGTGGAAAGTAAAGACACTGAAAAACACAAACAAAGCAAATGACATTGTTGAAAAACTCTTAGCCTGATTAAATATAAGCTTAGACATAAACTAGGGCATTGTCACAGACACCATATTTAACATAACGTAAATTATAGGATATTTAATGAGGTTAGGTTGAGAGTGCCTTTGAGCTCCCGGTTTAACTATAAATTAGCTTTTAATGTCCAATACTAGACGGTATCGGACATTAAGTGATTTCTGACATAAAATGGACTGTTTGATTATTTCGCCCTGAGTTTTCAATTTCATGGGATTCATCACAGATGGCCACAGCCATAGTCTGTTTTACACAATAAACTAATCTTGGCTCAGCCAGTCAAATTAAAACTCCTGGCATTGATAAGCTCAGCAACTTATACCAATTTGCTTAATTGTTCGATAACACCACTCCCGCGTCCTGCTATCGCTGAGGTACCTACGTCCATGTAGGCAAGGCAAAAATTTGCGAACTCCTACCTTAGGTAAAGTTCTAAATGAGAAATTTTTAACACCGTTAGCGTAATATTTTCTCCTTCAGATTGAACAGGTATTAAGTGAAATTGGTATTAGACTTGGTTAAGATTATTAGCAACGCGGATCTGTTGTGTTTCGCCTGGACTGTAATTTTGCCCGATTGATTGAAAGCGCTAAGCCTGATCTCAAAACTGACTTTTTATGTCCTTGTTATCTTATCGCTATGATGAATTTACAGTTAATTTATAAATTGCCATTGAGCTCACTTTACGCTTGTCTTAGTATTAGCCTTGTCGTTCAAAAGAAGTAAATACAATATGGAACTTGTCAGACCCTTAGAGCCAATTTTGATCATCGATGACGTTGAAGATGTGCGCAGTTACCTGATAGACATTCTTGAAAACCTGGGTTTTGAAGAAGTCTATGAGTCTGAAGACTTCAAATCTGCAATGCCCTTGATGGCCGAGAAATCTCCCAACGTGATTTTCCTGGATATCGAGTTACCCGATACCGATGGCACACAAATTCTCGAGTACATCAATGATAACTACCCCAATGTGCATGTCATTATGTGCTCCGGCCATAACAGCCTGGAGAATGTACAAAATACCTGGGAGTTGGGTGCAAAAGGCTTTATTGCTAAGCCATTTAACGCGAAAAAAGTCGATTCAGTAATGAAAAGACTCGAAATGATTGCATGAATAAAACCACACAAGACATCATTAGTCAGCTATCTGAGCTGATCCTGGGTAAAGAAGAACAGATAAGGTTAGCCGTTGTCTGCTTACTTTGTAAAGGACATCTGCTTATTGAGGATCTGCCCGGCATGGGCAAGACCACCCTCTCCCACGGCCTGGCCAATGTGCTTGGGCTGAGCTATCAGCGTGTTCAGTTTACCAGTGATTTACTGCCCGCAGATATTACCGGCTCCAGTGTTTTTAATACCTCGCAACAGAGCTTTGATTTTCATCCGGGTCCCATTTTCAGCCAGGTTTTACTGGCCGACGAAATAAACCGTGCCAGCCCGAAGACGCAGAGTGCTTTGCTTGAAGCAATGGAAGAACGCCAGGTAACCATGGATGGTAAAACCCACCCATTACCTGAGCCATTTTTTGTTATCGCAACACAAAATCCGCTGCATCAGTCAGGTACGCACCCTTTGCCAGAGTCTCAGCTCGACCGTTTTTTCCTGCGGATCAGCCTGGGCTACCCCGATGAGCATGCCGAAAAAAGCCTGATCCTCGGTAATAATCTGCAAAGGCAATCTCTGAGTGAGTTAACCTGTGTACTGGACTTAAATGCGCTGGCAACCCTTCAGCAAGCGGTGCTTGACGTTAACCTGTCAGACTCGGTTGTACAATACATCATCAATTTGGTTAACTTCACACGTTACAGTGGTCAGTTCAGCGATCCCCTTTCGCCACGGGCAAGTATCGCATTAGGGCTGGCAACACGCGCCTATGCCCTTACCCAAAGCCGGGATTATGCGTTACCTGACGATGTCCAGGCTGTATTTGCCGCAGTAGCCGGCCACCGTCTGAACATTTCTGCCAACGAGCTGGATGATGTGGTCAAGGGGATTTTTGATAACGTTGCGGTTGTATTGTAACTATGCGCCGTGACTGGTTACAGTCCTGGCTGGCTGACATCATCAAACGTAAACATAGCGCTGCGCAAATTACCCTGTCGCACCACAATATTTATATTGTTCCCTCCAGGCAGGGAGCATTCTTCTTGTGCATGGTCATCCTCAATTTTGTTCTGGGCAGTAATTATCAGAACAATCTTATTCTTGGTGTGGCCTACGTCATGTTACTGATCCTGGTGCTGGCGCTGATATACGGCTATCTCAATTTGCATGGCTTGAGCATTCAATTACTAGACGTAAAAAACAATTTTGCCGAAAAGCCTGTTGAGGTCCTGATAAAACTCACCTCGCCACACCGATGCTATTCTCTGGATGTTGCCAGCCAGGAATTCGACTGTAGTGATTGTAACAGTCACTATTCGCAAGGTGCCCAGGTTATGTCACTGTTTTTACATCCAGGGCCCCGTGGCCGTTACCCGCTTGGCAGACTCAAGTTATCCAGTAACTATCCATTTGGCCTGGTTCGCGTCTGGACTTACCTGAACGTCAACCGAACGTTTTGTGTCTATCCTGCGCCACTTGCCTGCCAGCTGACATTTAGCGAGCAAGAAGTCACGGCTGAAAAAGGGCAGTATGTGCATCAAAGCACGCAGAGCCATGAAAACTTTGACGGGCTAGAACGATTCAGACCCGGCATTAGTAAAAGCCGCATATCCTGGCGCCATTTCGCTAAAAGCCAGCAATTGCTGGTCAAGCAATACAGTGGTGACAGCTTCTACTCTCAGCATACTTTCGATTATGCGGCACACGATGGCCCTAAGGAAGCGCGTTTGTCTAAGCTGTGTTATCAGGTACTTGAGGCGGACAAACAGGGAGATGAATTTGCACTCAGGCTGAGCAATGCCGTTCAGGTGACTGCGGGCCGAGGAGACAAACACAGAGAAGCTTGCCTGGAGGCGCTGAGTGACTTCTGACAAACTACTGGGCGGCCAAACCTTACTGACTACCCTTTTGTATGGGCTAGTCAGTATTTTGTTGTTTAACAGTTTTGGTCTTGTATTCACCTGCGCCATGTTGTTGATTGTGCTGTTTAAACTGGCCATTTACCGGGGGCTGGTTCAAGGCCCTTCAGAAAAGCTGGTCAACCTCTTAGCATTTACCGTCATACTGGTGGTGTTTGTCGCCATAGGTTTTTCTAACCTGGTAGAAATGTTCGTTTCTTTATTACTGGGTGCCTGCGCACTGAAAACCATTCAGGCAAAAACGAAAAAACAAGCGATGTCGGTGCAGTTATTAAACTTTTTTGTCTATCCCTGCTTCTTTATCTTTTCTCAGAATGTGTTGTCTTTGTTATTTGTACTAGTGCTTTTGGTGGTAAATTTGGCCCAAATGCTGTGGATTGAGCATGGTATTGCGCTGCGCAGTGCTATACGCCAGGCTGCCAGACATTTACTGCTCGCATTGCCGCTGGCTGCAATCATGGTTGTACTACTGCCCAAAGTATCACCATTCTGGCAGCTACCCGGTGCCAATAAAACCCAAACCGGTCTTTCTGAGGACATAGATCCGTTTGAAATCTCAGAGTTATCTCGCTCGGACGAGTTGGTGTTTCGAGCCATTCTGCCCGACAATACCCAGATGAAACCGCCATTTTACTGGCGTACTTTGGTCCACGATAACTATGATGGCACGCGCTGGCGCGTTTCACCACAGCACGATGTCCCTTTGCAGGCACCTTTCCGTGCTGTCGGTGAAAGCTATACGGTTATCGCTAGAGCATCGGGTAAAACCTGGCTGTATAATCTTGGCCAGGCCAAGTCATCCACTCGGGGCGTGAATACCAACCAGTTTGGCACTTTGTTTATGCAAAAACGCCTCAGCAGCAGCATGGAATATCAAGTTACGCCCATCCACGCTGCCGGGCCTGGTTTAGTAAACTGGCAATATCAGCTCAACACCGCCCTGCCCGACGGCATTAACCCGTTGGCCACAGCACTGGCGTTGCAGTGGGATGCATCGACCGGCAATACCGCTGAATTTATTCAGCAGATGAAGCAATATTTTGTACAAAATAGATTTCATTATTCATTAAAGCCGCCCACCATAAGTGATCGAAACAGCATAGACAGGTTTTTAACCGAAACACGCGAAGGGTTTTGCGGTCATTATGCGGCCAGTGCTGCTTTTATATTAAGAGCAGCCGGGATCCCCGCGCGTCTGGTTTCGGGATATCTGGGTGGTGAGTATAATGCACAGCGAGGATATTACAGTGTTTATCAGTATGATGCCCATGCGTGGGTAGAATACTATGTTCCTCAGCAAGGTTGGTACCGCCTCGATCCCACGGCCTGGGTTGCGCCTGACAGACTCAGCGGTTCTTTGTCTGAGCTGACCGCGTTAGAAGATGAATTTAAGGATAACCTGGGGCTGAGCCTGATGAGCTACTCAAATCTGGCTCTGGTCAACTGGGTCAGACTGCAAATAGAGCAGCTCGATTATCAATGGACCCGCTGGGTGTTGAACTTTGATCAGCAAAAGCAATCCAGGTTGCTACGCGACTTATTTGGCCAATATCACAGACTGTTACCCGCGCTGAGTGTATTTTTGTTGCTGATAGCCATATTCGTTGCCCGCTTCTGGTATTTGCAACGTAAGCAGGTGATTAAATTGCCCGAAGCCGTGAGATTGCATCATGCTATTTGCCAGCTTGCTGAGGGGGATTTACATAAAGTAACCCCCGCACAGGCGCTGCTGGCTTTGCAGTCTCAGTACCCTGATTTGTCGCAGGAACTGGCAGAGTTTAATCAATATTTTGTAAAATCAAGATTTTCCCGAGCGCAACTAACCAAATCGGAGGCGACAAGGATGAAAGCGCTGGGTCGTTTAATAATAAAAAAGGCGAAAAAGTAATATTATGAATGCTGTTATTGTTGGTGTTTTGCTGATGCTCGGCCTGACACTGTTTAGAGTGAACGTGATTGTTGCAATGACCATCAGCGCGATGGTCGCCGGGTTGACTGCTGGTCTGGGGCTGTCGGATACATTAAATGCGTTTAATTCCGGGCTCTCTGGGGGTGCAGAAATTGCGCTCAGTTACGCCATGCTAGGTGCTTTTGCCGTTGCCATTTCGAAATCCGGCTTAACTCAGATTTTGGCTGATAAACTACTTTCGCTGGTCCATGGTAATCAACAAAACTCGAGCCAGTTACTGAGCATGTTAATCATGGTCATTATTTTGGGTTGCTCGATTGCCTCGCAAAACCTGGTTCCGGTTCATATTGCATTTATCCCTATACTGATCCCACCGCTTTTGGTGATTTTTAACCAGCTGAATATCGACCGACGTGCCATTGCCTGCATTTTAACTTTTGGTCTGGCAACTTCCTATATGGTTTTGCCTTACGGCTTCGGTGGTATTTATTTATACTCTATTTTGCACAAAAACCTGGTTGATAATGGCCTGGAGATTGTTAATACACAGGTCCCTTATGCGATGGTGATCCCTGCGTTTGGAATGCTAGCGGGCCTTGTCATTGCGGTTTTTATCACTTATAGAAAAGACCGTGACTACACTCAGGACACACCTTCTGGCCACGTAAAACCGGCAGATAAGCCACAGCTTAGTGCCCAGGAAAAGCGTAAAGTGATCATGGCCGGGACATTAGCCGTCGTATGCTCTTTGCTTGCACAAAACGTGAGTGGCTCCATGATCCTGGGTGGCCTGGTCGGGGTGATGATGTTTAGTCTGTTCGGTATCGTAAAATGGGACCAAAGTTCGGATGTGTTCAGCAAAGGCGTTGCTATGATGGCGATGATTGGCTTTATCATGATCTCTGCCCAGGGCTTTGCCTCTGTGATGAAAGAAACCGGTGATGTGGCCAGCCTGGTGAGTGCTTGTGCTGACTTTGTTGGCGAGAATAAACCACTGGCGGCAGCCATGATTTTATTGGTTGGCCTGCTGATCACCATGGGCATAGGTAGCTCTTTCTCAACCGTGCCAATCATTGCTACGCTGTTTGTTCCCCTGTCAATGGAGGTCGGATTCTCGGCGATGGCCACCGTCGCTCTGGTAGGTACAGCAGGTGCGCTGGGTGATGCAGGCTCACCGGCTTCTGATTCGACCCTTGGTCCAACATCGGGTTTAAATGCCGATGGCCAGCACGACCACATCTGGGACTCAGTAGTGCCAACTTTTATTCACTTTAATATCCCGCTATTAATTTTTGGCTGGATAGCCGCAATGGTGCTTTAAAACCAAAAAAGTCGACCTTAAGGTCGACTTTTTACATTCAATGTTATCATCTGCCGTGTAAAAGTGTTTCGTGACTACTTACACGCTAAAGCCAAGTACATCACTAAGTGCTTTTCAGATCGTTGAACAGCACGTGAAACCAACGAATGTCCTCAGGGCCAAGCTGTGCTTGTTTGTAAAGTGTTGGGTCGTGGTATATATCTTTGTAGATATGATACATAGCAATTTCAGTTAGTACTTGCCATTTATCGCCGTCAAGTTCCTTAATTTCCAGCGTACTAAAGTTAAAATCAAGCAAAGGGTCGTGCTGGTTTTCCGTAGTACGTAAGGCCAGATCAAGCTGTTGTAAAATCGGGTTGATTACCTTAACCGTACTTGCGTCGCTGAACTCTCTCAGTATATTTTCTTCTGCTTGCCTGATGGCTTCACCTTCTTTACGTTCAGTCAGTGTCTGCGCAGCGGGTCTGAGCGTGAATTTAGATACTATGCCTGCAACACCTGGGAGTAACGCTTTTGCGGCGATCCCCGCACCGAGCAAGGGGTTCGTTAAAGCCGCTATGCCACCAATCAAAAGCATACCATAGGTGAGTTTGCGGTCTAATGCATCTATCTGATCTGCCAGAGAATGAAGTGAATTCGGGTCCTCACTGGAGCGTTCGATAGCAAGCTGAGCAGCACAGTTCACCATATATTCACGCAGCATGGCTTCAGCGTGAACGGTTGGAAAGTGAAAAACACGCCTTTTTGGTAGTTTATTAACTTCAGGCACGCCTTCGGGAAGATTTCTTAGAGTATGCAGAGCAAAACCATGTTCACTGAGCGCAAAGGGCACAACAAAATAGTGCTTCTCATCATACTTTAAGGTGCTATTAGTAGCGGTTCTCTCCACAGAAATAAAAATAGGCAGCCCGTTCACCTTTTCTCTTACAAACTGAAAGCCTGACAAAAGATCTGCTGACACCTTTTCTGGCATGTCAGACAAAACGGCTTTGCCTTTGTTAAGTAACTCTTTCATATAACCCTTTGTAATAGATCAGCGGCATATATGCACATCGTTTTTGGCAGTTTATCTTGCATTGTAACGGAATAACATCGGAGCAATTTGGCCCCTGCCCGCTGCGCGATTTTGATACTTGGTATATTGAAATCCAGACAGTGAAACTCAATATATCGTATCTCTTGTTCTTCTTTCAGGCTGGGTAGCATCACACTAAGGATCTGATCTATTATTGCGTTTCCACGTGCCTGTTCACACAGCCAGTATCCAATCTCGCAGGTATTTGGGGCTTCTACCGATTTAAGCGCGAAAACGCCCATAAACTGTTTATGATACATGATCGAAAAATAGCGACTGCCGGGCATGTCTTGGCGCTCGGCGATGTATTTTTTGGCGCTATCCAGATCCGTAACCGCTTGCGCCCAGGGCAAATAAATCTCCAGGCCCTCTCTGCTCATATCTACAGCTTCCAGCAGTACATTAGCTTGTTCTATGCTCAGAGGAGTGAGGTATAAATGCGGTGAAATGTAGTAATCCATGAATTCCTTCCAAGTATAAGCCTATCCTACTTATTGAGTTCCTTGTGCCTCAATAGTCGTATTGATGGTACGCCAAACTAGCTTGCTTTTACAAACCAGTTTGTTGAAAAATGGGACTATTCTAGTCTGTGCTACGTTTACTAATATTACCCCACTGTATGATGTGTTCCATTTTAATCAAAAGGAGACTTGTTGACTCCCCTATTGCTGTCTGTTAGCTAAAACCGTTTAGCATCTGATCGCATACAACCGGTGTTGGTCTGTGGTTGTCATCAACGGCTACAAAGGTAAAGCTACCTGAGATGGCCAGGTGCTTATCATCTTTGTGCATGGTTTCCAGGTAGATGTGTACCTCTACTTTTAAGCTGGTGTTACCGACATGAACCACGTTAGCAACGAGCTCTGCAAATGTGCCAGCCGGGATCGCTTCTTTAAAGTCGACTCTGTCTGATGAAATGGTTACCAAAGGTTTGCGGCAAAAACGCGTCGCAGCAATAAACGCGACCTCATCCATCCAGGCTAACGCATCGCCACCAAACAGTGTGTTATGGTGGTTGGTACGACCTGGAAATACCGTTTTGGTAACCGAGGTTTGCGAGTCTTTAATTCGTTGAGCAATTACTGCGTCTTTATCTGTTTGTGTCATTCTTTACTGCTTTTCGTTGCGAGTTTATCAATCATTAAAAGTTGTGGATCCAGGCGTTCATTAAACCAGTTAAAGCGCCAATCCAAATGTGGCCCAGTTACCCTGCCGGTGGCACCAATATCTGCAATATGGTCACCAAGCTCAACAACCTCTCCTTCCTCAACATGTAACTTGTTGAGGTGAATATAGGTAGACGTAATGCCATAGCCATGGTCGAGGATCAGCGTACCGCCACTGTAATAAAGGTCGGGGTTGGCAAAGACCACTTTGCCAGATACTGGCGCTAATACCGGCGTGCCCGTTTTATTGGCGATATCCAGTCCAAAATGGGGCCTTCTGGGTTTGCCATTAAAGTAGCGCTGGCTGCCGTAAACCCCAGATATTCTGCCCTTTGCTGGACGGTATACCGGGTCATCAAAATACGGCAAAGTGCTCAGCTTGCTTCTAGCGGCGCTAACCTGCGCACCTTCTTTGCGGATCCGAGCCAGCACTTCCTTTGGTGGTGAGACATATTTTTTCTCAACCCCGGTAATACGGTCAATGTCATAGTCGCGAGACGTGATCAGCAAAGTTTTAGTATGAGTTTTGCCGTCTTTGTCGACCCAGCTCAGGCTGTGTTCAACGCCGGCGTCCCGGCCAAAACCAAATACAAACTTACCATCCGGGGCAATGGTCAGGTCTTTATCGTTAAGCCTGGCAGATTGTACCCCATCCAGCTGCGCAATCACCATCCCCCCCTGGGTGAGTGATCCTTTCAGCTCAATGGCATGAGCAGAGCCCATACCAAGGCATAAACCGGCCAAAATCGTGGCCGTTTTCTTTGCTTTACTTAGCCAATCAGGCATAAGCGATTGCTCCTTTTCCAACGCCTTCAAACGCCTTCACTTTCACTTTTCGCTCTGGATACTGTGCTTTGATCTCACCAGCGAGATACTCTGCAATACACTCAACGGTGCTGTCACAGGGGATTAAGTAACACCGTGCTTTACTGATAGCCAGCTCAAAGTACCCCTGAGATGCCGAGTAAGCAAAAGCATAGTCATTATCGCGTGCACTAATGTGCTTTAGTGCGCTTGCATCAATCAGATCTTCTTCACTGCCCAGGTAGATGTCCTGCCAGCGCTCCGCCCACTCTTTTTGCAAACGAGGCATACTAATATCATCAAGATAAATGCCAATGTCAGAGCGGTGCCCGTGAATAATACGCTGACAGTTGCCGTCATGCTTTTTCAAGCCGTGGCTGTAATGGTAGTAAAAGCTGCGACTAGGCTCAGGGCGTAATTCAATTTCAACGTCTTTTACGTTGTCCGGCATTTTCGGCAAAATTTGTTGCTTCAGAAAAGCAATAACCGTGGCTTCGCTGATAGTCTCACCTTCGACAATGCACACCGCTTCGTCAGGCGCGCTCATCGCCAGGTGGTGGCCACCAAATTCACCATCAAACTGCACTCTGCCGTCTTGCGAAGAAAACCCGCATTCCAGTTGACTCGGTATGGCCAGCTTATGATCAATTGTGTCATCGATAATCGCCTTGATCTGTTTCTTTACCTTGGCAAAGTCCAGCACCATCGACTCTTCATTTAACTGGCCATGCAATGTCATATCGACAATCCAGCTCTCGCCCACGGCGCCGCGTTTACTACACAAGTAAGAAAAATCAATTACCGTCAAAGCATCTACAAAAAGGATCATAAACTTCCGTTAACATTAAAAACGACTGAGTCAATTATAAAGATTTTTAACGCAAAAATCGCCCTGAAAGGTCGAGAAACAAAGAAATTATCAATTTGAGCCGACTCTTTGAATGATTTTCATTCATTAACCTCAACCTTGCCTGATTGTTGCGCTTTCAAAGCGCTATTAGCCTGTTAGCACAAGCGCACAGTTTGGCCGGCGGCATTAAAAAGACGAGGCTCAGCCAAGGTAATTGATAGATAATTAACCGCCAAATAGGTAAAGTGCTCAAAGAGCAGGCAAATTTCAACTGTTCAGAGTTGTTTGGCGTACAAGTGTAAGCTAAAGTAGCGACAATTAAAGACTAAGACTGATGATTATGGAACCAAAAAATAGCTATACAAAAGAAGAATTGATCCTGTGCGCTGAAGGCAAGATGTTTGGCGAGAACAACTGTCGTCTGCCAATTGATAACATGCTGATGATGGATCGTATCATCGAGATTAACGAAGACGGTGGTGAGTTTGGCAAAGGCCAGATTATTGCTGAGCTGGATATTAACCCCGATCTGTGGTTCTTTGACTGCCACTTCCGTGGCGACCCTGTCATGCCAGGTTGTCTGGGCCTGGATGCTATGTGGCAAATCGTTGGCTTCTTCCTGGGCTGGTCAGGTGGTCCGGGTCTTGGTCGTGCACTGGGTGTAGGCGAAGTTAAATTCACCGGTCAAATCCTGCCAACCGCCAAGAAAGTGACTTATCGCGTAGACATGAAGCGGGTTATCAAGCGTAAACTCTTTATGGGTCTGGCTGATGGCACGGTAGAAGTAGACGGTCGTGTTATTTACGAAGCAAAAGACTTAAAAGTAGGTCTGTTCCAGGACACCAGCGCATTCTAATTTAGTGTGCTGATGAAAAAAACAAAGCCCCTTTATAGGGGCTTTTGACGTTGCTTAGTCATTAGATATTTTATAGGAATTTAGGTTTTGTACATGTTGCGGTTATCTATGGCCTCTCGCCATCCCCCCAACCATTCTGATCTGTGCTCTACTTGCTGATATGGACATAACTCTTTGGACCGGCCCGCTAAACCTGCTTTGAATCCCTGGGCATGTGCTCTTTCTAAACGGTCTCTTTTCTGTCTCTTCATAGGTAAATTCCTCACCTTCTATTTTTTAAGTTGCTTTCGTCTTAACGACATCCACATTTAATAAATAGTTAATAAATTCGTAAATATCAATCCGTACGAAACACGAAAAGGTCCTCTGTACAATTTGATTCAGTGCTTCGCCGCAGGCTGCCTAACAGCCGATAGCTCGAATTTCATTTAACTACTAACATTTTTACTATTGCATATGGTTAAACAACGGCCGACTGTGAATGCACTATTTTGCCAGACACACGTCGACTAATTCAGGATTGGCCAAACCTTCAAAACCAATAAATCATATATCGTTTTGACATGCAACTAGCTGGCGGTGAGTGGGGAGAACTAAAAACAACAAAAAGGATAATTCTTGCAAAGAATGGGAAGTTTAATAGAATTACCATCTAAAAATAGATGCATAAAAACTTATTTATACAAAAGTCAGCGTAAAAAAACATTCATTAATTTGTAATAAAAAAGGCCGCAGGAATGCGGCCTCAGATCAATGCGTTAAGTGCTTTACTGAATTTTTTCAAGACCACCCATGTAAGGTCTTAGTACGGTTGGCACCACAATAGAACCATCTGCTTGTTGATAGTTTTCTAATATTGCTACCAGGGTACGGCCAATTGCCAGACCAGAACCGTTCAGTGTGTGCAGCAACTCAGGCTTCTTCTCACCGGCACGGCGGAAACGCGCCTGCATACGACGAGCCTGAAAATCTTGCATATTTGAACAAGAAGAAATTTCACGATAGGTATTTTGTGCTGGCAACCACACTTCCAGGTCGTAGGTTTTCGCCGCACCAAAGCCCATATCGCCGCTGCACAGTACTACTTTACGATATGGCAGTTCCAGCGCTTGTAAGATCGCTTCTGCGTGGCCTGTCAGCTCTTCCAGCGCAGCCATTGAGTCCTCAGGCTTGACCAGCTGAACCAGTTCTACTTTGTCAAACTGATGCTGACGGATAAGACCACGGGTATCACGGCCATAGCTGCCCGCTTCACTTCTGAAACATGGCGTGTACGCAGTCATGCGAACAGGTAGCTCTTTTTCGTCAAAGATTTCGTCACGTGCGCAGTTGGTCAGCGGCACTTCTGCGGTGGGGATCAAGCTGTAACCATCCTGATCTTCACTCAGCGCTTCTGTATGGAACAGATCTTCTGCGAATTTAGGCAGCTGTCCAGTACCGTAAAGACTTGCTTTGTTAACCAGGTAAGGCACACACATTTCAGTGTAGCCATTTTTATCTGTGTGCGTATCGAGCATAAATTGTGATAATGCACGATTCAGACGCGCAATGCCGCCACGCATAACAGTAAAGCGTGAGCCACTGAGTTTAACACCCGTTTCAAAGTCAAGGCCTTTACCCAGCGCTTCACCAAGATCAACGTGATCTTTTACCTCAAAGTCGAATGTTTTAGGCTCACCCCATTTGCTGATTTCAACATTTTCGCTTTCATCAGCACCCACAGGCACATCTTCGGCCGGCAGGTTAGGTAAAGTTGCTGCGATATCTTGCAACTGAGCCAGCACTTCATCTTGCTCTGCTTTTGCAGCGCTAAGCTGATCGCCTAAATCTGCAACTGCGTCCAGTAGTGGCTGTACGTCTTCACCTTTGGCCTTGGCCTGGCCTATTGCCTTGGAGCGGCTATTACGCTCACTTTGCAGCTCCTGCGTTTTGGTTTGCAGTGTTTTTCGTTTTTCTTCCAGCGCATTAATCGCTGCCACATCAAGCTCAAAGCCACGTTTTTTCAAACGCGCTGCTGCTTCCTCAATGTCCTGGCGTAAATACTTTGCATCTAACATAGTTTGTTCTTTTAACCTTTTTGCATGACTAAGCACAGGCCTATCCAGGCCATGAAAATACACATCACGACATTCAACACTATATTCAGTACCATTTTCAGTATCTGACCTTGCTGAAGCAACAGCAAAGAGTCCATCGAAAAGGTAGAAAATGTCGTTAAAGCACCCAAGAAGCCAATCCCAACCAAACTTTTGGCTGGTGATACTTCTATGATCTGCTTATCAATTAATCCGTAGAGAATGCCCATCAACAGTGAACCCAGAATATTAACGGTCAACGTGCCAAAAGGGAATCCCTTACCCAAGAGTTTTAGGGTGATATCACTAATAAAAAAGCGCAGACAGGCACCGAGTGCGCCGCCTGTTGCAATCATCAGGTAAGTTTTGAGCAAGTCCATCAGCGCTCGTCTTTATCTTGATAGCGCTTTTGCGCGCTTTGTTCATTTAATGAGCGCAGGTAACGGAGCTTTTCTGCGATTTGCTTTTCAAGGCCTCTGTCGCTGGGCTCATAATAACGGCGCTGCTGAATATCCGCAGGAAAATAACACTCTCCAGCGGCAAACGCCCCAGGTTCATTATGCGCATAGCGATATTCTTCACCAAAGCCCAGCTCTTTCATCAGTTTAGTGGGCGCATTGCGCAGATGTTCCGGCACCGGAAAATCGGGATCACTGGCGGCATCCTGTTTAGCCTGATTAAACGCCATGTAAACCGCGTTACTTTTGGCTGCACTGGCCAGGTAAATGGTCGCCTGTGCGATGGCTCGCTCGCCTTCACTGGGCCCCACTCTGTGATAAATATCCCAGGCATTGAGCGCCACCTGCATGGCACGAGGATCGGCATTGCCTATGTCTTCTGTCGCAATCGCCAGTAGCCGTCTGGCCACATAGAGCGGATCGCCCCCTCCGGCTAGAATACGGCAATACCAGTATAAAGCGGCATCTGGGTCACTGCCTCGTACTGATTTGTGAAACGCCGAGATCAAATCGTAATAGATGTCGCCGCCTTTGTCATATTTCGCCAGGTGCGAGGGTAAAACCTGCTTTAACACCACTTCGTCGATTACAATTTGCCCATCCCCGCTGGCACCTAAGTCCGTGGCCTGCTCAAGCAGGTTTAGCGCTTTTCTGGCATCACC
The DNA here is from genome assembly GCF_021532535.1 of Pseudoalteromonas sp. DL2-H2.2. Classification (NCBI taxonomy): domain Bacteria; kingdom Pseudomonadati; phylum Pseudomonadota; class Gammaproteobacteria; order Alteromonadales; family Pseudoalteromonadaceae; genus Pseudoalteromonas; species Pseudoalteromonas sp. DL2-H2.2. The sequence continues at coordinate 141,449 of NZ_JAKGBD010000007.1, read as the reverse complement.
GTCTGCGGCACGTGACAACGCCTCAATGACGGCATCGTCCAGGGTTACCTGCTGACGACTCAGCTCTTTATCCTGAGCCAGTGCCTGGCGCAGCACCTGAGCAAGCTCGTCAAGACTCAGCGGCTTGAGTGTGTAAACCCGTGCGCGGGATAATATCGCGTTGTTGAGCGCAAATGACGGGTTCTCCGTGGTTGCGCCGATAAAAATAAAGGTGCCGTCTTCAATATGTGGTAAAAAGGCATCCTGCTGCGACTTATTAAAGCGGTGGACTTCATCGACGAACAATATGGTTCGCATACCGCTCTGGCTCAGACGATGTTTTGCATCGAGCACTTGCTCGCGGATCTCTTTAACTCCGGCTGTGACGGCAGAGAGCTTACAAAGTTGCGCATTCGCATGATGGGCAATGATTTCGGCAAGCGTAGTTTTGCCCACGCCAGGCGGACCCCATAAAATCAAACTATGGCAGCGTCCCTGAGTGATTGCACGGCGCAGTGGGCTGTCTGAGCCCAGGATATGGCTTTGACCTATGTAGCCGTCAAGTTCGGTTGGGCGCATTCGTGCAGCCAGTGGCCGCACGTCGGGCGCAAAGTCAAACCCCAGATTAGTCACTTTGAGTCTGGTCGTCGACGACCACCCCTTCAGGGATCACAAACTTAAACTGCGCGGCATCGATTGGTACATTAACCTGCGCATCGCTAAACTCAAAGCTGGAGATCTGGCCCGATGAATCCGTCACGTTTAGTTGGCCAATCTTCAGGCCGCCGTCAGCAAACAAAACGTCGAGGCGCTCCACCTGAGCCCCCGACTGAACAGGTTCTATCCGATAGCCTCCGGCAATCTCAGCAACCTGATACTTTTGCCATTGTTTTGGGTCTTGTGTTGTTAACAACACAAAGGGGGTGGTATCAATTAATCCAAGCGTGTTTAAGATAGTCGCTTGCTCCGCGAAGCTATCAAAATAGACCGTACGTAACCCATCCGACACCAGCAGTGTTTCGTCGGGTTCATCCTGTTGCCAGCGAATTTTCGCGGGATACTGTAAAGCGATTTCACCTTTACCTGATTGGATGAGGTGGCCCTCGTGATCAATCACACTTTGTTCAAACTGAGCCCGAAAACTTTCAAGCCCCTTTAGTTTATCTTTTAATGACTGAGCAGCCACACTGACGGGCTGCTTATCTGTTGCTTGTGCCGCCGCAAAAGCAGCTGGCGTTGCCCCAATAACACACAGGGCCAGGATAAGTGGTTGTAACTTCATTAATTCGCTCCACCTTTGGGCACCAGGACTTCTCTGGCGCCATTGTGCCCGGGCGCACTAACAACGCCGGACATTTCCATTTGTTCAACCAGACGAGCCGCGCGGTTATAACCCACGCGCAGCTTACGCTGGACACTTGAGACCGACACCTTGCCAGTTTCAATCACAAATGCCACGGCTTCATCGTAGAGCGGATCCGACTCCTCGTCTTCACCCTCGCTTGTTTCGCCTGGCAGTAAAATATCTTCTGTGGCCTCACCACATAAGATGTCTTCGATATAGTTCGGTTTACCCCGCGCTTTCCAGTCGCTCACCACCGCATGTACCTCATGGTCGTCGACAAACGCACCATGCACACGGATTGGGACGCTGGTGCCTGGTGGCAGATACAACATATCACCCATACCCAGCAGGTTTTCAGCGCCCTGCTGATCCAAAATTGTGCGTGAGTCAATTTTACTCGATACCTGGAACGCCATCCGGGTTGGGATGTTGGCTTTGATCAAACCCGTGATCACATCAACAGAAGGACGCTGGGTTGCCAGTACCAGATGAATACCCGCAGCACGCGCTTTTTGTGCGATCCGGGCGATTAACTCTTCCACCTTTTTACCGACAATCATCATCATGTCAGCGAATTCGTCAATCACCACGACAATACTTGGCAGCTTATCGAGCTCCTGTGGCTCATCTGCCATGCCATCCGTATCCTTAAACAACGGATCCAGGATTGGGTGGCCGGCTTCTTTGGCATCCAGTATTTTCTGATTATACCCTTTGAGGTTACGTACCCCCAGAGCCGACATCAGCTTATAACGGCGCTCCATTTCACCTACGCACCAGCGTAGCGCATTGGCCGCTTCTTTCATGTCGGTCACCACCTCGCATAACAAGTGTGGAATACCTTCATACACCGACAGCTCAAGCATTTTCGGGTCAATCATGATCATCCGTACGTCTTCTGGTGGCGACTTGTATAGCAAGCTTAATATCATCACATTAACGCCCACTGACTTACCTGAACCAGTTGTACCCGCGACCAGCAAATGCGGCATTTTAGCAAGGTCGGCCACCACAGGCTGGCCAGCGATATCTTTACCCAGTACCATAGTCAAGGGTGATGGATTCTGCTCAAACTTAGGGGCGTTGATCACTTCGGATAACCGCACTATTTCACGGTTCTTGTTGGGCAGCTCAAGGCCCACGTATGTTTTACCCGGGATCACTTCCACCACGCGTACGCTGACCGCAGACAACGAACGAGCCAGGTCTTTTGCAAGACCGGTGATTTTTGCAACTTTAATGCCCGGTGCCAGATCCAATTCAAAACGGGTAACAACTGGACCGGGGTAAACTCCCATCACTTTTGCCTGAATATTGAAATCAAGCAGCTTAGCTTCAACCAGACGAGACACGGCTTCCAGCTCTTCTTCCGAGATTGGGTTTTTCGCTTTATCGGGCCTGTCGAGCAAATCAAGAGACGGCAATGGATCTTTCGGTGGCTCAGCTTCGAGCAACGCCTCGAACTGCTCTTTAGCAGTCGGTGGCGGCTGATAACCCGATGCCGGTTTTTCTTTGGGTTTTAAAGGTCTTGCTGGTGACACCACTTTGGTCTCGGCGGGCGCCGGCGTATCGTCCAATGCGTTTAGTGCAGCAACCGTATCAAAGGCCTCATCATCAACCGCAGAGAAGTTAATTTCCTGCTCTAAAATATCGTCCAGTTCATCAAAAACACTCGGCGCGACGGCAATATCGTCGCTATCATGCGTTGCTTTTTCAGTCTCTTCGGCGTGATTTACCACAGGCTCGCTCTGAGCGTCTGATTTAGTGCCAAACAATCTGTCTTTGAGCTTTTTCGGTTTGCTCTTTTCAAGCTCTGCAGACTCATCTTGTGGCTCCCCGGCTGACTCCGTGCTCTGAGCAGTACTTTCTATTGCAGGCATGCTCGGGGGGTCTTCAGCTTGCTGTTCTTTGGGCTCACTCAGTGTCACTGCGGCGCTCGAAGTAGTCTCTGCTATCGCTTGTGATTCATCTACTTCCCCTGAAGGGATAACCGACTGATTTTCTTTACGCTGCTTAAGCTTAGCAACACACCACTTACAAAACGCCACCACCTTTTCGCCGATATAATCAACAAACTCAACCCAGGAAACGCCGGTTAACAGCGTCAAACCAGCAAAGAAAAAACACAACAATAGAATGGTGGTGCCGGTAAAGTTAAACGCAGGCATCATAGCACTGGCGACCACATCCCCCACTACCCCACCGGAAGAAAAATTGTAAATATCATCAAAGTTAATGCTGCTGATAGCGCTGGCAGAGGTGATAAACAAAGTACCGCCGATGAGCCTTAATCCCAGCGTGGTGTAATCGAGCTGCAATAATTTGTGTGGTTTTTTAAATAATAAGTAGCCGAATAACTGAATAAAAGCCGGCACCAGAAAGGCCAGCCAACCAAAACTGAGCAGCAGAATATCGGCAACCCAGGCACCGGCAGCGCCAGTGATGTTATTGACCTTGATAAATTCGCCCGTTTGCGTCCAGGCGGGATCGGCCGGATCAAAGCTGATGAGTGCGCACAGCGTAAAAATTGCCGCCGCCGTACTGATGATCAGGCCAGTCTCCAGCAGGCGCTGAATACCATTTAAGCGCATTATGTAATACCTAAATACTGTTTAGTTAATTCTAACATGACTTTTTGCACACCTTAGCAAGAATTTCCTTAGGGTGCACAAGGTTTTATCACTTCACCTTGCTCACCTTTTACTTCTTCCATAACAACATAGGTACGGCTTTCACTGATACTGGGCAATTTTAATAATATCTCACCCAGCACGCCACGATACTCAGACATATCAGTTACCCTGGTTTTTAATAGATAGTCGAAGTTACCGGATACCAAGTGACACTCAATAATTTCGTCGTGTTGCTTTACCGCCTGATTAAACCGGTCAAAAACGTCGGGCGAGTTTTTGTTGACCGTAACTTCAACAAACACCAGCAGACCCTGACCCAGCTTTACCGGGTCTACCACGGCCTTATACCCTTTTATATAACCTTCACGCTCAAGCTTTTTGACCCGCTCCAGGCAAGGTGTTGCGCTAAGCCCAATCCTTCTGGCCAATTCTACATTAGAAATTCGTCCGTCTTTTTGCAGTTCAACTAAAATCTTTCTATCGGTTCTATCTAACTGAGTATGCATGAAAAGTTTTTTATCCTGAATATTTACTTAATACAGTATTAATAACTACTGAGTATATAAAAAAAGGTAGGACATACTAGCAAACCATATCTATAATGGTCGAAAATTTTTACCCCGTTCTTAATTGAGGCGAATTGTTATGATTATTGGTGTACCTAAAGAAATAAAAAACCACGAGTACCGTGTTGGTATGGTTCCAGCAAGTGTTCGTGAACTGATTAATCACGGCCACCAGGTAATAGTAGAAACAAATGCCGGTATCGGTATCGGTTTCACAGATGAAGACTACATTCAGGTAGGTGCTGAGATCCGTGACACGGCGGCACAGGTTTTTGAAGAAGCAGACATGATCGTGAAAGTAAAAGAGCCACAGGCTGTTGAGCGCGCGATGCTACGTGAAGATCAAATCCTGTTCACTTACCTGCACCTGGCACCTGATCTGCCTCAGACAGAAGACCTGGTTAAGAGCGGCGCAATCTGTATTGCATACGAAACTGTTACTGACAACCGTGGTGGTTTACCACTATTGGCACCTATGTCAGAAGTTGCTGGTCGTATGTCAATCCAGGCTGGTGCGCAGGCACTTGAAAAGTCAAACCTGGGTCGCGGCATGCTTTTGGGTGGCGTACCAGGTGTTGAACCAGCGAAAGTCGTTGTGATCGGTGGTGGTATGGTTGGCCGTAACGCAGCACAAATGGCTGTTGGTATGGGTGCTGACGTAACAATCCTTGACCGTAACATCGACGTTCTGCGTAGCCTAAACGCACAGTTTGGCAGCCAGGCTAAAGTTATCTACTCAACAGTTGATGCGCTAGAGAAGCACGTTGTTGAAGCAGACCTAGTGATCGGTGGTGTTCTAATCCCAGGTGCAGCTGCTCCTAAACTAGTTACAGCTGAGCACATCAAAGCAATGAAGCCTGGTGCAGCAATCGTTGACGTTGCTATCGACCAGGGTGGTTGTATCGCCACTTCTAAAGCAACAACACACGCAGAGCCAACTTACATCGTTGATGATGTTGTTCACTACTGTGTAGCAAACATGCCAGGCGCAGTACCACGCACTTCTACGTTTGCGTTGAACAATGCAACACTGCCTTACATCATCAAGCTTGCAAACCAGGGCTACAAAGAGGCGCTATTGTCTGACGAGCACTTCCTGAATGGTCTGAATGTAATGAAAGGTCAGATCACCTGCAAAGAAGTTGCTGAAGGTTTCAACATGGAATATGTTGACGCACGTGCAGCGCTTGCTAACGTGTAATAGACACGCATAGTGTTTCAAAAGCCTCGCTTAAGCGGGGCTTTTTGCTTTTTACTGCGCCCTGAAACAGAGAGTTGCCTGCACCGTTGATTATTGACTATCTTTTTATAATAGTCAGTTGTACAGGTAGTGTTGCATGGCCATTTCCCTCACACAGCAAGAAAAACTTATTTTAAAAACGGTCAATATCCCTCCGCGCCCTCAAGCGTTATTGCAATTCTCGGAAGAAGCGAAACAACCAGAACCCAACATCACAAAAATCTCCGACATACTGCAAAGTGACGTGGCGATCAGTGCGGCCATTTTGCAAGTCGTGAACTCTGCCGCATTTCGGCGCTCTCGCGAGATCGATTCCATTGAACAGGCTGTGATGATGCTGGGTCTAAAACGGCTTATTCCCCTGGTGAAAGCCGTCGCTTTAAAGTCATCCGTTGACTTGCCACCCGCTTTAAGTAACTTTTGGGAAACCCAGTCAGAGATAGGACAACATGCATCCGTCATCTGCAATCGCCTTAATCGCCCTGCGCTTGCTAACCACGCTTACATGCTTGGGTTGTTTCACGGCGTTGGTATTCCCATTTTATGCCAACACTTTGACGATTATCAGAGCGTCCTGGATAAAGCTCAATCCGATGGCTGGACTGAGGCCAGTCAGTTTGAGTTCGCACAATATCATACCAGCCATGGCACCATAGGCGCTTTACTGGCGCAGCAATGGCGACTGCCAAAGATAGTCATTAATGTGATTTATTATCAGCACGATGTCGATGGCATTCTCACTTCTGGAGAGCTGGATAGTCTCGGTAACGATTTGCTGACTATCTTAAAAATTGCCCGTCATAAAACCTATTTATCGACCAACCCGGTAAGCGAGCAAAACCCCGAGTGGCAGGTGATCAAAGATGATGTGATGGATTATCTGGAAATGTCCGATGAAGAGCTAGATGAACTCTGGGGTGAATAAACTCGCTCCAGGCTATTTAAATACCTAAATAATTGAAAGTTTCCGTCAATGATTTACCTTTATAGAGGGAAGCAGTTAGGAGATATGCCTGTGAAGTTCAAATTTAAGGTAATAGCCGTTTCAGCCTCAGTGCTCTTTCTGGCCCTGTTATTACTATCACTCAAACAGTATTTTTTACTGAAAGATAATCTACAACAACAAGTTAATGATAGTGTTGGAGAAATCATTCAGGGGATCAGTAATACTGTGACCTCGCAAATGCAAGGTGCCATTGATTTGGCAGTCCTGACCACCGGCCTTGTTGAACAAAGCGACACCTTGCAGGAAGCCCTGCCGCTTATCTCACAGCCTAAGCTTAAAGAAACATTTTTACTGATAGGCTACGGCGAAGACGCCACAGGCAAGTATGTGGCCAGCGACCCGGGTTGGGATCCTGGCCCTACCTGGGATCCACGAGTGCGCCCCTGGTTTGCCGGTGCCAAGCAGGCAAATCAGCTGATTGTGACCGCGCCCTATGCTGACTCTGTTACTAAAGAAATCGTGGTGTCGGTGGGCACGCCTGTGAAAAAAGCCAGCCGTTTCCATGGCGCTATCTTTTTTGATGTCAGTCTGGCCAAGCTCGGTAATATGATCAACTCGTTCGAGCTTTTCGATTCCGGCTTTGCTTTTATGGTCAGTAAAGACGGTACCATTATCTCCCACCCCAACACAGAGCTTAATGGCCAGCAAGCAAGCGAATTTTTAGGCCGTACTCAGGTTTCACAAACGGTGCAGGAAGTGGAAATGAACAACCGCACCTATCTGGTCACCTTTAAAGATGTGGATGGGCTGGACTGGTATGTTGGTGTGGCACTGGAAAAAGACAAAGTGTTCGGAGCGGTCGACACCATGGCGCAGGACGCGACTTTGTTCTCAATTATCGCCGTTATCGCAGCAGTGGTTGTACTCTCTTTGGTCATTAACTTACTACTAAAACCACTTGAAGACATTAATCTTGCTATGGCGAATATCGCGCAGGGCCATGCCGATTTAACCGTGCGCCTTGAAGCCTCCAGCGAGCCGGAATTTGCCTCACTAGCAGAAAACTTTAATCGCTTTACCTCGCGCCTGCAAAATCTGATCGCAGACATTCAACAGCTTGGTCACGAAGTGTTAGAGGATGCCCGTCAAACATCAACCGGTGCAAACCAGGCAACCATGGCCATTGAGGAGCAACTGAATGCCCTCAATACACTGACAACCGCGACAAGCAATATGTCGAGCACAGAGCAGCAAGTGGCGGATACCGCGCAGCAAGCTGCGGACGCCATACAAAATACCGACAACCTTGCCAGTAACGGCGAAACCATAGTGGCCGAGTCGACCGACGCCATCACTGAGCTGTCGTTGCAAATCAAGCGAGCGGTCGATGTGGTGGCCGAGCTGGAAGTGTCTTCTTCGGGCATTGAGCAGATCTTGTCGGTGATCAATGGCATTGCAGAACAAACCAACCTGCTGGCCCTTAACGCTGCCATTGAGGCCGCCCGTGCTGGTGAATCGGGCCGTGGCTTTGCCGTTGTGGCAGATGAGGTCAGAACCCTGGCGCAACGCACTCAGGAAGCCACCACCGAAATCAAAGCCATGATTGACCAATTGCAAAGCGGCGCGCAAAGTGCCGTTGGGGTGATGAATCAGAGCCAGAGCATTGTGGAAAAGTCGGTCAGCAAAGCCAACGATACCCGCGACGCGCTGGAGTCTATCCGCCAGTCTATCGCCAGTATTGTGGATTTAAATGTCAACATTGCCGATATGATCAGTGAACAAAAGCATGTGGTAGAAGAGGTGAATAATAACGCCTCGCAAATTCGTAATCTTTCTGACACCGTATTTGATGAAGCCAAGGCCGTTGATCACACCATGCAGTCTCAGGTAGAGAAAATTGCCAAGCAGGAAAATATGTTAGAACAGTTCAGAGTCTAATTTTGCCACAGCATAATACTAGCGAGTGCGATTAAAACTCGCTAGTATATGGATATAAAGACAGTATCAGTATCATTTCGGCATATGCATAGCGACCTTAAAGAGACATTCGAGCAATATTTTCAGATTGCCGAATCAAACCAAATCAATTTGTACCCGGTAGATGCCAACATGGTACCAAAGAGCCAGGCACAGCTCGAAGCTGCCATTCCACCGCTGTTCAGACTGGCAAATGAAATCAACGAGCTGGACTTAAATGCGCTGCGTCCACTGCGTAACCTGGGTGATGTAGCAAGCGATCTGGCCGCCTATCTGCAGGCCCAGTCACGAAAAATCGACTTAATCATGAGTCATATTCTGGCCACAGAGCAACCTGAAGACGAGCTGTTGAGATGCGACAGCTACGGCGGCGGTGGCATTACCGCAACGCTTGAGCAGGACTATGAGATAGGGCAGAATTTCAGAACCAAGGTTTTTTTACAGCACGAAGCCAGTGCCATATTTTGTTATGCACAGGTCATAGACAAAGAAACCGTGGACTTGGGCTTTCGCTATACCCTGGCTTTTACTCAGATCCGCGATAACGATCAGGAACTGCTGGTCCGAGCCAGTTTACACGCCCAAACCCGGCAGCTAAAAAAGCGTCAGTCGCCTGACGAAAACGAACAAAATAGCTGACAGCCAAGCTGTCAGTGCTAAACTAGTCGTCTACTAATTTTGATTGATAACACCATGAGTTTTACACTTTTACCTGAGTGGGCGCCGCAAGATGCGGTGATGCTCACCTGGCCACATCAAGATACCGACTGGGCAGATATTTTACCCCAGGTTGAACCCGTTTATATCGCTTTATGTCAGCATATCTCTCAGGTTGAGAAAGTGGTTATTGTGGCGCACAACAGCGAGCTCAGAGCACACATTACCAAAGCGCTGATAGCAGCGGACGTCGATATGACGCAAATTGTGTTCGTGGATGCGCCCTGCAATGACACCTGGGCCCGCGATCATGGTCCACTCACTACCCGTGACGCATCGGGTCAGCTGTCTGTGAAAGACTTTACCTTTAATGGCTGGGGTAATAAGTTTGCGGCCGAGCTGGATAATCAGATAAACGCGCAGCTTCATGCTCAAATCGTCAACCCTGCAAACCACTATGAGCGCATAGAGCTGGTACTTGAAGGCGGCGGTATTGAAATTGACGAAGCCGGTACCCTGTTAACCACCTCTGAATGTTTGCTCAATCCAAACCGTAATCCGCACCTGAGCAAAACAGAGCTTGAGCAGAAGCTAAGTAACACACTGGGAGCAAAACAGTTCCTTTGGGTCGACCACGGGTTTTTGGCAGGTGATGATACCGACAGCCATATTGATACGCTGGTGCGCTTTGCCCCCAATGATACTTTGGTGTATGTCAGCTGTGATGACCCGCAAGATGAGCATTATGCGGCCCTGAGCGCCATGGAAACACAACTTAAGTCGTTTCGTACCTCGCAAGGAAAACCTTACAACCTGGTTGCCCTGCCGTGGCCCAAAGCGGTCTTTAACGATGAAGGTGACCGTTTACCTGCCACCTATGCGAATTATCTGATCATCAATGACACCGTTTTGATGCCGTTATATGGCGATGACAACGACGCCCAAGCGCTGACTCAATTGCAAAGCGCTCACCCGGAACGTACCGTGATTGGCATTGACTGCCTGCCTATTATTCATCAGTTTGGCAGCCTGCACTGTATTACGATGCAGCTACCCGCCGGATTTTTAAAACAGGACTAAATTTTAATGAGCAACAACACGTTAAAAGTCGCACTGGTTCAGCACAGCAATAGTGCAGATCTACAAAACAACCTGGACAAGTCCATTGCGGGGATCCGCGATGCGGCGGCCCAGGGCGCTAAACTTGTGGTATTGCAGGAGCTTCATCGCAGCCTGTATTTTTGCCAGACCGAGGACACCGACCTTTTTGACCTGGCAGAAACCATTCCAGGCCCAAGTACAGACCTATTTTGCCAGCTTGCCAAAGAGCTGAACCTGGTGATCGTTGCCTCGCTTTTCGAAAAACGCGCAACCGGCTTGTATCACAACACGGCGGTCGTGTTTGAAGCCGACGGGAGCATTGCCGGTAAATATCGTAAAATGCACATTCCCGACGACCCGGGCTTTTATGAAAAGTTCTACTTTACACCGGGCGACATGGGCTTTACCCCAATTCAAACCTCAGTCGGTAAACTGGGTGTACTGGTATGCTGGGATCAATGGTTCCCGGAAGGCGCACGCTTAATGGCGATGGCTGGTGCTGACATGTTGATCTACCCGACCGCTATTGGCTGGGATCCGCGCGATGATAAAGACGAGCAAATTCGTCAGCGCGATGCCTGGATGGTAGCACAGCGCGCTCATGCCGTATCTAATGGCCTGCCAGTGTTAAGTGTCAACCGCGTTGGCCACGAAACCGACCCTAGCGCGCAAAGCGAGGGGATCCAGTTCTGGGGTAACTCATTTGTTGCCGGGCCTCAGGGTGAACTACTGGCACACGCCAGCGAGTCTGAAGAGCAGCTTCTGGTGGTTGAACTGGACCCAAGCCGCAGCGAGTCGGTACGACGCATCTGGCCGTACCTGAGAGATCGTCGCATCGACCACTATCAGGATCTTTGCAAAATCTATCGGGACTAAATCATCCCATCAAACGGCCTAGACATTCAGTCAGGCCGTTCTGTTTTATCATCGCAAAAGTGCATTGAATAAAACACAGTGTAATAAAAACAACGTGCAGTAACAGGAGTATATGAATGGCAACAGCGCAGTGGAGCAAACTTCCCTGGGTCAAATCACAAAAGGATAAAATCCATTGGGGCCAGCTGGTCGGTAGCAGCATGTCCATTGCCATCAGCGAGGGCGTCAGGCAACATGATGCACTGGTTGTGGTCGTCACCCCCGACACGCCAAGTGCGCTGCGCCTGGAGACTGAGCTGGGTTATTTGCTGGGCGAAGACAAAGTCCATGTTTTTCCCGACTGGGAAACCTTACCTTACGATCACTTTTCGCCGCACCAGGACATTATCTCGCAGCGTCTTGCCAGTCTGAACTCTTTGCGCCAACAACATCAGGGCGTATTACTGCTGCCGGTGTCGACTTTAATGTTACGCACCGCACCGCCGGAGTTTATTTACGGTAATGCCTTACAGTTTAAAGTTGGTGACTCGCTGGATGCACAAAAGCTCAAAGAAACACTGGCACAGGCCGGTTATCGCAATGTGCAGCAGGTGATGGAGCACGGCGAATTTGCCGTGCGCGGTTCTATCATAGACTTGTTCCCGATGGGCAGCACCACGCCATTCAGACTCGACTTTTTCGATGATGAACTCGACAGTATTCGCCTGTTTGATATTGAAACCCAACGCTCCAGCGAGCAGATCAAGTCAATCGACCTGCTACCGGCCCATGAATTTCCAACCAATGACGAAGACATAGAACGTTTTCGGATTGCGTATCGGGAGACCTTTGGCGCAAGCAGTGAGCAGGACTCCATTTATATGCAGGTTACTCGCGGCAACTGGCCGGCGGGTATCGAATACTATTTGCCGTTGTTTTATGAGCAAGTTGCCACGATTTTTGACTATCTGCCGGAACAAGCGGTGCTTATGCACCTGGGTGATATTGAGCAAGCCGCCTCGGAGTTCTGGCTCGATGTTAACAAACGCTATGAAAGCCGTCGGGTTGACCCGCTGCGCCCTCTGCTGGAGCCGGTGCGCCTGTATCAAAATGTCGAAACCCTGTTTGAGGGCTTTGCACGTTACCCCAGAATTCGTCTGAGTGAAGCAAGCTTGGGCACCAAAGCCGGTCATACTAACCTCAGCGCCAATTTGGTAAGCGATGTTCGCGTTGACCATAAACAGGCCGACCCTTACAAGCCCTTGCTGGATTACATTGCCACCCAGAAGAAGAACAAAGGCCGGGTGCTGTTCAGTGTTGAATCGGATGGTCGTCGCGAATCTTTGATGACCTTGCTCAAACCAAGCGGCCTGAAACTCAAAGAATTCGACAGCTTTGGCGACTTTGTCGCTGCGCGTAACGATGTGGGCCTGGTAGTCAGTCCGCTGGAGCGCTCGGTAATGCTGGATGGTGACAAGCCACTGAGCATACTAACAGAACAAGAGCTGCTGGGCATTAAGGTGTCGCAGCGCCGCCGTCGCAAGCATAAATACGATCAGGGTCAGGATGCACTTATTCGCAACCTGGCCGAGCTTAAAGAAGGCCAGCCGATTGTGCACCTGGACCATGGTGTCGGGCGTTATCTTGGCCTGCAAACCATCGACGCAGCCGGTGTTGCCACTGAGTTTGTAACCATCATCTATGCCAATGATGCTAAGTTATATGTGCCGGTATCGGCACTGCATATGCTAAGCCGCTATTCTGGTGGTGAAGAGGCCTCGGCGCCGCTGCACAAGCTAGGCTCTGATGTATGGGAAAAAGCCAAGCGCCGCGCGGCTGAAAAAGTCCGTGATGTTGCCGCCGAGCTTTTGGACATTTACGCTAAGCGCCAAAGCAAGCCCGGCCATTTATTTAAGCTCGATGGCCAGGCCTATCGGGAATTCAGCGATACCTTCCCGTTTGAAGAAACTGACGATCAACGTAACGCCATTGACGCCGTCTTGGGTGATATGCAAACGCCACTGGCAATGGACCGCCTGGTGTGTGGTGACGTTGGCTTTGGTAAAACTGAAGTGGCAATGCGCGCCGCATTTGTGGCCATTAACGACAACAAACAAGTCGCCGTGCTGGTCCCCACCACTTTGCTGGCGCAGCAACACTATGAAAACTTCCGCGACCGCTTTGCCTCTTTGCCTATTGAGGTGGGCGTATTGTCTCGCTTTAACAGCAGCAAAGAGCAAAAAGACACCCTGGATAAGCTCGAAAACGGCCAGCTCGATATTGTCATTGGTACACACAAGCTGCTGCAACAGAGCATCAAGTATAAAGACTTAGGCCTGCTGATTGTCGACGAAGAGCATCGCTTTGGGGTCAGACAAAAAGAGAAAATCAAACAGCTGCGCGCGGATGTAGACATACTCACCCTCACTGCCACGCCTATTCCCAGAACGCTGAATATGGCCATGAGTGGCATGCGTGACCTGTCAATCATTGCCACGCCACCAGCAAAACGCCTGGCGGTTAAAACCTTTGTGCAAGAGCGTAACGATGAGGTGATCCGCGAAGCCATTCTGCGGGAAATTAAACGCGGTGGTCAGGTCTACTTCCTGCACAACAATGTCGAGACCATAGATAAAACCGCAGCCGACATTGCCGCACTGGTGCCCGAAGCCAGCATTGCCATCGCCCACGGCCAGATGCGTGAAAAAGAGCTTGAGCAGCTGATGAGCGATTTTTATCACCAAAAGCATAATGTGCTGGTGTGTACCACCATCATTGAAACCGGGATTGATATTCCGTCTGCCAATACCATCATCATGGACCGCGCAGACAAGCTGGGCCTGGCGCAAATGCACCAGTTACGTGGCCGGGTTGGCCGTAGCCACCATCAGGCTTATGCTTACCTGCTCACCCGCAACAGCCAGACGCTCACCAAAGATGCGGTAAAACGCCTTCAGGCCATCGAATCACTGGAAGATCTTGGTGCCGGCTTTGCCCTGGCAACCCACGACTTAGAGATACGGGGTGCCGGTGAATTGCTCGGTGATGAGCAAAGTGGTCAGATCCAGACGGTGGGCTTTACCCTGTATATGGAAATGCTGGAACAGGCCGTTCAGGCACTCAAAGAAGGCAAAGAGCCGACCCTTGAGAACCTGTTACAACAGCAAAGCGATGTGGACCTGAAAATCCCCGCCCTGCTGCCTGATGACTATATCCATGACGTTAATATGCGCCTGAGCTTGTACAAGCGCATTGCCAGCGCCAATGATGAAGAAGCACTGGACGAGCTAAAGGTTGAGCTTATCGACCGCTTCGGCCTGTTGCCGGATGCTGCGAAAAACCTCTTTAGTATCCAACTTTTGAAATCAAAAGCGGCTAAACTGGGGATCACCAAAGTAGAAGCCAACCAAAAAGGCGGCTACTTTGAATTCAGCGCCAGTACCACGGTTAACCCGACATTCATCATTGCTCTGATACAAAGCAACCCGGCTGTGTACCGTATGGAAGGTGCCAGTAAGTTACGCTTTAATATCGAAGAGAAAAATGGTCAGGAACGCTTAAAACTGGTAAATGCAATGATAGACGACTTTCAGAAAAAGGCGGTGGCATGATAAGGACGGCCCTTTCACTGACAATACTAAGCACAGCGATGCTTGCCTCTGCACCTGCCAGCGCAAAACGCTGGTATGAAGTTGAGCTGATCGCCTTCGCTCAGCAGGATAACGAGCAACTGCAAGAGGATTTTACCATTGAAAATCCCGAGCTGGATTTAAACCGAACGCTGGACCTGCTTACTAAGGGCTACAACAGTGCCGGCCAGCAGGCTTGCCTCAATGGTGACAGTCGTTTTGATCCGCGCCCGGTTACCAGCCGCTTTGTTCAACAGGATGCGTCCTGGCATTGCGCTGACGGCGCAGACTATATGGAGAAGTATCAGCAGCTACCGCTGACGCCCTACGCTGAGCCACAAGACCATAAGCAAAGCATTTACTTGCTTAATGAAGAACAGCTAAGGTTTGACAGCGTGCTCAATCAGCTAAAAAGGAAAGGACTTGAACCCATTCTGCACACCGGCTGGCGCTTTCCCGACCAAAGTAAAAAGCGTGCGCCTAATATACTGATTTATGGCGGACAAAAGTTCGAGCAACCCGCCAGCTATGTGGCTCGTTTAGGTGCCCAAGACGACGGCTTTATCAGCTTGCTGGGTGAGCCCAAACAAGTTGCGCAAAAAGAACAAGCTCCGACACTGTGGCAGCTACAGGGCTGGATGAAAATCCACATACGGCATTATTTATACGTCACCAGTAACTTTGACTATCATTACAAAAGTGATGAGGGCGACTTAGAGAGCGCCAGAATGTCTCAGTTTACCCGGGTATACAGCGGCGACATCCATTATTTAGATCATCCCAAAATGGGGATCATCTTCCAAATCAGAAAATACAGACACTGACGGAAACTACTATGAAAAAAATTTTAACCCTGACTCTGCTTCTCGGCCTGGCCGCCTGCTCTAAAGTAAGTATGGAAAACTACGACAAAATCGAAGTAGGCATGGACAAGACTGAACTTGAGCAGCTCCTTGGCTCAGCAGATCAGTGCGAAGAGAAAACCCTGCACACCAACTGCACCTGGGGCAACGACAGCAAACATATTAAAGTCACGCTGGTATCGGATAAAGTCACGCTGTATAGCAAAAAAGGGCTGGAATAAGACTCGCAGGCAAACAGATTTCCTTGCCTGTTTGCCTCTTTTTACGCTTTCCCTGGATTACCTAACCCCTCCCTTTAACCAGGTATTCATTTAATGTTAAAAATATTTAGTTCATGAGGGAACTCACTGGAGTTTACTGTGTGTTTTGTAAAACAGTGAATAAAACACCGGTAAAAGAACCATAGTTAAAATAGTACCAAATGAAAGACCAGCCATAATTGAAACAGCTAGACCTTGCCAAAACAGATCTGGGATCAATGGAATTACTCCTAAAACTGTGGTCGCCGCAGCTAAAAATACGGGCCTTACCCTAGATACTGCTGCATCGATAATCGCTTGATGCGGTGTTTTGCCTTGCTCCTTTTCCAAATTGATTTGGTCAATCAATACGATTGCATTTTTGCTAATCATACCGATAAGACTCATAACTCCCAGGATAGCAACAAACCCAAAGGCAGCACCAGTTAACTGTAACCCAGCGGATACTCCGATCATCACAAAGGGAAGCAAAAGCATAATTATCAGCATCGGCCTCATCGCATTAAACAAACCGACCAGAATAAGTAAAATCACGCCAAACATAGGCAGCATTCCGGGCTTTAGATCTTCGTTTGAATCCGTTGTACTCTTATGCTCCCCAAACCAATGTAACGTATATCCTTCTGGTAACTTTATCTGTTCAAACTTTTCTAGCACAGATTGCCTCAACACAGCTGGTGTCATGCCTTCTATTGGAGAAGCCTGAACGGTAATAGCTCTATGTCGGTTATATCGCCAAATTACCGAATTCTCCCACTCCACTTTAATACCATCGACAACCTGATCCAATGGCACTGCGGCACCAGGTATAGAAGATTCGATCTGAAGCAGCTCTAAGTTTTTGTTGTCCCGGTTGTCCATATCTTCACGCACGATTATAGGTAGTTGTGTGTCTGCACGCCGATATGTGCCAACAGTATTACCGTCGTAGAAGCGCTTGGTTGTACTCGCTAGGTCAGACCGGGATATTCCAGATGTTCTGCCTTTAATTTGACTGTATTCGGGGACGACTCTAAGTGTTTGCTGCCTCCAGTCTGTTGATATGTGTTTTGCTAATGAAGAATCACGCAATATTGCAGCTCCCTGCTCGGCCAGCTCTCGAAGAACTGTAGGATCTGCATCAGCAGGGCCAATAAACCTCGCTTCAAATGTCCAGGTAATTGCCGGACCCACTGTATACCTTCTGACCCGTGTCATTGCATCAGGCATATTGTCTGTAAGCCAATCACGCAATTCGCTGGTAACTGCTTCAGAGTCTTCATAATTATGAACATTAACAATCAGTTGACCGAATGCTGGGTTTGGGTTTTCCGGTGATACTGGAAGATAAAATCGGGGCGACCCTTCTCCAATAAAGCTCGAGACAGTTTTAACACGTTCATCCTGTAGCAGGTGCTGCTCTATCTTTGATATATCATCTGATGTTGCTTGCAAACGGCTGCCCTGGGGTTTCCAAACATCAACCATAAACTTGGTCATAGCAGAGTTAGGGAAGAAAATCTGTTTGACATTACCAAACGTTCCGAGCGCGACCATCAGCAGAAAAATTAAGCTACCTACTGTGACCAACCGCTGTTTTAACGCCAATTCAAGCATCGAGCGAAAGGTCGAAAGCAACTTGCCTTCTTTGTCATCGTCGTTAGTCTGAGCATCCAAAAGTAACATACATTGCAAAGGAGTCAGAGTAAGAGAAACAAACCAGCTCACCAATAGCGAAATTGCGACCACGATAAATAGCGTTCTACAGTACTCACCCGTTTCTAAATTAGATGCAAAAATGGGGTAAAAAGCCATAATGGCAATAATCGTTGCCCCCAATAGCGGCATAGACGGTGTCTGCGCAGACTCAAGAGCAGCTTGAGCTTTACTTGCTCCTTTTTGCAGTTTAACCACATATCCTTCTGCAACAACAATTGCATTGTCTACCATCATACCTAGTGCAATAATCAGGGCGCCTAGCGACATACGGTGTAAGTCGATACCAAACAAAGCAAGAAAAAAGAAAGTACCTAAAATGGTAAGGACCAGTGCCGATCCTATAACGACTCCCATCTTCCAGCCCATCGCTATAGCCAATACGACGAGAACTATCATTACAGCCTGGGCAAAGTTTACCAAGAATGAATTGACAGACTCATCCACGACCTGCGGTTGCCAGTGAATTTTTTCCACTTCTAGCCCAACAGGAAACCGAGCTGACATCTGATCAATCTTTGCGGCAACCAACTTACCAACCTCCACGACGTTGGTTCCCTCAAGCGGAGCAATTGAAAGAACAATCGCAGGACGCCCATTTAACCGCATCATTCTTTTAGCGGGTTCAACGTAGCCTTCCCTGATCGTACCTATGTCGTTAATGCGGATAAATTCATTACTGTTGGTTCGAGACTTAACATGGACGAGTAAATCTCCAATGTCTTGTGGAGATGTGAAACTTCCCGATGGATGAATATTCAGTCTGAATTGACCCGATTCAACGTGTCCCGCATCCACTACTAAATTCTGGGCTTTTAGTAACTCCGTTACTTCTGAAAAAGATAACCCCAAATTTGATAACTTTCCCTCAGACACATCAAGATAAACAACTGATTGCTGATTTCCCCATAGCCCAACTTTAGCAACGCCCTTAACTAAGCTAATTTCTTTCTTTAGCTGCTTAACATAGTCTTCCATCGCCTGATAGCTGTAACCATCACCAATCACTCCCACCAACATGCCATATACATCACCAAATTCATCTATCACGGTTGATGGCACAGTACCTGTGGGCAAAGCACCTTGTACATCACCAATCTTACGGCGTAGTTTGTCCCATACTTGAGGCAAGCGATCTGACCAATATTCCCCCTTAATTTCCACGGTGATCAAAGATAAGCCAGGTGTTGATCGTGAGTGTAAAGACTTTAGCTCTGGCATTTCCTGTATTACATTTTCAATCTTATCAGTGACCTCCAGCTCCACTTGCTCTGCACTGGCGCCGGGGTAAGGCGTCATAACTAGGGCTGTTTTCACCGTAAATACAGGGTCTTCTAATTGCCCTAACTTGAAAAACGAAAATACCCCGGCGATAGCAAGCAAAGCAACCGTAAACCAAGTTATGACCTTATTTCGCAGCGCGAATGCAGTAAGACTCATCTTCCACCTCCGAATTCAGCCAATAAACGTACGTTTTGTCCTTCTTTCAGAAAGTGAACACCAGCAGTCGCTATCCAGTCGCCAGCTGCTAAGCCTTTTGTGACAACGAGCCCCTTGCTGTTAATACCTGCTGTTTCTATCTCGACCTTCGTCACTTGCTGCAATTCTTGGCTATAACGCCACACATATGTTGTCGCACCATCTGCTGAGCTAACCACTGAACTTACGGGTATCACCACCTGGCTCTCCTGGCCTGGTAAATTGACATCCGCCATAGCAACCCCAGACATCCCCGGCAATATATCGATGCCAAGGGGCGGCTTCATGATCAACCTAACTTTATACGTTCTGGTTGCCGGAGAAGCCTCACTACTGACTTCTTTGATTCGAGCAGGTATCTCAATATCCGGAAATGCATCAAACACGACCCGAGGATTTTTGACATAAGGCAGGTTCGATATTTGGCTTTCCGAAATATTGATATCCATTTCAATTTTAGATATATCAACTAATCGAAAAATTGGACTATTGGCATTTATATCTTGATAGTTTTCCACGTAGCGTTGTACTATCACACCGTCAAATGGCGCTTTTAGCGTTGCGTAGCTTAATCTGTCCTCATCGGCATTCAATTTCGCTAAAGCCGCTGCATAGCTTGCTTTCGCACTGTTGTAGGCTGTACGACGAAGGTCAACGGTTGATTGACTCACAACGCCAGGTTCCCTTTTTTGAATTCGTATTACTCGGTCATACTCAATTTTGGCATTATTAAGTTGCGCCTCGGCATTTGCCAGTGCAGCCCGTGTGTTATCTAACGCGACTTCAAAATCCCGTTTATCTAGTTCGGCCAGTGTGTCACCAATCCTTACTTCCTGACCAATTTTAATCGGCATACTTTGCAAAGTCCCTGAAACCCTGAAAGATAACTCGACCTCTTGTGTTGCTCTTGCAATTCCCGGTATTTGATCTCCGGCAATTGGTTCGCCCGAACCAATTTCCATTGCCTTAATTGGTCTGATGGTCTCCACGGTTGTATCCACAACAGGCTTACACCCTATGATGCCAATTGACAGTGTGAGTCCGAGTAACATGCTATTTCTGTTCAGAAGAGCTAACATCATATGCCTCCGACTGTTTCTGATATGTTGAAGTAATAAAAAATTGCATTATTTGACCTATTTTTCTCAATTTCGATTTGTGATCGAAAGAGGATCGTTTGAAGAATCATTTAGTTCACGCGCTAAATTCATGGTGCCCATAATAGACTTGATAGAAAAACAGCTATATCCTTTTAATGACAATTTCATCCCAATATCGACATTTGGAGTGTTTCGTGAACAAAAAATTTGTGCCTAAAGAGTACAAAACACAGAGCGCATTTGATGCAACAACTCAGCTAAGAGCCCACTTTGGTTTTCACCACCTGAATACAGAGAAATCTGCATTTAACTACTTAGATAGAGTCTATAGCTTCGGGGATTTTCGACTGATTGAGATTAGTATCACAGGTTCTACTGAAGTAAAGCACTATACAAACCCGGACAACTATGAATTCGACTTCCCAGTGAATGGCTATTTTTTGATAGAATCCAAAGTACTAACAACAAAAGTGACGAATCAGGGTGTATTCATCACTTCACCAGGTACGAAACCTCACTTTACTTTGCCTGAAGGAATATCAGCATTGGTGTTACAGATCCGCAAAGATCACTTAATGTCAGCATTGAACAATATGGTGGGTTATAAAACAAAAAAAGAATTGTGCTTTCCCAACTCTATTGGGGACCAAGCGGCAGTAGAGTGTGTAAAAACGGCACTACACGGAATAATACAAAGCTTAAAAACGATAAAAAACTCGGATTTGCAAGCTCAGTACGTCAAACATGCAGATCAGTACCTTAAAACACTACTTCTGACAGTACTAGATAACAGCGCACAAGCATTAATCAATACGTCAAACCACCCGCCTTTACCTAAAGTTTTAAAATGTGCTGATACCTATATGCATGAAAATATAAACAAAAAGATTACCATGGCAGACCTAACACAGGTAACACAAGTCAGTTCAAGAAGTCTGACCTACAGCTTTAAGAAACATACTCAAAAGACACCAATGAGTTACTTGCTTGATCTCAGGCTCATGCGGCTAAGAAAAGCATTATTAACGGCTAAGTCTGATGCAAAAATACTGGCTCTCTCCATGTCTGTTGGGCTAACTCACTTGGGCAGAATGTCACTTGCGTATAAAAACCGCTTTGGTGAGCTCCCTTCTGAAACGCTAAAACAACTTAAGAAATAGTTAAACAAAAATTACTAGCTCAAAGATATAACGTGGAATTCATGAAGATATAAACATTCTCACGAATAACAAACCTAACTATTCTCGGTATATTCACAAACACGGTTTCTACCGAGTTTTTTTGCTTGATATAGAGCATGGTCTGCCTGGTTAAATAAATCCGTTATGCTTTGCATCATTCCACTTAATATTGTTACACCGAAACTCGCACTACAATTAATACAAATTCCCTTGTCGCATATCTGCTCATCTTGGATTTTCATTCTCAGGTTTTCCAATTTCCCCTTCGCATCTTTCATTCCTATCCCTGGAAGTATTAATGCGAACTCCTCTCCTCCATAACGAGCAACAACATCACTCTCACGCAAACCACTGGATAATATTTCGGCCACTTTTTTTAAAGTAAGATCACCAAAAGCATGTCCGTAGTTATCATTAATTTGCTTGAAATGATCTAAATCCAGCAGCACCACGCAAAGAGGGGTGTTATTCTGTATGGCTTCCAACAAAGCACGGTTTCCTCTTGATGCCAGCTCTGCGCGATTGGACAGTCCTGTTAAAGGGTCTACTGTAGCCAGCTGCTTCAACTTTTTTTCAAAATGATATCGACCTTTATCAAAAGTAATCGCCAAACAAATTAAAACCGTCATAGCAAAAAAATCAGACAAAAATCTCAACATCTCTCGATGGCTTGGTTCCAAAATGACAGCTGGATGATTCGAAGAATGATATTGAATGAAAAGATAACAAAGGCAACATAATAGTGATAAAAGTACCTTGGTGCTTTTGCGATTTTGTTCAAAAAGAAGCCATGGCATCGTTAATAGGATAAAGAAAGTGTTTTGGACACCGGCGTCTTTACCTACAATCATGTAGGCTTGTAAAAAAATATATATAACGACACTTGTAAACAATATCATCCTTGCCAGATAATAGTATTTTTTGTACTGAAGAACGACAGAAAAAATGCAGATAAGTAGCAACGGTAAACTCAAATAATACACAGAAAGATGATTGTGCGCCTCCAAGATGACAGCTTCGATACTCACTATCAAAAACGACAATAGAGCAAAAGCATTTGTGACCTCAACTTTGTGCACATCATGGGTGTTTTCATAACAGCCAATATGAATTATGTAGTCGCATGTGTACTTAAAAATCTTGACCATCAAATTATCCAACAAGTATTTTCTTACCATATTATCGGGGTATATATAGCTTCACATTCAGCATGGGGCCTATTCATCTGTAAACAAGAAGCTGTGTTCTCTCAAAGCACTAACAAGGCACTCCTTTACAACTTGAAGTTTTTTTGAATTTTTCACATCAATATGATAGAGAATCCACAATTCCCAATTGGGGACTCGCATATTATAGTCTATGATCTTAACGACTTTTGAGTGAGGCAAAAGTTTTGGCAAGTAGCAAGGCATGAGCGCGACACCAACCCCGGATTCAACGGCTGCATGCATTCCCTCTAAATTATCCACACGCAACGCTATGTGACATAAGTCAAAACTCGATTCAGCCCATGTAGGCACATCGACTTCATCCGCCCAAACCACCAATCCGACTGAGTTTTCTTTACCAACGGGTTTGTTGTCAAGCCCATATATTGCGTGGCTTAAAGAAGTGATTTTTACCCCAACGGCATCTTTTGGGGGTGACATTGTAAACCTTAACGCTAAGTCGGATTCTCGTGCCGACAGGTCATGTAGTGTGTCTGTTAAGCTCATATTCAAAACTATATTCGGGTAATCATCTAGTAGCTTGGCAATTGAGTTTGCTAAAAGGTACTTGTAAATGTCGTCTGGCATTGTGATCTTTACACAGCCAGACAAGCTGTGGTCATTTCCCGCCAACTTGCGCGATATACAGTTTACAGTGGTCTGGAGTGTCTCTATATCGTTGATAATAGACAGCCCCTCTTCAGTCAGCACTAGTCCCCCGGAGGTCTGTGTAAATAGCCGTTGATCTATCTGTTGCTCTAAAGTTGACACTCTTCTCGCTACCGTGGTGTGATTGACTTCAAGTATCTTAGCAGCGGCAGAGTAGCTACCTGTATTCGCTACTTGTAAAACGTAGCGCATATCATCCCAATTAAACATACGACCTCAAACTGTGTATTTTTGCAGAAGCTATGTGCAGGTTTGTGCATTTATAAAGATATGGATTACATCTATCATTCGGCACGCTAGAAGCTAAATTGTAATTTGAAACCCTGAGCTAGATTAGCAGAAGCACAGAAAATAACGTAATGAAATTGTATAGGAAGGCTAAGCAGTATGATTGGATATGTAACGGTAGGTACCAACAACTTAGAAACCAGTAGTCGTTTTTATGATGCGATTTTTGCTGAAATAGGTGCTACTAGATTTTGGGTGGAAGAACGTTTTATAGTTTGGGCAACGGAACCGGAGAAAAGTAAATTTTGTTTAATCAAACCATATGACGGTGAACCTGCGACCGTCGGTAATGGTGTCATGGTTGCATTTGAAGTATCAGACCCATCGTTGGTTGACGCATTGCATAATAAGTCCATTGACCTTGGCGGCAAGGATGAAGGTCTCCCTGGAAACAGAGGTGAGCATTTTTACGGTGCGTACGTTCGAGATTTGGATGGCAACAAACTGTATTTTTTCACCTCGATATAGGTGCTCAGCGTTCAGAGTACTTGAATGCATCTCCGCGATACGAAGTACCTGTAAAAGGTGCTTCTTACAATTCGTGTTTACCGCCTATCTACAGTGGGGCCTCTGTGTTTTATTGGCACTTGCCCCATAAATTAAAACGACCAGAGCTTTATTTCCTGTGTGGTTCCTCTGGATTCATCTAAACTCTTTTATAGGTAATAGAACATCTGTATATCGAGTTTACATGTCAGAATTCAATACACATGGTCAGTGGCGTTGTGAGATTGTTTACAACAACATTATACGTGTAGAGAGTACAGGAAGCTTCAATAAAGAAGGATATCAAGAGATAGTTGATGATATTAAGGAGCAAATCAAATCATCTCATTTAACCAGGTATGCCATCCTTTTCTATAACTATGAGTACGAAGGTGCCACTGTTGATGCATACCAGTTCGGGGCACAAGCCATGGCGCACTTTTTTGATTCTGGATGTGTCGCTTTTGCGAATGTTGACAATTGCAGCTGGAATGTAGAGGTTGAAGTCAAGTTCGCGCATTACAGAAAAGATGTCGCGCAAAGGTTTAAAGCTTTCACAGATGAAGATGATGCTATTAACTGGCTTAGATCTGTGCTTGATTCCTGACGCAATAACGCTGGCACTCACAGTGATGAACGAGTTTTCAAAACAAGGGCACACAAGTAACGCTCATATGCCCTCACGAGGGTAGCAGCTAAACTGCGGCACTTACCGATTCCTACCACTGGCAAGTTTTTAGCTGACTGACCTAGTTAACATCATAACGCCCCGTCAGCGTAGCGCCACTGAACATAGGGTCGGCGCTCAGCAGAATATAGTAAACGCCGCCACTCGTTGTACTAAAATGACAGGTTTCACGGTTACCGACTTTCCAGGGGCGACAGTCATAGTCTGTTTTGCTTGCCTCGGTACCAAACTTCACATGCAAGTCCAGCTCCCCTGTTCCGCCTGTGGTGCTGAAGGTAATATTAGTCGCGCCAGCAGGCACCGCCATGGTATACATCAATTGACCACTATCAGACACATTGACAGGGACAGCGACCCCATTTTGCAGTTCGTTTTCACCCGCAATAGGCTGCTGAATATATCTGACTAACAAAGTGGCATCTTGATAGCCCGTTTCGGTGCCAACCGCAATATAGTGCCACCCTTTTTCGATGTTATCTAACACCAGGGTTTCATCGTTATCGGGCCCTGTAGATTCATGGGTATAACGCCAGCCGTTATCCGGACGGCCATACTCATAATAAAGATCCGCATTGCCCGTGCCATGGCGTAGCGTGATCTCCAGAGAAACGTTTTGTAGCCCCTCGGGCACGTAAATGGGGTACTCTTTAAGTTGTCGGGTATCTGTACCTGACAAACACCTGGCCTGACCCGCCTGTGTTCTGTCAGATGCTAACTGCATCCCACAGGCATTGATGCCAACCTGGTCACTCCCCTGAATGTCATCAACATTCACAGGCTCCACTGGTGAGGGAGGACGCGTAGTATCAATAACACACCCTGTCGACTCTACTTGTGTCAGCCAGTTTGAAAACTGGTCGTCAAACAACTTCTGAGCAACCCATTTGTCTACCAGTTCAGAACGGTACCCCGCAAAATCACCGTCCTTAAACAACGCCAGCATATCGAAGAACGCGGCGTTTTGTTGCTCGTACATAAAGCGTGTTGCCAAGTAGCCCCAGTCGTAGATCCGTGTTTGCCCCACTCCATACTCGTTGCTGAATATAGTGGAAAGTGAATAAGTCCCCTTTCTGGCCTCCTCAACAGCATAAGGGTTACAGTTCTTCAGCGAGCTATATTCCGCAATCCCTTCACCGAACCAGACTGTACGGCCTGCACTATTGCTATCATTGAAGTCGCCTTGTGAGATATAACGCCCTTCCAGATAATGAACATATTCATGGCGTAGGTTCCAGATATCAAAAACCGGACGTTCAGAGACATGTTCATAGGCGTAAAACGTGGCCTGATCGCCCAGCTTGGACGGGTCTCCCTCTCGATAGGTCCCTCCATTGCTGGTGCTGACATTGAACAGCACTCCACCGTATGTAACCCACTCTTTTTTATCATTGAATATCACCATTCTGAGCGAATCATTATCATCCGGTGTAACCGGGACCCGATCAGTGCGCAACAGTTGATGAAAGTGGTCTTCATGGACCTTGAGCGAATTACAGGTCCATGCCAGCTGCGCCGCAGTCATATCCTGGGCCCAGATGAACAGGTTACCTGAGGGGCACGTTAGGCGATTACCAAGTACCTGGGTAATGATTTCCTGTGGCTTGTCACACACTGAGTAAGTATCACACTGACGGTTATAATTGACCGATTCGAGTACAGCCAGATAAAGAGTCCGTTCACGGTCCGTTTTGAGCGGTCCGTAACTGTTCAGTATGCGTGTGATCTCAGTTCGTAATTTGGATTCTAACTGGGCAAAGTGAGGTTCTTGTTCCCCACGATAAAAATTAACCAGTTGATACCCTAGGTTGAACAAATGGTAATCATTGGCTGACTTACTCAGCCAATTCAGGTTGTCATTAATGAAACCCGTAATTGCATCTATCAAAGCATCTGTATGCTGCTGAGAGCGACAGCTTGTATCACGTGCGCAGTCATTCAGAACCTGCCAGAACAAAGGGGTTGCTGAGCGACCCCAGTCATTAATATGCTCGTAGGATTCATCATACCTGGCTAACAAACCAAGCGTCAGTGGCACTAAAAACTGACCTATTTGTGCATTTTTAATGATGCCCGTCGCACTGCGGATCAGCTGAGCATTGGTTTCAGTTTTTTCAAAGAAGTGCTCATTGGCGTAGAGAGTATTGATAGCGCTAACCATAGCTTGCTGTGTCGTCGGGTTCACAAAACGTCTGAAGTCATAATACGCATAGGCTTTTAGCCAGTAAAACAAATCGCTAAGGTAGGTAACATCAGTCTGACCATCGTAGTTAACCAAGCGGTTATTCAGTTCATTGATAACGGTAGCAAAGTTAGCATCTGTGTAGGCCCCCAGAATCAGGGTTTCAGGCCTGTCATTAAATAAGGTATCGATACAGACCTTGCCATGATTTCTTATCGCCTCCAGAAAAACTGAACCACTGAGATGGCTGAAGACCTCATCGGGGCAGCTGGTTGAAGTCGAAAGTACATTACTGAAAGACATAAAGGCACGGCTTGCAAAAGACAGTTCTGATTTCGGTGTGATTTGCCTGTTACTGTGCATTGCGTCCGCTTTATACTCAGTACCGGCATGGATATGCGCAACGTCGGCATCGTTAAAGTCATTTATGGATGTGGCGGTTTCTCTGTCACCATGCGCCCAGCCAGGGGCTGAGCTTAGCGCGATGACCAGAGGTGTCATCTTGATTACTTTATACATGTTGTTGTCTCATTTAGTTGTGTTGTTATATTGCGGGCACAGTTAACCCTCAAGACTGTGCCCGATAGGTGTAACAATAAATAAGCCACACAGGGTGTGGCTTATGGTCTTCAGGGATTAGTGTGGGCGACAGCCTGCAACGTCATAATCAACGACTATGGTGGCGCCGACCGGGTTACCTGACATCACCAGATAGCCCCAGTAACGAGATTGGTCTGTGATTTCATAAAACAGGCACTGCTGATCAGCGTCTGTCACTGACACCGCGTCATGATCGCTGCCATCTGCTTTGGGCCAGTGACCATCACCAAAGTAAATACGGGTATCGGCGGGCGCATTA
Source organism: Pseudoalteromonas sp. DL2-H2.2 (assembly GCF_021532535.1). NCBI lineage: Bacteria > Pseudomonadati > Pseudomonadota > Gammaproteobacteria > Alteromonadales > Pseudoalteromonadaceae > Pseudoalteromonas > Pseudoalteromonas sp. DL2-H2.2. The sequence continues at coordinate 113,566 of NZ_JAKGBD010000007.1, read as the reverse complement.
ATCAATGTAACAGCAACTGTTTTTGGACCGCGATCCATTTCTGCAAATGAATAGCCTCTGGTGCTGTTGATGCAGTGCGGTTGACTTGGAGTCAGACGTCTCACCGCTGAACCATCTGAGCTCTCGCAAGCGTTTGTCAGGGGCGGATGGTCAACGACTACTGTGACAACTGCGCTGGCTGTCATATTGTCATCGTCGGTGACCGTTAAAGTTGCCTGATATACGCCTGCTTGTGCGTAACTGTGATTTGGGTTAGCAAAGTCACTTTGTGTGCCATCGCCAAAGTCCCAGTGGAAAGCTGTGATCTGACCGTACTCATCATCGGAACCCGCACTGCTGAACGCCACGGACTGGCCGATTTGAATGTCGCTTGTTAACACACTGGCCTGTGCAAGCGGAGGCTGAGGAGGCGGTGGAATGTTCGAGCAATTTGCAAAGCTACATAGAGCAGTCATCTCGGTGACATCAGCATTGTCAATCACGCCATCGCCATTGATATCAAACGAGCTGTCCAGTGGCAGGTTTGCAGCAATGGCGGCGCGCATCGCACTGATATCATCACTGTCAACATTGCCATCTTCATCAAAATCGCCAATCGGGAGTACCCGAATGATCACCTGTGTGCTGCTGCTCGCGCCTTTATCATCGGTCACAGTAAGGCTAACGGGATAACTGCCAGCGCGTTCGAAGTGATGACTGATAGTTTCACCCACCTGAGTCATGCCATGTCCAAGATCCCACAGATAGGTAATAAGCTCGCCGTCCTGATCGCTCGACTGACGTCCATCCAGTAAGACCTGCTCCCCGGCTCTGACGGTTTGGTTACCGCCTGCGTTGGCTATCGGTAAACGGTTTGGTGCGGAACGGTCGGCATCACGATGAATATCATAGTACGCCTTGAAGCGCAGCGATTCATAATCCTTGAACGGGTCAATCATCACGTTAAACACACCACCTTGTTCAAACTGACACAATTCGGTCTGATTTGGCGCCTCCCAGGGGCGACAGTCATACTGAGATTTAGACACAGCCTGATTTCGACTAACGTGAATATCCGGGTCTCCATTGTAACGCTCCACCAGCTCAAAAGTTACCAAAGACGCCGCGTCCGGTACTGCAAACTCATAGTTATAAGTCTGCCCACCTGCACTGGCTGCCAGGTTTAGCTCGTCCGCCAGGTAAATACGTTCACACTCATTACACAAAGGTGCATCCTCTGGCGATAGCTCAGTGATCACAGCGCTGCCATGTGCTGTGCTTTGATTCCCAGCATTGTCGGTAACCGTAAGGCTAACCGGATAAGTACCGGTCATTGTATAAATATGGTCAACCTCTGCTTGTGTGCTTTGCGTACCATCACCAAAATCCCACAGGAATGAGACTATCTCACCATCTGGATCGTTAGACCCGGCGCTTGAAAACGCCAGTACGTGGCCTACCGCTTCTGCACGCGTCTGGCCGTTGATATTCGCGAACGGTAATTGGTCTTGTGTGTCTGCTATTTCGTAATACACCTGAATGCTCGCATTGGTGTAAGTTTCAAAGGGGTCGATGATCACCTCAAAATCTCCTCCGCCCTCAAACTCACAGTATTCCGTGATCCCTTTCCAGGTGAAAGGTCGGCAATCAAACTGTGTTTTTGATACTGCCCTGTCTTTGGCCACGTACATATCTAAGTCGCCATTTCTCTTGATCGACCCATCAGCCATCTTGGGCCCCTGATAACCACCAGGTACGACAATTACGGTACGGCTTGCGTCTTGCGGTACACTGAACTGGAAGTCAAAGGTTTTACCAGCACGGTCTGGCCAGGATGCATTTTTCTTATTCGCCCAAAGACCATCGAGTTTAAACAAGGTATAACGCTGCTCACCGTCATTAAGATAGGGATCCTCACCCTGGATGACGCTCAACGTGGTGTCACTGTATGCAGTAAACGCGTGAACAGAGGCAAAATAGGGATAGTTCGCATCCGGTGTATCCACCGTAACCGCTTCACTGTCTCCGGGACTGTTAAATGAGATAAGGTCGGCTATCCATTGCTCATCAGCATTGGCCGGTGGTGTCGGGATCTGACCTTTTGACACATACAAATCCGGGTCTTCACTGTGACCATTAAGATAAAACAGGATGTTGTGTGCAGTATCAGGCAGGTTTATCTCAAAGGTCTCCACCGACCCTTTAGCCGCAAAAGGGATCTGATAACTGGCCAATACCTCACCCTGTGGTTCCACATCTAACCCCGAATTACCATCCCAGGGATGACCCGCATCACTGACGTACTGCGACAGACCCGTTCTGATCAGGTTCTCGTTCGACCATAGTGTGTTGCGTGCTGGATTATGGAGCGCAGCGGTCATACGTGCAACCTGCACTTGTGTGAACATAGCGTAGTTGTCTGAGTAGTGCATAAAGTTTTCGGTGTTGGTCGGCTGTCCCAGGCAGTTAGGCGCGTTATTCTGCATTTCACTGGGCATAGACATCTGGGGTGTATCACAGCTACGGTCGCCGGTTGAATGACAAAACGCTTCGTTGGTAATCGAGCATTGCTTAGTTTCGAAGGTGTGGACCAGGTTAAGCCAATGACCAAACTCATGAGTCAGTACTGAGCGGAAATTCTCACTGGTGTTGTTACCCACATAATGGCCGTTATAGACGACTCGTGCTGTATTTTCCTCCGTCATCGCTAACTCAGGGTACCAGGCAACACCAGAATTAGTCTCTTTACCATCATCATACAAGTCGTGCATGAGGTACACATTCATATAGCTGAAGTTGTCCCACGCATCGGCCTGTATTTTCGCCAGCGTTTCATCATCATGATTGCCATATCCGGTCTGCTCATGATTGTAACGGACAATACCATTACTAGGGTTGCCCTGTGGGTCTTTCCCCGCCAGCACAAATTCGATATTCAAATTTTCACGAATAGCCTGAAACTGAGGTGAGACCTCAGGTGAGTCAACCGACAACCCTTGAAAGTCGTTGTTTAATTTGGTCAGTGCATCCTGTATTTTCTCGTCGGTCAGACACTTCTGACTGGCATCGCTGCAGTTGTAGGCGTCACCGTATACATGGAACACGACTGGAATATAGTAGCGCCCCGCTACAGCGGCACTGTTGCTTAATAGCTCGGCCGACAATGGTGCACTTTGTGTTGCTGCCATCATGGGCTGTGCAAATGGTGCCATCAACCCCACAGGTTGCCGAGCAGCAGACTTTTGCAGTTTTGCCCAGTCCTGACCGTTGTGATCTGCGCCACAGCTGGGTACGAGCGGATCCTGAGGCCACTCATTGTGCGCAAGTTTCGATTCAACTGCACTCGTCTCGGGGTTGGCATGTTTGGCGCTTGCGTGCACTGCTAATGGTGCAATACAGGCACTAAACGAGCAAAGCCCCGCAATAATGCGTTTCTTCATCTTGTTGTATCCTTGTTGTTGATATGTAGTGCTATTAACAGCCCGCCCTGAGATTAACGGTACGGGCTGCTGAACTTTATTATTCTGGTGAAACTTTGGGTGCAATCACGCACCCGACTGCTATGCCATCTTCGTGGCATTAACAATGAAAAAGGTTTAATTTATGTCGTTGTACGCTTACCTAATTGGTCAGTTGGGTAATGATGTTATCCAATCCTTTTTTTGACACCTGAACCGCCTCTAGCTGAGTTAATCCGTCCGGGTATTCTTCCTGCTCCAGCACCAGCCACTGCGTACCGCCTTTTTTCACATTGGCGTAAATCACAGCTGGCCAATCAGTGATGTCCTGACCGATCAAAGGCTTCTTGTTGTAAGTTCCCGCTGGATATTTGGCTTTAAAATGCGTAGTAATGGTTCTGTTCGGATAACGATTAATATAGGCTACGGGATCCTTTCCAGAGTACTCGGCCCAACCCACATCCAGTTGCAACACAAAGTCTTCAGCTGTATTTGCAGCAATGTAATCCCAGTATGTGCTGTTTTTGTAAGGCACTAGCTCCCGATCATGATTGTGAAAACCAAAGCGCATACCTTTAGCACGCATTTTTGCTGAAACTTTGTTTAATTCAGTTACAAATGCTTCTATGGTCTCGGCCTGCTCCGCCCGTTTATCACTGGGTACTATCAACATAGGGCTGCCCAGCTGTTGATAAAAAGTCACTGTCTGTTCAAACTTTTCATCTGTTAATTCACGCATTTTTACGTGTGCCCCACTAACTTGCAGATCCAGGCTCTTCAAGTAACGTTTCAACCCCTGAGGATCGTCATGGTATGGGCCAAAGTCTCCGGCAAACTCAACCGCATCAAACCCCATTGCGGAGATTGCCTCTAAAGTACCCTTAAAGTCTTTTTTCAGCGTATGGTTGACCGACCATAGCTGCACACTGATCGCTGGGATCTGTGATCGTTCAAGTCGCAAAGCCCGTTGATTGTCTTCGCCGCGAGTGTCTGGTTGCCCGTTACATGCTGTTAGCAACCCAGCGCACACCAGTGTTGAGAGAAAGCGTTTAAAAAACGTCATAGTAAGTACCTTATTGTTTTAAATACGTCTGGCGGCGATTTCTTTCACCGCGTAGTTCACAGCTCTGACTGTTAATGCCATAAATGTCAGGCTGGGGTTTTGCACAGCGGATGAGCAAAAGCTCGATCCATCAGTAACAAATAAATTTGGAATATCATGACTCTGGTTGAAGCCGTTGAGTACAGAGTCTTTAGGATCCTTGCCCATTCTGACAGTACCCAGTTCGTGGATCCCTGAACCAGGCGGCTTGTTATGCAGGCCAGAAGTGACATTTTCCAGGCCTATCTTTTCCAACATTATCTGGCCCTGCTCGGCGGCATCGAGCATCATCAATCGTTCGTTTTCTGAGAAGCGACAGTTGATCTCAAGTTGCGGTATGCCCCATTTGTCTTTTTTAGATGCGTGCAATTGCACACAGTTTTCAAACCTGGGCAACATCTCCCCCTGTGCCCCCAGCCAGAACTGCCATTTTCCGGGCTTTTGTAGCAGTTGCTTAAACGCTACGCCGACACCATCCGTATGCTGTAGTCCCTTCCAGTCCTCTCGATAAGCACCGGCCGACATACCATATCCGCGTAAAAATGGTCTTTTCGGGTCTGGCTTGAAGTAGAAATTGGGGATGTACAACCCACCCGGACGCCTGCCGGAATAAAATGTCCCTTCAAAGCCTGGAATATCTGCTTTGGCCCAGGCGTTATAGTTATGATCCATCAGATAGTGGCCCAGCACACCAGAACGGTTTGCCAGGCCATTGGGGAAATCTTTGCTTCGAGAGTTCAATAGGATCTGCGTTGACCCCAACGTAGAAGCGCACAAAAACACCACTTTGCCAAAATATTCACGCTCGCTGAGATCATCATTGTCGATCACCCGGACGCCTTTAACGCGATTGCTGATGGCATCGTAGATCAGGCTGTGCACCACGCTATTTGGTGCTACCTGTAGGTTTCCGGTTTTAGCTGCATCTGGCAATGTTGAGCTTTGCGTTGAGAAATATGCACCGAATGAGCAGCCTTTTTGGCATTCATTACGCGCCTGGCACTGCCCCCTACCCTGAGCAAGATGATGTGCGCTGGGTTTAGTCAGGTGGGCTTGTCTGCCGTGGATCAACTTTCTACCAGGAAAAGCTGATTCAAGCTGTTGTTTTATATGCAATTCAGGCGCCGTCATATCAAACGGAGGTAAAAACTCACTGTCGGGAAGTTGTGGCAATGACTCTTTCTGTCCGCAAATACCCACATGACGTTCTACATAGGAATACCAGTGAGCCAGATCTTGGTATCGAATTGGCCAGTCATTGCCAAATCCATCCAATTTATTCGCATTAAAGTCAAAATCACTCCAGCGATATGAAAAACGGTGCCACAACAATGATTTACCACCCAGCTGATTGGCACGGATCCACCAAAAATCAGTGCCCTTGGTCGTCTCAAAAGGTAAATCTCTGTCATTACCAAAAAAGTGTTTGGTGCTGTCGTTGAAGGCGTAGCAATTTTTCTGAACTCGATACTGCTGCTCAACCTCAGCCAGAGACACTTTGCTGCGAAGCGATTGTTCCCATGGCGGTATGCCTTCGCCGACATAATCTTTACGATGCTCAACAACCCGCCCTCGCTCAATAAGCAGCGTTTTAAATCCTTTTTCACAGAATTCCTTTGCAGCCCATCCACCCGTTATCCCTGAGCCAATCACAATGGCATCATACTCTTGTTTTGATTCTTTGATGTACATCACAACTCCTCAGTAGTATGCCAAAGAGCCGAAGCCAGCTTGCCCGCGATAGGCTATCTGACCTTTGAATCCACCAGGATAAGCCTGATAGACAAGCTCGTGACTGGCACCGGTTTCTGACGTGTAGTAACCAAAACAAACCAATGCCTTAAGCTGTTTAAAGTCAGTACGCTGCTGCTCTGAGAAAGGCTCGGCTGCAGTTTCTAACCGGGTTAAATGAACAACCTGCCTCTCACTATCAAGCTCTGTGAATGGGTATCCATATATACGCAGGCTACTTGTTTCAATTACGCTCAGTATCGCCCGCATACGGGAATGTACATTCAGGTCGTAGCAGTGATACAACTGATGATCAATAAAACCATGAACGCCTATATCACCGGCGCCTGGCGTTTCAGTCCTCGGGATAATGGTATTGCATACTTTTTTCAGCATCATCAGCTGTTCTTTACTCAACACCTTGGTCTGATAGGGCTCACCGTCAGGCACAACCCGATAGTTCAACGCAGCTGCTAAAGCATTATCACCAATAAGCCCGTTACTTAAACCGGCCCCTAAACTGATGAGTACGCCCTGTAAAAAGCGCCTTCTTGATTGATTAGTGTGTTCAGCTGTCATGGCACACCTCTTTAAGAGTTTGTCGTCGGGCTTTATAAAAGCTGACCAACAAAAGCAGCCCAAATGCCACAACCAGACTAAGTGGGAAGTAACTCAGAACGACTAAGGTACTGGACGCATTTTGAGTACCCTCCTCCGGCCCTCGCTCAACTAACTGGCCAATTATCGGGTTCCAGATACTGACAGCAAACATACCAGCAGCCCCCATGACTCCCAGCCCAAGTGCTCCTGTTTCAGGTAACTTTTCAGACACAAATCCAAGCATAGTGGGCCAAAAATAGGTGACCCCCAAAGCGAAGATAATTGCCGCGTAATACACCTCAGAGCCCTGTGCAACAGACATAAAGCGGATCCCCATATATGCCGCTACAGAAGACATAAGCAACACACCCAGTGGGTTTAATTGTTTAATGACAGGCCCTGCAAAATAACGCCCGATTGCCATCACCCCGGTGATCAGCGCCAGAGTGAACATGGCAGACGCACCGGATTCTCGGAGTATGCGTTCAATCCATTGTTGGGTTAGCAGCTCGGTACTCGCCGTAAGTGTCATACACAACAGCATGAACAAAAAAAGAGGTGAAAACAGAGCCTTTAATACGCCATGCTGCGGATCCTCAGGTGCCTGTTCTTCGACAAGGTCGTCAGGCAGACGAATAAGCAATGCACCATATAACAAAGTTGGAACAAGCAGACAGGCAAACTGATACTGCCAGCCAAGACCGAAAGAGGTCATTGATATTGACAGTAGTGAGCCCAATACGATCCCGCCCGGGAACCAAACATGAAACCTGTTTAACATGGTGGTTTGTTTGGTGGGAAATAACTGGGTAACCAGTGGGTTACAACCTGCTTCAACAGCACCATTCGCCAGACCTATTAAAAAGGTTGCGAACATCAGGCTGTAGAACCCCGAAGCAAATATAGTGCACAATAAACCCAATATATGGCCAACAAATGCAATAATGAGTAATCGCCTGGCTCCCAGCACTTTGTATAGTGCACCACCGACAATTGTCGCCACAGGAAACCCGAAAAATGCCATTGCGTTGACCCAACCAAGCTGACTGTCGGTTAACTGAAGTACCTGATTAAGCTGCGACAACATGCCTGCACGGATAGCAAAAGTCATCGCGGTGACGGTGAGTGCAATGCACGATGCAATGAAAGCCCATTGTTTGATTTGCTTATTCATATCCCGCCTTCCTCCAGACCCAGCAGGCGCTTATTGGTCATTTCACAGCTGGCAACACCGACAAAGTCGTCGAAGGCTTTCGACGTTGGTTTGATGATCAGGTTTTTAATGATCTGTGCGCCCTGCAATGCGCCAATATAGGGATCTTTGATACAACACTCCCATTCCAGCACCGCCCAACCATCGAAATCATATTGCGTGAGTTTGCTGAAAATTGCGCTAAAATCGATTTGACCGTCACCCAGCGAGCGAAAACGCCCAGCTCTGTCTTTCCAGTCGAGATAGCCGCCATATACACCGGTACGTCCATTGGTTCGAAACTCAGCATCTTTCACATGAAATGCCTTAATCCGCTCATAGTACAAGTCGATAAACGCCAGATAATCCAGTTGCTGCAAATGAAGATGACTTGGATCATAGAGAATATTGGCTCTAGGATGGTGGTTCACGTGCCTAAGAAATACCTCAAAACTCGCTCCATCGTGCAAGTCCTCCGCCGGGTGCAATTCAAAACAAACATCAACACCAGCGATATCAAAGGCGTCCAGTATAGGCAACCAGCGTCGTGCCAGCTCTGCAAACCCTTGTTCAACCAACCCCTGAGGCCGCTGTGGCCAAGGGTAAACCATAGGCCAAAGTAATGCGCCGGAAAAAGTGGCATGCGCTTTAAGCCCAAGGTTTTTACTCGCCTGAGCTGCCAGCACAAGTTGCTCTGCTGCCCACAGCGAGATAGAATGCGGATCAGTGCCGAGGGACTTGGGATAAAACCCGCTAAACATCTCAATGTAACAAGGGGCGACCGCCACCAGTTGTCCCTGAATATGCGTAGAGAGCTCAGAAATCTCTAGGTTATAACTCGCCAGTAACGCCCGAATTTGCGAACAGTACGCCTCACTGTTGGCAGCCTGCTGTAGATCAAACAACGACGCTATGTGGGTAGGTATCTGAATCGCTTTATAGCCTAAACTTGAAGCCCACTGTGCTAGCCCTGCCAGAGAGTCATAGGGTGGAGTGCTGTCTATAAATTGCGCTAAAAATATTCCAGGCCCTTTAATTTCAGTCATGCAATTGTGCTCCCTGTACGGCATGCCACTTTTGTGATGATTCACTTGAACGAACTACACTGTCGATAAACAGCATTCCTCGGATCCCTTCGGTGATCCCCGGCACGTCCATCGCAGCATCATCTGCCGATTTACCCGCTTGTTGGGCACGGATCTGTGCTGCAAAATTTCGGTACACATTTGCAAACGCTTCTATATATCCTTCTGGGTGACCCGCTGGAAGGCGTGTATTTCTAATAGCCAGAGAGGAGTGATTGGCTACGCCACTTCTAATTATTTGCGTTGAGCTATCCGCAAAGCGGATGATCAGGTTGTTCGGGACTTGTTGCTGCCAGGTAAGGCTGGCTTTCTCACCGTAAACGGAAATTGATAAGTTATTTTCTTCGCCGGTAGCCACCTGACTGGCCAAGAGTACCCCCTTTATTGTCTCGCCAAACCTTAGTAATACCGTACCCTCATCATCCAGGACGCGGTGCTCATGGGCCGTACTTAGATCAGCACAAAGGTGGGTGATGGGTTGATCGCAGATGTATTCCGCCAGATTTGCGGCGTGAACACCAATATCACCCATACAGCAACTCAGTCCGGCCTGAACTGGATCAAGACGCCAGGAGGCTTGTTTCGACCCTTCGGCTTGCATGTCTCCGAGCCAGCCCTGCTGGTAACTGACAACTACTTTTCGGATCTGACCAAGCTCTCCTGTCAGCACCCTGTGCCGCGCTTCTTTAACCATGGGATACCCAGTGTAGGTATAGGTCAGCGCATATAATACATCACAAGAGGCCAATTGCCGGGCCAAAGTCAGGGCTTGCGCTAGCGAGGTTGTAGCGGGTTTATCTGAGATCACATGAAACCCGTATTTAATGGCTTCGCTGGCCATAGAAAAATGCAGGTGATTAGGCGTGACAATAGCCAGCAACTCCATTTTCTGCTCCGCGGGCAGTTGCGACTCCTGTTCAAGCATGTCGCTGAAACGTCCATAGCATCGTGATGACGCCAAACCCAACTGTTTGCCAAAACTGATAGATTGCTCTGGTGTACTGCTGAATACACCGCACACCAACTCTATTTGTCCATCAAGCTGTGCAGCCATTCGATGTACTGCACCAATAAACGCATCCGGACCGCCCCCGACCATTCCCATTTTCACTTTTTTCATTTACTTAATTCTGCTGTCTTATTTTTCTGATAACGCAACAATGGTAAATAGAAAGTGAATTTATGAGTTAGGTCAAAATCGGATAATAATGCAAGAAAATCGGCGACATTGTATTCAATCAACCACATAAAATATTAAAAACAATTAAATTAATGACTTATTTTTAGATATATTGTATACACGTAAGAAAATAAAAAAGAATAGGCTGCAAAGCAATGGATAACGATAAAAATCAGAGCGATGCGTTTTTTGACTCTGTTCACTTTTCTCAATTATTAGCCATGCTCGACATGCTCTCTGGTACGCTATTTTGGGTTAAAAATGCGAAAGGTGAAATTGTACACGGCAATGATGCGTTCCTTGCGCACATTGGAGTGTCGTCTTTGCATCAGATACGTGGTCAGACCGACCTTGCTTTTGCACCAGCTCACCTAGCCCACCAATATATGGTTGATGATAAAAAAGTAATGTTAGGTCAAATGGTTACAGAGCGGCTCGAAGTAAATCAAGCAGATGGTTCAGACGGTATTGCCTGGTATGTTACCTCTAAGCGCCCTTTGTATTCTGCAAGCGGCGAGATCATCGGAACTTATGGTATGTCAAAAAAGCTCCACGCACATACCTGTACTCAACCCGGGATGAAAGCACTGAAGGCGCCAGTAGAGTACATCAGAGCCAACTTTGCTCAGCCTCTTAAACTCACGGAGATCGCCGAGGCCAGTCACTTATCGGTCAGCGCACTGGAGAGAAGATTTAAAAAACACCTGAATACCACACCCAAAAAATTTCTGACCCAGGTTAGACTAGAACAGGCCAGAAAGTTACTAATAGAGACCAACGACTCAATAAGTGACATTGCATTTTCTGTGGGGTTTACCGATCACAGCTATTTTAGCCGACAGTTTCAGCTGTATTTCAGTGAACAACCCCGCGAGGTTAAAAAGCATTATCATCGATAGATGATAGTCACGAACTGACAAAGGCGGCATACTCATCAAAGTAACCTGCCTTTTCACTCAACGGACAAAACGCGAATATGGCAACAGCACCACCTTTGACTTGTCGGAACCCGCAATGCTTCAATAAACGCTGACATGCCAAATTATTGTGCTGAACCTTGCCCAATACGAGTGACACCTCACGGCCGGGCACCAGTATATCCAATGCATGCAAAGCCGCGCTGAGTGCCTCAGAGGCCAGGCCTTGGCGCCAAAACCGGGGCGCAAGCTCAATGCCCAGGTGAATGTGCTTTGTATTTATGTCGTAATCGTACAACCCGAGCGTACCTATGAGTTCTCCGTCGTATTGTATCGCGAAACGCCCGCCTCGCCCTTCGTAGAACTCTTCAAGATCAGCCTGCAACATCGCCCTGACTTCTGGCTGAGTAAGCTTATCGCCATAATCATTGTACAGGCTTACTAAGGGGTCGTTTAGCAGCGCCACCAGCGCAGTTACATCGCGGTAATTCACGGGCCTTAACAGCAATCTGGGGGTTTTAATTTGCATCAGGTTCCATCATCTAAAAGCTTATACCAATTTGCTTAATTAAGTGTTCTATTTTGAGGCGAGAAAATATGGTCGATAATCAGGCAAAAATTTTGTTATTTAGTTGTTCTAAATGAGAAATTTTTAACACCGTTAGCGTCATATTTGCTCCGTCAAATTGAGCAGGTATTTAGTGAAATTGGTATTATAATAAAGCGCTCTCTTTTTCGCGAAATTAGTATAAACTATCGGGCCTTAAGTAACAGCCGTCAGGAGTCGTTAAGATGAGCGAAGAATACATTGTCATTCCCCCCACCACCAAAGTCTGGTGCCCGGAAAAAGGCGAAGGCTGGACACTGACCGGGATCACCGGTATTGAAGAAAACACCTCGGTGATGTTCAGCGGCGTGCGCTACACCATCCCGGCAAAGACCATTGTCGAAGAACTGCTGCCAAATTATCAGGCGCGTGAAAAAGAACAAGCCTGATCCTGCACTTCTCCCAGGTAATGAGCCCAAGTAACTATCAATACCGGGCTCATTCCCTACTCTTTCGTTGTACTCTTGTAGTCTGGCCCGAGTCTTGTCTTCCCGCTTACCAGCGCCATAGTTTGTTTAACATACCTGCACTCACTCAACGTCCTGCGCAGTTTGAGTGTTGATGCTACGCGTTAGTCGATTTTAAAATTGTCCATAGTGCGTTGCAGTGTATCACTGTTTAATTTCATGTCATCAAAGAGATTTTGCAGCGCCTGAGAGGTTTTAAGCTCTTCGTTCGCCGCATCTAAGACCGCGGTGGTATTACTGGAAATATCCTGTGCAACCACAGATTGCTCCTGTGCCGCGGTGGCCACCGAGGTAGTCAGTTGCTCTACATGATTACTGTGATCGCTCACCTGCATTGAGACCTGACGGGTTTGTTCAACCTCACTCATAATGCTGCTGGCAAGATCGGTGTTTTCCTTGATGGCACTGACAACGTTACGGCTGATGTCATTGAGACTGAGCAGTAAGGTGGAGATCTGCTCCGACGAGCCTTTGCTGTTATTGGCAAGTCCTCTCACTTCGTCGGCGACCACGGCAAACCCCCGGCCATGCTCACCTGCCCTGGCCGCTTCAATGGCAGCATTCAGCGCCAGTAAGTTGGTCTGATCGGCCACACTGCGGATGGAGTCCAATATGGTGTTAATTTCTTCTACCTGCTTCTCCATATTCAACGCCATTTCATTTACCTGCTCCATGTTTTGCGACAGCACGTTCATGGCATCCAGGTTACGTTGATTGTCTTCCAGCAACTTTTTCGATTCGTCATTAAGCTGATCGCTGGCCGTTAGCGTATCTGAGGCAGCTTTGGCGATGTCTTCACTGGTTGCGGCCATTTGCTCTATTGCCGCCGCAATGTTGGTTGCCAGGCTCTGGGTGCGCTGGGCATCTTCGGTAACATGACTGGCCGCTTTTTCCATCTGATTACCCAGCTTAGTGCCCACATTAATAGACTTAGCTAGCCCCACCAGCAGGTCCTTAAAAGCATACACTGTGTTATGAATAGACTCAGAGATCTTACCCAGCTCATCACTGCTTTTTAATCTCACATCCAGGGTCAGGTCGCCATTATTGGCCACTTTGGTCAAAATGCCGGTCAACTCGTTCAGCTCGTCCCGCAATGACGTAAACAAATGGGTATTAATGACAGTGATAAATAGCATAGAGATCAAAAACAACACGAACAGCCAGATCATTTGCTCGATAAGATCGGCCTGATACGCTTCACTGATAATACGCGTGTGATCCCATTGCTTATCGAGCAAAGCTTTTACATCCTGAATTTGCCCGGTTGCCTGTGCAAACCACTGGCTGCTGTCTGGCAGTTGCGAAAAATCAATATTATCGGCTGTCGAGATCGTCGTAATAACCCTGTCCAGAGTTTGTGCGCGACTGTCTGACATGATCTGCTTATAGGTGTTCAGTGTGTCATCAGTCAGGGCGGTTTCTAGCTGCTCTTTGAGTAACGTCAGTTGCTGCTGAAAATAGGCAAGGTCACGCTTAGTGGCTTCATCAACAGATTGTCTGGCCAGTACGCCATTTACTTTACCCCGCAACTGCCCTTTGCGCTCTTTGCTCTGCGCCATGAGAAACGCGATAGACAAATTCGATGCCAACTCCCGATTAGTCACATAGGCCTGCATCCGCATTGCCGTGCTCAGTGCAAGCTGATTAACATGGCTGTAATAATTGAAGGCATGCTGACCCTGTTGCTGATCCACCTCGCGACGCAGCGCATCTTTTTCTCGCAGTAAGGTGAACAAGTTTGGCAACCACTGTTGCACCTTTTTATCTTCTTTAAATGCACCGCGATACAAGTCTTCCAGAGCAGCAACCGAGGCATCGGCCTTTATCCGCTGTGCGGCAACAGCCTGGCGGGTTTGTCCATTCGGATTACCCAAAAAGCCCGCTGTTAAACCGCGCTCAACGGCATGATGGTGCGCTACTTTTTCCATCGCATCCAGCAAACCGATATAAGCAATGTCCTTTTTTGTGGCCTCAATACCCTGCCAGTACTGAAAAACCACTTTGCTAAGCAGAATAAGAATGAAAATAAGTAAAGCGGTAGAGCTGATAATGGATAGTTGAATAATAGAAAAGCGCTTTAGCAGATTCATGATTTCTCCGGTGATCACTTAATGACGCCAATCTGATACACCATGACTGGCCATCCTTATTGATACTAAAGATAGTCAAAAATCTGCAAAATCAACAATAACTGTACTGCGACCTTAGTTGGGTGACCTTAGCGTGGCGAGGGCAACTCCCAGTGGCTGCCCGGCACGCTTATCAACCCGTAACGCCATTGGGTAGATTTTGAAGACAGTCAGCTAAATTGTTTTTCGCTAAAATGTGGATTGCGCACATTAATGGTCAACTTAGCGATCTGTTTCAGCTGCTGATGCCGGAGGGTGCCATCAACATTTAATTGTATACACTCATTCTTTTGCTCATCGCGGCATAAGTCCACAGCAACGCCCGTTAGCTCCTCGCCATTTCGCAGGCTCAGTGTAATCGGGTAGTGAAACATGCAGACAATTTCAAAGTAATCGTAATCACTGCAACTGATCATAGTGCTGGTTTCCAAAGTTATAATAGGAAGTGTAGCTCGTGTTAAGCCCGCAAACAGCACTTAACCCGGGCCAAGTTGAGTGCAGTCTGCGTAAACCAATTAAGCTTTGGCGCTGTGCTGAAGACCCAGTAAATCAAGCAATGCACTGTGGATCTGTAGTTTGGGTGTGCCCTCACTGTATGGTGCGACAGCAAGCAATGGTGCTTTTAACCGCTGTTTTAAGGTCTCCAGGTTGGCGTCGTATTCCTGCATTTCGGGGTCTACCTGATTGGCCACCCAGCCAACACAGTTTAGCCCGGCGGCGGCTATTGCCTGCTCGGTCAAAAATGCATGGTTCAGACAGCCAAGCTTCAAGCCCACCACCAGGATCACGGGCAATTCTTCTTGCTTTATCCAGTCATACAAAAACTGAGTATCGTTGATCGGCAATGCCCAGCCACCGGCGCCTTCCACCAGCGTATATTCAGCACCTAAGCTGCTTAGTTCTTGGTACTTTTCACTTAAGGCTTCACAGCTAATAGCCACACCTGCACGCTGGGCAGCAATATGTGGTGCAATGGGCGGCTCAAAGCAAAACGGATTGATCTGCTCGTATTTACCATGCACAGACGCCGCTTCCATCAGGCTTAGTGCATCTTCATTAACCAGCTGACCAAAGGCTTCTTCGGCACCTGCCGCCAATGGTTTAAAGCCCACCGCTTTTTTTCCCCGCTGGGCCAATAGTTTTAGCAGCAAAGAAGACACATGGGTCTTGCCCACTTCGGTGTCTGTGCCGGTGATAAAAAATGCACTCATAATTTAGTTAGCTCCAAAAAGGCAACCTGATAACTTAACTGGGCACGGCCATTGGTAAGTGGGTATCCTGCCAGTAATTTACGATATTGTGTCTTGCCCAGCAAGCCACGACGCTGGCCTTCATGCTGCAACTGGTTAGCACCTATGGCTTTCACAGATTTGAAAGCAGCCTGCGCAGTTGCAAAGGTTTCTTTAAGGCACATCAGCTGGGCATCATCGAGCACAAACCCGGCTTCTTCGGCATAGGCAAGCAGACTGTCGAAGGACGTAAACCGGTTAACATGACAGTGTGCATCAACATTCTGCCAGGCCTGCTGTATTTCGCACAGTGAACCGTCGGCAACAACACTCAGATAGGCTTTACCGCCGGGTTTTAATATTCGATTCAGCGCCTTAAATAAAGCCGGATGATCCTGACTCCATTGCATAGCAAAGTTGCTGAAAATGGCATCTACACAGTTATCTGCCAGCGGTAAATTGTCCATATCCGCACAAACTTTAAAAGCATCCTGAGGCCCCTGCTCTAACATGCCAGCACTGAGGTCCAGCGCCACCAGCTGAGCGCAGCGTGTACTTAGCGCTTCATGATGCTGCATGGGGCCGGCGCCCAGATCTAACATGGTTGTACTGGGTTGGGTGATTTTCCTGAGCAGGATCTCCGCCGCTTGTTGCTGGACATTGGCATGCTGTACATAAACCTGAGACGCGCGAGAAAAACGTGAAGCAACCTGCGCTTTAACAGACGCACTCATATCGCCTCCTTAAGTGCATTGAGTAACGCATCTATATCTTGTGTCGTATGCGCCGCAGTCAGCGTCACTCGCAATCGGGCTGCATTTTGTGGCACCGTGGGTGGGCGAATGGCAGTGAGCCAAATGCCCCGCTCTTTGAGCTGCTGTTGCGCCGCCAGAGCATTGTCTGCTGAGCCCAGCACAATAGGCTGAATGGCTGTGTCTGAAGGCATCACTGCAATGCCTAATTGCGCAGCGGATTGCGTAAAATAGGCAATGTTATCTTTTAATGCCGCTCTTTGTGACACTGCACCACGTAACTGAGCAAACTGGCTGACAGCAATGTCGGTCAGCATGGGCGACATGGCGGTGGAGTAAATGTATTCGCGGCTAAACTGGAGCAGATACTGCTGAACCCGTTCACTGCATAACACCGCAGCCCCCTGACAGGCCATGGCTTTGCCAAAGGTGATCACCAAAAGTTCTGGTTTTACGCCACGTTCAATACTGCCCAGCCCGTTGTCGCCTACCACACCCAGTGCGTGGGCGTCATCGACCATCAGCCAGGCGTTATGGGTTTTTGCAAGCTGAGCAATATCAGCTAAAGGCGCACAGTCGCCGTCCATAGAGAACACGCCTTCCGTCACAATCAGTTTATGTTTTGCTTTAGATTTTTCTAGCCGGGCACGCAAATGGCCCACATCGTTGTGGTTGAATCGGGTCAGCTTGGCCTGACTATGCAGCGCACCATCGAGCAAGCTGGCGTGGTTGAGTTTATCCTGAAACAGCTCTGACTCGCGCCCAATAGCAGGGTCGTTAAATAACGCCTGAAGCACACTGGTATTGGCAGCAAAACCGCTTGCAAAAAGTAATGCGCTTTCGTAACCAAAAACTTCACACAACTGTGATTCAAACGCTGCATGCACTGACTGAAACCCGGTCACCAGTGCCGAACTGCGACTACCGGGTTGGCCTGTCAGGTTCAGTGGCTGGTCCGCCAGAGCCAGATAATCGTTACTGGCAAAGTTGAGGTAACGCTTACCACCAACTTCAATTTCACGGGCAGAGACCTTATCAATGCACTGACGATGGCGCAACAAAGAGGCAGCAGCTCTGCTATTCAGAGCCGCATCGATGAACTCGAAGGCCATTTAGTTGGCTTCGTAGAACAGTTCAGAAGTGGCTTTGTCTGCAATGGCAGAATTCAGAGACGCTTCATAGGCTTCGTCTGAGTAATCCTGACGCTTCTCCGGTTGCATACCGAGTTTTCTTAGCAAATTCATGTCTGCATCGGCTTCCGGGTTTTCTGTGGTTAACAGCTTGTCACCGTAGAAAATCGAGTTTGCACCGGCAAAGAAGCACATCGACTGCATCTGCTCGTTCATGGCGGTACGGCCCGCAGACAAACGTACATAGCTATACGGCATCATAATACGCGCAACAGCAATGGTGCGAATAAACTCAAAATGGTCGAGATCTTCTACGTCTTCAAGTGGTGTGCCCGCTACTTTCACCAGCATGTTAATTGGCACACTTTCCGGTTGTTTTGGCAAATTAGCCAGTTGCATCAGCAGACCATAACGGTCAGAAGCTTGCTCACCCATACCAACAATACCACCGGAACAGACTTTCATACCCGCGTCACGTACATGATCAAGTGTATCCAGACGATCCTGATAAGTCCGCGTGGTAATGATCTGCTCATAGTACTCAGGCGATGTATCAAGATTGTGGTTGTAGTAATCTAAGCCCGCTTCTCTGAGTGCATGGGCTTTGTCATTATCAAGCTTGCCCAGCGTCATACAGGTCTCCAGGCCCAGCTCTCTGACTTCGCGCACCATTTTCTCGATATAAGGCATATCGCGGTCTTTCGGATCAGACCAGGCTGCCCCCATACAAAAACGTGTTGCGCCTTTTTCTTTGGCCACCTTGGCCTGGGCTACCACTTTTTCTACCTCCATCAGACGTTCACGCTCCAGGTCGGTTTTATAATGACCCGACTGAGGGCAGTATTTACAGTCTTCCGGACACGCACCGGTTTTTATAGATAAGAGTGTAGAGATCTGTACTTCATTGGGATTAAAGTTTTTTCTGTGGATGCTCGCAGCATGAAACAACAGATCATTGAATGGCATTTCAAATAGTGCTTTAACTTCTTTATGCGTCCAATCGTGACGTACTGTGCCCAATTCCATAATTATTCTCTTCTTTTGACTGACATTTTTTAGTCAGTTGTTATGACGGTGATTGGCTTAGTCTACTTCTTGCTTTACCATTGTCAACACGGACCACTTAAGCAAGGTTTACAAGTGAGCAATAATAACACAATCGATTTAGCCTTTGATAAAGCGCATATCTGGCACCCCTATACCTCCATGCTGGATCCTCTGCCCGTTTACCCGGCAAGTCATACCCAGGGCAACCGTATCCACCTGGAAACAGGCGAAGAATTAATTGATGGTATGGCATCCTGGTGGAGCGCCATTCATGGCTATAACCACCCCGACATTGTAACTACAATTACTGAGCAAGCAGGCAAGATGAGCCACGTGATGTTTGGCGGACTGACCCATGCCCCGGCGGTTGAGTTGTGTAAAAAGTTGGTTGCCATGACCCCGGCTCCCCTCAATAAAGTGTTTCTGGCAGACAGCGGATCGGTTAGCGTTGAAGTGGCGATTAAAATGGCTCTGCAGTACTGGCTGAGCCAGGGCCATACACGCAAAACTAAACTGATGACAGCGCAAAAAGGCTATCATGGCGACACCTTTGCCGCCATGAGTGTGTGCGATCCGGTGAATTCTATGCACAGCATGTATCAGGGCTTTCTGCCGGAGCATATTTTTGTGCCTGCACCAACCGGGCGCTTCCATAAACAGGCATGTGAAGAAGAGCTTGGGCAACTTGAAGCGTCATTTGCAGCCCATCATCAGGAAGTTGCCGCGTTCATCATTGAGCCCATAGTGCAAAACGCCGGCGGGATGAACTTCTATCACCCGGATTACCTGAAAAAGCTCCGCGCACTGTGCGACCAATATGATGTTTTGCTGATCCTCGATGAGATAGCGACCGGCTTTGGCCGTACCGGAAAATTATTTGCCTGCGAGCACGCCGACATTAGCCCGGATATTCTGTGCCTGGGTAAAGCCCTGACCGGCGGCACCATGACACTGTCGGCAACGCTCACCACAGATGAGATAGCCATAGGGATCAGTCAGGGCGAAGCCAAAGTACTGATGCATGGCCCCACCTTTATGGGTAACCCGCTGGCTTGCGCTGCAGCAAATGCAAGCCTAACCCTGTTGCAAACTAATGCCTGGCAAGAGCAGGTCCAGCGCCTGGCAAACAGTTTAACGTTGCTCGAGCGCTGTAGATCACTGGACGCAGTGCAGGATGTCAGAGTGCTGGGCGCAATCGGGGTGGTTGAAGTAAACCGCACCATAGACGTGGCAAAGATACAACGCTTTTTTATTGAAAAAGGCTTGTGGATCCGCCCGTTTGGCAGGCTGATCTATCTGATGCCCCCCTATATCACACCGGATGAAGATATCGCGCAGCTGGCTGATGGGATTTATAACGCCATCGCACAGAACGCGTACTAGCTTTCCTCAGCACAGCTAAAAAGTGCGATAATAAAAGCAAAATTGGCACTTTTTTTGCCAATTTTGCAATTATTTAAGATATTTCATCGTTTGTACCTGAAATCATTTCATGGCTTTGTTAGACTAGGCGACTTTGATTGTAAATTTCGAAATAGAGTTGAGAATCGAGTAACTATGCAACAAACCGTCAAATTGCAGCCAGCTGAAGCTTATCAGCCACCGCGCTTTACTGTTTATCAACACCGTCAGATTGATAAAATTGAGCAACTTGAAAAACTGCCTGAGCACCTGCGCTTCCAGATGAAGGTGGTTGCAAACGTTTTCCCTTTCCGCGTGAACAACTATGTTATTGATGAACTGATTGACTGGGACAAGGTACCTAACGACCCCGTTTTTCAGCTTACTTTCCCTCAGCGTGGCATGCTGGACGACGAGTCGTACGAAGAAATGGCCGCACTGCTTAAACGTGAGCACACGCCAGAAGAAGTTTTTGAGCTATCAACCAAGTTAAGACAAAAGCTTAACCCGCATCCAGCCGGTCAGATGGATAAAAACGTCCCCACCTTTGACGGTGAGCGCGTTGAAGGCATTCAGCACAAATACAAAGAAACCGTGCTGTTCTTCCCGGCACAGGGCCAGTACTGCCACTCTTACTGTACTTTCTGTTTCCGCTGGGCCCAGTTCGTTGGTAAAGCAACCCGCTTTAACAACAACGACGAAGATCTACTACACAGCTACCTGGAAGAGCACACAGAAGTGACCGATCTGCTTATGACCGGCGGCGACCCTATGGTTATGCGTACTGTTAAGCTACGTAAATACCTGGAAGCACTGAAAGAGCCGCGCTTTGATCATATTCGCACGATCCGTATTGGTACTAAGTCTCTGACTTTCTGGCCATTCCGTTATGTGACCGATCCGGATGCACAGGACTTGTTAGCCCTGCTTAAAGAGCTGGTTGACGCTGGTAAGCACGTGTCTATTATGGCGCACGTTAATCACAAGCAAGAGCTACGCACTGACATTGCCAAAGAAGCGATTAAATTGCTACGCAAGACTGGTGTACAGATCCGTACTCAGGCGCCTTTGCTTAACCACCTCAACACTGACCCTAAAATGTGGTCTGAGATGTGGAAAGAGCAAACACAAATGGGCATGATCCCTTATTACATGTTTATTGAGCGTGATACCGGTGCAAAACGTTACTTTGAATTGCCGCTTTACAAGACCTGGGAAATCTTCCGTGACGCCTATAAAGAGGTATCGGGTGTGAGCCGCACAGTACGCGGACCTTCTATGAGTGCTGGCCCGGGTAAGGTTGAAGTCTCTGGTGTGACAGAAATCAACGGCGAAAAAGTGTTTGTATTACGCTTTATTCAGGCCCGTAACCCGGATTGGGTGCAAAGACCTTTCTTTGCCAAATATGATGAAGAAGCGACCTGGCTGGATGGCCTTAAGCCAGCATTTGGCGAGGAAAAATTCTTCTGGCAGGACGAATACGAAGCCATGTAAAGGTTCAAGTTACAAGAAAGCCGACAACATTGTCGGCTTTTTCTTTTCAGATAATCGCTTATTGCAACTACCACTCAAACATATAGGCCATTTTACTGATAGTTCTCAGTGCCACACCATGCGTGTTACGTTTGGCATATAAGTGCTGCATTGACTTATCTTTCACTTCGCCGACTATCACTTCTTTGACCTGATACCCCATCGCCTGTGCTGCACTGGTGTAAGCAACAAACTCCCAGCGTTTGATATTGGTGTTATCAGCGATCACCAGCGGGATCCCCTCAGCCAGCGCATTGATAAAGCGTGCCAGGTTCAGATTATGGTATTCCGGCAGTCTGAACTTTTCAAAATGATATTCGCCCTGCTCATTATGAAAGTAATCATCGGTAGAGCAAATGATGAATTGCGTTTCGTCGCCTGCGACCAGCTCGTCTGCCAGTGCGTAAGCGTAATGTGTTTTCCCAGAGCCAGGTAATCCCCGTAATATAAATGCCTGTTTCATCTATCGAACGACTTATATCCAGTTTTTCTTAGTAGTAGGCAGATATAATGCCATAAATTTTGCATTTAAGTAATTCATCAGGCAAATGGGCGCGCTTTTTTAGTGTCAGCCCCTCAACCTGGCCACACTTTTCCACAACAAAACGTCATATTGCGCAAATATCAGCCAATAGTTTTGCACTGACTGCGGCCAAGTGCAAAAAAGCCCAAAGAAATTACCCTGCACCCGCATTTGATGGTTTTTTTATGCGTCTATCGCAGGTAAGATACGACATAGCTGACTGCGCAAAAAGCGTGGTCATGGCAGTGAGTTAAACAACACACGCAACAGACTAATTATAAATAATCATTTTGGAGTAAAGATGAGCCACACAGCGATAACGGAGCTACTAGCAGGCACCGTTGCGGTAGACAGCCAGGTTACTGTAAAAGGCTGGATCCGTACACGACGCGATTCAAAAGCGGGTATTTCATTCCTAGCCGTCCATGACGGTTCTTGTTTCGATCCTATTCAAGCCGTAGTCCCTAATTCGCTTAATAATTATGAAGAAGTGACTCGTCTTACCGCTGGCTGCTCTGTGGCCGTGACCGGTGTTCTGGTGGCCTCTGAAGGTCAGGGTCAGGCTTTTGAAATTCAGGCTAACAAAGTAGAAGTACTGGGTTGGGTTGAGAATCCGGATACCTACCCGATGGCAGCAAAGCGTCACAGCATTGAATATCTGCGTGAGCATGCACACCTTCGCCCACGCACCAACGTTATTGGCGCGGTTACTCGCGTTCGTAACTGTTTGTCGCAAGCAATCCACCGCTTCTTCCACGAAAGAGGCTACATGTGGATCAGCACCCCTATCATCACAGCGAGTGACTGTGAAGGTGCGGGCGAAATGTTCCGTGTTTCTACACTGGATATGCAAAACCTGCCGCGCACAGACAAGGGCGACATTGATTACAGCGAAGACTTTTTTGGCAAAGAAGCTTTCCTGACCGTATCTGGTCAGCTGAACGGCGAAACGTATGCCAGCGCCATGTCAAAGATCTATACATTTGGCCCAACATTCCGCGCTGAAAACTCGAATACCTCGCGTCACCTGGCGGAATTCTGGATGGTTGAGCCAGAAGTAGCGTTTGCCGATCTGGACGACATTGCGGCCCTTGCCGAAGACATGCTGAAATATGCCTTTAAAGCCGTATTGGAAGAGCGCCGTGACGACATGGAGTTCTTCGCACAACGCATCGAAAAACAGGCAATCACGCGTCTTGAGTCCTTTATCGACAAAGACTTCGCACAGGTTGATTACACCGATGCGATCGAGATCCTGAAAAACTGTGGTAAGAAGTTTGAATTCCCGGTTGACTGGGGCGTAGATCTGCAATCAGAGCACGAGCGTTACCTGGCAGAAGAGCACTTTAATGCGCCGGTAGTTATCAAAAACTACCCGCGTGACATCAAAGCTTTCTACATGCGCCAGAACGAAGACGGCAAAACCGTTGCCGCAATGGACGTTGTTGCACCGGGCATTGGTGAAATCATCGGTGGCTCTCAGCGTGAAGAGCGTCTGGATGTGCTTGATAAGCGTCTGGAAGAAATGGGTCTGGATAAAGAAGACTACAGCTGGTACCGCGACTTGCGTAAATACGGCACCGTGCCGCACTCAGGCTTCGGTCTGGGCTTTGAGCGCCTGGTTGCATATGTAACCGGTATGGGCAACGTCCGTGACGTTATCGCCTTCCCGCGCACCAAAGGTAGTGCAACTTACTAATCTAATTTAGTTTTAAAAAGCCCCGTTTTGGGGCTTTTTTTATGCCTGTTGGACTTATTTATTGTGCTGCAACATAGTTCTGGCACGCGCCCAATTCGCTGTATCTGTGCGCATGTCCTTCAGTCATAGGTGCAACTCCATGCAAAGGCCCCCCATTAACGCGCCAGTTTTTTCCAGCAAAGCTCACGACGTCCCCTGTGTGATACACACTCGGGTAAGCTTGCCAGGACTCGGCGCAAGGCTGGCATTTAGGCAGAACTTCCCCAATGGCATCCAGCAACTTATTCTCACCGCGCGCATCCTGATGCAGCTCCCAGATAAAAATGCCCGGATAACCATTGTCGGCAACAAACTGTGACTTGGTACGCACCAGCTCCGGAGTCTCCCAAAAATGCAGGTAGTTATCCAGCTCATAAAAGCCTGCGTTGTAATCTACGCCAAGTCCGTCAACGAAGATTTCGACAATGTCTCGTGCCGTATAGGTCATGACAGGGCCACTCACCCCGTCTGGGAAGGACTTATTGTAAAAAGGAATACCTAAGCTGGTTTTGCTCACGTCATACTTAGTGATCATGCTCTGGCTCCATTGGGCAGGATTAACCAAGCCATCGTGGATATAAGACCAGGCAGCATGGTGGTTTTTCGGTGAGCCACCCCAGCCGCCGGTATAGTCATAGGCCATGAAGCGTATGTAATCGGCATACTCATCTAAGTCTGGATGGAAATTGATCCCCGACCAGCCACCGGCCTGGACATCAACACTCACCTCCAGGTGCGCAGGTAAAGCTGCTCTCAAGTCTTTAACCAGGCTCAGCAGATAACCACTTTCCACTGGGTTTGGCTGGTTGTATGTGCTCCAGTCTTCCCAGTCGACATCGATACCATCTAACTTGTGTAGCTCAGCATAAGCAACCAGGTTTTTTACCAGGTTGGCTCGTGCCTGCTCATCCATAGACAGAAAGTCGACGCCGGCACCACCTACTGAGATCATGACGCCTGTGTTGTTAGCATGAGCATGTGCCACAATGTCGTCGATATAGCGATCAGCTTCAAGTGTGTTCAGTGTGCCATCGGCATTGGGATAGGCAAATGCCACTATAATATGTGTGAGTTTATCAGTAGCCAGGTCCTGAACATCCAGTTGACCACCCGCCGGGTAATCCCAGGTAGAATAAAAGCCTTCAACTCGTGGACAGAAAGCCTCTTGTGCCCACGCCGACTGCATTGACAG
This sequence comes from Pseudoalteromonas sp. DL2-H2.2, assembly GCF_021532535.1. Lineage (NCBI taxonomy): Bacteria > Pseudomonadati > Pseudomonadota > Gammaproteobacteria > Alteromonadales > Pseudoalteromonadaceae > Pseudoalteromonas > Pseudoalteromonas sp. DL2-H2.2. Next base: position 88,571 of record NZ_JAKGBD010000007.1, on the reverse strand, counting down.
GCCGGATATAGCCACCGCTAAAGTAAGACAGGTTTTCTTAAACATAACGCGCTCCGTGTTGTATAAATATTAAACACCACAAGTATCACGTTAACAAAAAATTTAAAATTGAAGATTTATAATAATGCCTTACACCCGGGCGCATACTTATACACATTTTAGTGCGCCCTTGTCAGTGTAATATTCAATAATTCACTTACTCTTTGAATAGAAGTTCGCAAAAATGTAATCCCGCTCTTTGATACTTTCGTGGCAGCTGGCGCACACTTTTTGTATCGCACTATCCGTGCCTTTACCCGCTAGCAGTACTTTCCCTTGCTTATCGAACTGCACATATTCCCAATCACCGTGTGTAGGCGAGTAGCCTGGCTGACGTTTAATCATCATAGTGATTGTCAGAGCTTCATGGGGCGACCCCGACTGAGAAGAGAAATTCTCTTTCAAAACAATCGTGCCCGGTGAGTAGGACTTAAAGTTAGGCACCGGCTCTTCTTCGTCTTCATCCTCATCGTAATCCTGATAGAGCCGCAAATACTCCAGATAATTGCTTTCATACACTCTGACATCTTTATTCAGAAACACGACGATAAATTGTTGCCAGTGTAAGCCTGAGTGCTCAAACCCCGTTACGCGTGTCCAGTCTGTACGGTAATCGCTCAACTCAGCCTGATACTGTAGCGGTATTTTAAAGGGGTAAACCCCAAATGGATCTGCGATGACCTGGCCTGATGCAGCAATAAGACCAGCCGCCAGCGATAGCAAAACGCGTTTCATACGCTGCGCCTTATTTTAGAGTTAGACTTAAATTGGCTCTGAGTTTTCCCTTGTACATCACTTCTACCGACTTTGCTTCTCCAGGAGAAAGCGTAACCTCGACCGGATCATATTTAGGAATTTGTAACACAAACGTACTGGCAGATCCGGCGTCTAAGTCGATTTTATAAGTTTTTTGTTTTTTCGTGAAAGGCAGTACCTGATAGGTATCAGAATTCACGTTGGCAATGTAACTGCGCATTTTGGGATGGATTTTGCACCCAATGCGAGTCAGTGTGTTTTCTGACCAATCAGCAGACACTTTGGTTGTCTGACCCTGATTCATCAAACCCACATCAAACTTCACACCTGAATTGGGATCATTGGCAAAAATATTATGCTGAAATTCATCTGAATTTTTAAAGGTGATCTCACCATTTTTACCAACCACCACCACTTTTTTGTCGAACACCTTATTCGCCTGGTCTAGTTCAGCAGCTTTCGGCCCTGCTCCGTTTTTCGCATACAAAATACCTGCAAAAGGCGGCTTTTTAACAAAAGTAAGTTCACCGGTTAGTGTGGCAGCCTGTGTGTTAAAAACCATGCACAGGCCCAGCGCTAGCATACGTTTAATCATGGTGTTTTTTCCTTTATTGAGGAATGATTGGTCGTTGGATCACAACGGGATCAGTCAACGCGGCCATAAAGGCAACCAAATCCGCCTTTTCCTGGGTTGATAGGTTGAGTGGCACAATGAGCGGGCTTACATTTTTTGTGCCCACAGCCCCCTTGTCATAGTGCTCCACGACCTCTTCGAGCGTGCCCAATGAACCATCGTGCATATAAGGCGCACTCATAATGATATTTCTTAAACCCGGGGTTTTAAACGCCCCTTTGAATTGCGCACTTTTGTCCAGTTCGAAACGTCCGTTATCTTTGTTATCTATCCCGATGTTATGAAAGCTATCGTCTGTAAAATTTTCACCGTCATGGCATTTGGTACACCGCCCTTTACCGACAAAGACACTTAGGCCCCTGATTGCTGACGGTGACATAGCAAATTTATTGCCCGCCAGATATTGGTCAAAGGGCGAGTTATCGCTGATGATGGTTCTTTCGAAGGCGGCGATGGCCCGGCCGACATTTTCAAAGGAAATCTCACCGTAAATTTGCGCAAACTCGTCCCGATAGAATTTAACGTCTTTTAAACGCTTGACCACATCTTTGGGGGTCATTTGCATTTCTATATCAGATACCAGAGGCCCCAAAGCCTGCTCTTCCAATGAAGCGGCTCTGCCATCCCAGAAGAAAGTGACAGACCACGCCAGATTATACAAATGTGGTGCGTTTCGACCCAGGATATCTCCCCCACTACCAATGCCTTTGGCCAGACCGTCACTAAAGCCCAATTCAGGGTTGTGGCACGTCGCGCAAGACTGGTTATGGTGCCTCGAAAGCCGGGTATCATAGAATAGCGTTTTGCCCAACAGGATCTCTCTGTCGCTTGGCTCCTCGTCATCAGGGTACTCAATGTCATCTTTATCTGGGGTGCCTAGCCCCCCTAAATTCACACCAGCGTTGGCCCCTACTTTCACGCTGGTTATACAAAATGCTGCAATCAAAACCACTCTCAACGCGCTCATTTTCCCCCCTTCGACAACAAAGTTAAGGTTAATTTTTGAACTACAGCAAGGATTGACTATATTTTTCGATAATGCAAAAAAATAAACCTTATCACGCAACACCTGTTATATGAGTATTGCCTTATCTGCCAAGGCAGTTTCTTCGTGCTAGTTTATTAAGTGAGAACAGATGGATATATCACGCATCGTGCCAAGTATCGCGATACAAATGTTAATTGCATTTGGTATCATCACGTCGCTCGGTATCTTCAGTAATTTTTTCGTCTACCTGAATACAGGCTCTATCGGTCAGAGCTTTACGCAATTTTCATCGGTGTCATTACCTCTGGTGAAAGCAAATTCAGATTTAAGAATGGCGATACTAGAAACCCAGATTTCTTTGAAAGAACAAATCATCACAGGAAACAGTCCTGAAGAAAGACGCAACTCCATCGCAGCCAGACAAGCGGCCTGGAACAATATCAACAAGCACTTTGCGCAATTACAAGCACTGGCGCAGCAAACAGGCTTTGAAAATCGTATTTTAAGTACCATTGAACAAAATCTGCGCCAACTGAATTCCGAGCAACAAGTTGTCTCCGATATTAGTAATACTGTGGACAACGAGCCCGCAGTAAAAATTCTGGTCACCCAGGCTATACCGCTGGCCGAGTCTATGGTGGGGCTCTTATCAGAGCTCATAGAGTCCGAGCTTGAGCAAGAACCCGACGAAGAGCGCATGGAACTGTTCAAGCTCCTGGTTGACTCAAAAATGAGTTTTGCAACCGCGATCTCCGAGTTACGGGCCTTCCTGTTGACAAGGGAGCAAAAAAATATAGACGGTTTCGATCAAGCCTGGTTTGCAAATAGCGATGCGTTTGTTGCCATTTTGGACGATTACGAAGAGTTATTCAGTGAAGCTCAACTGATGAAATGGAGCGCTTACAGTGAAGAACGTGAAAAAATTGCGCCACTGACGATTTTAGCCTTTGAGAAACAAGCAAGTCCGGACGCAAATTTCGCCACTAAACATTTACGCGAAGTGATTTCTCCGTTGACTAAGCAGATTTTTGCGCAACTCAATGAACTGAACTCACATGTTGCTCAGGTATCTGCAAATGGGATTACCACCGTTGAAACCGCACTCAGCGATATGTTTATCGTCATTACAATCGCTTCCTTGATAACAGTGATTATTGCCAGTTCAATCAGTCTGTTGTTCAGTAACAAACTCAAACAACGCGTTCAACTGTTGCTAGAGCGTGCGCAAAATATTTCCGTTGGGAACTTTCAAACCAAAGAAAGCTATTTCTCAATGCATCATAAAGATGAATTAAATCAACTTTCAGAGAGCTTTAATCATATGACACTGTCGTTGTCTTCGACTATTTCAACCGTCCGGCGACAATCAAGACAGGTTGGACACTCCGCACATCAGGTGGCAGCCATTGCGACTGAAATCAGTTCCGTCGCTAAAAGTGAAAATGACAGTTACAACGAAGTCATGCAGGTCATTGATTGCTTTATGGACCTGCTACACGAATCAAGTAACGCCATAGAACAAAGCAAGGGCGTCCTGGACCAGGCCAGGCAGGAAGCCGACTCCGGGATCGCTGCTGTAAGCAGTAATTTAGAAGAAATGAACAGAACCGTTGAAGTGGTTGAAGTTGCCTCCAAAGAAGTCGGAGAGTTACAGTCTGCCAGTGAGCAAATTGAAACGGTAACAGATGCAATTTCGACAGTCGCAGATCAGACGGCGCTAATTGCATTGAACGCCGCGATTGAAGCAGCCAGAGCTGGAGAACAAGGAAGAGGTTTTGCGGTTGTTGCCGATGAAGTCAGAAGCCTAGCAAAGCGCACAGCCGCCTCCACGGACGAAATCAGACAGGTCATTACACAACTGCTGACTAAAGTGTCGGATGTCATCAATCTAATGACTAACATCATAGAGCAGGTCAATATCAGTAAAACGCGCTCAGACGAAAGTGGCCAGGCACTGAAAGCGATGACCCTGACGATAGACAGGATAGTCTCCGCCAATGAGCAAGTCGCTGAACGGTCAAGCCGTCAAAGTGATCAGATGATTGAAATGCAGCTAAAACTGCAGCACTTGTTTGCGTCGCTCCAGCAGAATGCAGAAAAAGCCCAAATGGTCTCTATGATTGGAGGCGATCTTTATCAGACCTCTGAGCTTGTCAACAATCTGATGGACAGCTTTTTCTTCGATGAAGACAAAGACACGTACATTAGACAACAGCATGAGCAAAGGCGCTCGGACCGAGTAGAAGCAAAAATAAAAATGAACATAGATACAGGCGATCAGATCTACTCCACCATCACCCGGGAATTAAGCTGTGTCGGCTGTGGCGTTATTTTGAGTCAGCAATTGAATCAGGAGCTAGATATTAACAGCACAGTTACTTTGACATTATTCAGGCCGAAGAAAAACTACTCTGAGTACATGCAACAGTCCCCACTTGAGCTGGCTGCCAAAGTCATCCGTAAAGAAGATCGTTCGGACGAACACGCCTACTACGGGTTGGAATTTACCATCAGCAATACAGAGCAAGAGCGAGTACTGAACCAGTTATATGCGTTTTTTGATGAATAGTGTTGTAAGGCGTAGATAGCAAGAAACGATGAGGCCGCTTACGATAAACGGCCTCTGGTGTTAGATTATAGTACTTCTAACAGCTCAACATCGAAGATCAATGTTGAGAAAGGTGCGATTGATGCACCGGCACCACGCTCACCGTAGGCAAGGTCATGTGGTACATACAGACGCCATTTTGAGCCAGCAGGCATTAGCTGTAGTGCTTCAGTCCAGCCTTTGATAACGCCATTTACTGGGAACTCTGCAGGCTGACCACGCTCGTAAGAGCTGTCGAATACGTTACCGTTGATCAGAGTACCGTGGTAATGCACACGAACAGTTGAATCAGCTGCTGGCTTGTCGCCTTCACCTGTTTCGATTACTTCGTACTGCAGACCAGACTCGGTTACTGTGATTTCAGCGCGCTTGGCATTTTCTTCCAGGAATGCAGTGCCTTCAGCAGCCAATACTTTAGCTTCTTCTTCACGACGCTGTTGAATTTCTGCATTGATTTTTTCGAATGCAGCCTGGATCTCAGGGATCTCGACACGGAATGCTTCACCGGCGTAGGCATCTTTCATACCTTCAAATACCGAGTTCAGGTTCAAACCTTCAAACGGGTTAGACTTAAGCTGCTCACCCATTTGCAAACCAATACCATAACTTGCCTTTTCAGCATCTGTGTTGAATAAATCTGACATATTAGATCCACTTATTTATCAGTTTAAAAGAAGCGGCAGTGTATCACAGCACACAGATGACTAACAGGGAGGCGGATAACTTTATAGAAACAGCTGGATTGGAGGTAATGTGCAGGCAGCCTGACTGCCTGCGAATCTTGTGAGTGGCTTGCGCCTATTGCGTTTTGCTGTAACTTTTCTGTTTGAACTCTCTGACGATGAAAGTGGCAAACGGCAAACTGAGCGTCAAACCTATGATTAACTCGTTACTGTACCCTGCCAGGCGCTCAGTAAAATAACAGCCGAAGCCAACGACGCCAAACGCAGCAATGACCACACTGGCAATCATAGGAAACAGCTTTTCATACTTAGTGATGATGTGTCCGACAAGCAAGTTGAATATGAAAGTGTATAGCAAGGTGATACCGATACTGGGATACGCCTGCCCGTCAATTGCCAATACCAAAGCAGCCTGCAGGCCACTCAAATAAAAGAAACTAAAAATCACCCATAACGAACTATGAATAACAACTTGCTTAGTCATCACTGCCTCCGAACGAAAAAAACCGCCGTATAGGCGGTTTTGGGAATGAGGTGGCGGAGAGATAGGGATTTGAACCCTAGATACGCTATTAACGTATGCCGGTTTTCAAGACCGGTGCTTTCAACCACTCAGCCATCTCTCCGTTGTTGGCGCGCATTCTATGGTGACGAGGGAAGAAAGTAAAGCCCTAATTCAGTTTTTTGCAAAACTCTTTGCCTGAATGGGCAAACTTTAAACAAACCTGTGCTCACATACTAACGCAGCGCTAGTAATACTGTTTAGGTCTTCTTGCAACCCAGGCACCGATAATGCTCAACACAATACACATAACAACCACCAACGCCATATCAATGAGCCCCTGCTTGGGGTCCATCGCTGGGTACAGTTGTTCTAACAATACTGGGATAACGGACATGACGGCAACGCAACTGAGTACCTTAAACGCCCGGCTGAAATCAAACCGTCGACTGTAATTCATCCAGCTGGTTAACACGAGTAAGAAACACACTGGAGATACGAGTGCCAACCAAGCCTCACTGATATGCGGCAGTATAACGCCCGTTGAAATACACCCTAATACACCCCAGACAATCCAGGTCCACCAATTCTCCCGCTCTTTTAAAAATAGATTGCCCATGACTATTCTTCTTATAATTGTGCTCTGAGACTGCTAAGCTTTAGCCTAACAAACAATCAGGTCACAAAACAACCGTAGAACGAATAATTCCAGGACCAAGTTCCTATTTTAATTACTGAGCACCAAGTTATAGCCGTCGACAGCTCAGCTCAACAATAGTGGCTACCCCTTAAGGGCAAAACAATAGAGGTATGTACAAGCCTACTCGCCAATGTCCTCATTCCACAGATCGGGGCGAGATTTAATAAACTCATCCATCATGGAGATGCACTCGGCGTCCTGACGCACTTCCAGGTTGACGCCGTGCTCGCGAAGCAATGCCTCGCTGCCCATAAAGTTCTTGTTTTCACCGATTACCACATTGGGAATGCCGTATAACATAATGGTTCCGGAACACATAGGACAAGGAGACAGCGTGGTATATAAAGTACACTCTTTGTATACCGAAGCACTCAGGCGCCCGGCATTTTCCAGTGCATCCATTTCGCCATGTAAAACCGTACTGCCCTTTTGCACTCTCTGATTATGACCCCGGCCGATTATTTCTCCTTTGTGGACCAGTACAGATCCAATTGGGATCCCGCCTTCATCAAGCCCTTTTTTCGCTTCTTCAATCGCCGCGGCTAAAAACTTATCCATGGTTGCACTCCTGATATTGATTACTGCATATTGAAGACCCTGTATCCTCAATCACGTTCAAACTAGCACGCAATTGAGGACAAAATAAGAATAATCTAATTAGGACGCATATGCTTCTAACGCCAGTAAATTAATCGCTCAGCGCTGTGGCTGATATCTGTACTGCTGGTTAAGTTGCTGGGCCTGTATATCGTCGATGACCCCTTGCTTGTTTAAAACGGCAATAATTGAACCGGGCTTTCGAGCGAGCTCCCCCGCAATCCTGTCAATCTCTGTATTGCCTTTATACAGCGCTATAACCTGTTCTATATCTGTGTCTGACCAGGGTAAACCGTAATTTTTCGGCAACCCTTTCTCGAGGTTTTCCTGCTGCTTTTGAGCCTGGGTTTTCTTTACTTTTTTCGCTTTTGGCTGCCACTGTAACGACTGGAAAAGCGCCCTGATCACATCAGGGTGGTTATAGGGCGAATGTGCGGGCAGGATCTCTCCGGTGATGGGGTCAATACCATTAGCCAAGCCATGCACTATGCTGGCCACTTGTTGTTGGTCCATATCTGCTCCTTGATATTGATACTGATGCCATAATATAAACTTCCTGTAACAATATTAGTGTAGCAGGCTAATAGATATTGGGTCGTTTTTTCGAATCTTAATTGAGTAACCAACTTAAAGTGGGCATGGGGTGATAGCGAACTGCCTATTCAGCGTGCTCTTTACAGACGATGAAATAGGGTAAATTACACCGCTCTCGCGTCATACTACCGCAGAGGCCTCGACATATAAATTGAACAGGTATCAAGTGAAATTAGTGTAATAGGAAATGCGATAGTTGCCCTAGTCCATTGAGTTAGCACAACAAGACCAGCTACCTGAAGTTAACCGGTCTGAAAAGTGATATTAGGTTTGGGTTTAAAGACCCTTAATTGACTCGTTGATGGCGCCGAGGGCCTGAACCGGATCGGCCGCCTGGGTGATAGGTCTGCCCACGACAAGGTAATCGCTACCCGACTTTATTGCCAGCTCAGGCGTCATGATACGCTTCTGATCTCCGGCATCACTCCCGGCAGGACGGATCCCCGGAGTAACCAAACAAAAGTCGTCACCTAATGCTGCTTTAAGGGACTGCGCTTCCTGAGCTGAGCACACGACACCATCCAGCCCGGACTCTTTTGCCAGCTTTGCTAAGTAAAGCACCTGTTCTTGCGGTGTTTTGTCTACGCCCAGCTTGCTGAGCTGTGCCTGATCCATGCTGGTCAAAACTGTCACCGCAATCAGCAACGGGGCTTTATCGCCGTACGCTTCAAGTGCCTGCTTAGCTTTGCTCATCATCTCAGTGCCGCCACTGGCGTGCACGTTGACCATCCATACACCCAACTCAGCCGCTGCTGTGACAGCCTTTGCAACTGTGTTTGGAATGTCGTGAAACTTTAAATCTAGGAATACATCAAACCCTTTATCAATCAGTTTAGAGACAAACTGAGGGCCAAAGTAGGTGAACATTTCCTTTCCGACCTTGAGTCGACATTCATTCGGAGAAAGCTGGGATACAAACGCCAGCGCAGCAGCTTCATTGTCGTAATCCAGTGCGATCAGCACCTTTTTCATTTCAGTATTTGACATAGTTGACCTATTTCGCCTTGTAAAATGTCGATATTTTAATACCCGTCCACGCCCTGACTTGGCAAGATTGACTCCCAAGACTTACAGGAGGGACATAACCAATAGAGTTTGTGGCTGGTAAAGCCACAATTTCTACACTGGTAATCTGGCTTAGTTGCAACATAAGCAGATACCAGATTGTCTACTTCATTTAATACGGACTGAAACTTATCCTGCTTAGTGGCCAGTAGCTTGAGCAGAAAACTGAACCCCCGAATAGAAGGCTCGCGTTTCAGGCTGTCAGTAAGGTACTCAACTGCCTGTTGAGCATGCCCTGCTTCAACCAGCCCTTCGCAGTGTTTTATTTTTACCAGTACACCACTGGTTTTTAGCAAGTCATTGACCAGTGCATGAAACTCATGCTCAATACTAAGGCGCTGATAGCACACCTGCAGATCTTGCAGTACAAGCGGAATGGCGCAAGGAAACTGAGACACCAATTTACGCCAATAGTAAATGGCTTTCACGTTATCTTCTTTACCAAGCGCATCATGGCCTAATTCATAGAGGGGTCTGATCGTCGTTTTGGGTAGCTTAAGCGCACGCTCCAGGTAATCGGTGAAATGATCTGTACTTTGATTTTCTGAAGCCTGATACTCCAGTGCGGCTTCACAGTAAAAATTAGCAATGGCGGCGCAGTAGACTTGCTCGGTAAAGAGTTCTGCGTGGCTTTCGTACATGCTCACGCCTTTTTGCCAATCCCGGGTTTGCGAATACAGCTGAATAATAGGCATCAATGCCTCTTCATAGTCGGCCTTAACCAGCTCAACCAGGTGTTCCTCGGCGCTGTCTAGTAAACCAGCCATAATGTAATCTTCTGCAAGCGCCAGTTTACAAGATTGAATCACCTGAATGTCCAGACTTGGCTGCTTTAGAAGTAGTTCGTGGATGCGGATGGCCCGGTCGAGTTCACCTCTTTTGCGGAATAAGGTGGCGAGTATGAGGTAGTGCTCAACGGAGTCAGCACTGACCTCTAATAATTTTATCAGGTGCTCAAGGCCCTGATCTTCTTCTCTATCTAAAAGAAACTTTAATCCTTTACTGTACTCCGAGGTAATTTTTCGGTTTTGTTCATGGGCTTGATTCTTGGCGCTGTTTTTCCCCATAACGTAGCCATAAGCAGCTGCGACGGGAAGCAATAGGAAAAGTAGTTCAATCATTTACGGCTGTGCGCTGTGTCGATTGATTAACTCTCTGTTGCTGGCGAATTTGCCTTTTTAACTGCGTTATTTTGCCAATGCCCAACAACAACCCTAATACCAAACCGAATACCACACATAGGCTCATTAAGCTGGCCAACGGCACTTCTGAACTGGCAATGATGTAGTCAACTTTTACCAACGCTGGGTTTTGTGTTCCCAGCACAAAAGCGATTACCACCAGTATCAAAAATAGTCCTTTTCTAACTACCTGGATCAAGCGTTACCTCTATAATCAGCTTTCTAGACTGGCGTTGACGCGATCGCGAAGCTCTTTACCAGGCTTGAAGTGAGGTACGTACTTTCCATCCAACTCAACTGTTTCACCAGTTTTAGGGTTACGGCCTGTACGGGGTGAACGGTAGTGGAGTGAAAAGCTGCCAAAGCCGCGGATTTCGATGCGATCTGAGCTTGAAAGTGACCCTGCCATTTGCTCTAAAATCTCTTTTACCGCATTTTCAACGTCTTTGACTGGAACGTGAATATGTTGCTCAGCAAGTTTTTCGATTAGTTCTGACTTTGTCATAGCGTTTCCTTTAGATAAAAAAGAAGGGCAAAAGTGCCCTTCTATTCAAGACTGGATATTAGTCTTTTTGAGCGTTTTTGAAAGCTGCAGCCATTGCATTTTCAAATGCTGGCTCTTCTTTCTTCAGCTTCTCAAGCGCTTCTTTCTCTTCAGCTTCGAAGATAGCTTTAACAGATAGGCTGATAGTACGGTTCTTACGATCAACACCTACAAATTTAGCTTCAATTTCGTCGCCTGCAGAAACAACGCTAGTTGCGTCTTCGATGCGCTCTTGTGCGATGTCAGCAACACGGATGTAGCCTTCAACGCCTTCGATAAGCTCAACAGTTGCGCCTTTCGCGTCAACGTCTGTCACTTTACCTTTAACAATAGCACCTTTTTTGTTTGCGTCCAGGTAGTTATTGAAAGGATCAGCTTCGATTTGCTTAACGCCTAGTGAGATACGCTCACGCTCTGGGTCAACCTGAAGAACGATTGCAGAGATCTCGTCGCCTTTCTTGTATTCACGTACAGCTTCTTCGCCAGGCGTGTTCCAAGAAATGTCAGACAGGTGTACAAGACCGTCGATACCACCGTCAAGACCGATGAAGATACCGAAATCAGTGATAGACTTGATCTTACCAGTAACTTGGTCGCCTTTGTTCTGTAGACGAGCAAATTCCTGCCAAGGGTTAGCTTTACACTGCTTAAGACCAAGAGAAATACGACGACGCTCTTCGTCGATTTCAAGAACCATAACTTCAACAGTGTCACCTAGTGAAACAACTTTTGAAGGGTGGATGTTCTTGTTAGTCCAGTCCATTTCAGATACGTGTACCAGACCTTCTACGCCTTCTTCGATTTCAACGAAACAACCGTAGTCAGTTAGGTTAGTAACACGACCAGTTAGCTTAGCGCCTTCTGGGTAACGACCAGCGATAGCTGCCCAAGGATCTTCGCCAAGTTGCTTAAGACCTAGAGAAACACGTGTCTTCTCTTTGTCGAACTTAAGTACTTTAACTGCGATCTCGTCACCAACATTTACGATTTCACTTGGGTGCTTAACGCGCTTCCAAGCCATGTCAGTGATGTGAAGTAGGCCGTCAACACCGCCCAGATCTACGAACGCACCGTAGTCTGTTAGGTTCTTAACGATACCTTTAACTTCTTGACCTTCAACAAGGTTAGCCAGCAGCTCTTCACGCTCTTGTGAGTTTTCAGACTCGATAACAGCACGACGAGAAACAACTACGTTGTTACGCTTCTGGTCAAGCTTGATTACTTTGAACTCAAGCTCTTTACCTTCAAGGTGTGTTGTGTCACGTACTGGACGAACGTCAACAAGTGAACCAGGTAGGAATGCACGGATTGAATCAACTTCAACTGTGAAACCACCTTTAACTTTGCCGTTGATGACACCAACAACAGTTTCTTGTTCTTCACAAGCTTTCTCAAGGCGGATCCAAGCTTCGTGACGCTTCGCTTTCTCACGAGAAAGGATAGTTTCACCGAAACCATCTTCGATAGCGTCTAGTGCAACATCTACTTCGTCGCCAACAGCAACTTCTAGTTCACCAGCAGCATTTTTGAATTGCTCTGCAGGGATTGCACTTTCAGACTTAAGGCCAGCATCAACAAGAACGATGTTGTTCTCGATTGAGATAACTGTACCTTTAACGATAGAGCCTTGCTCTGCTTCAAAACCCTTTAGGCTTTCTTCAAATAACTGCGCAAAATTTTCTGACATACTAAATACGTCTCATAAATAAACATTCCAATTAGCAACCATGCTGCATGGGGTGGTTAATATAACGTCGGCTTCCTGCCAACGCGGTAAAAAAATCTAGCTTGATGCGGGCAACTTGCCTGCGGCAATTGCCTCTTGAACTAAAGTGATGACTTTTGCAAACACTTGTTCTGCATCTAATTCAGTCGTATCGACCACGACAGCATCGTCCGCAGGCACCAAAGGCGCGACTTTGCGGTTCATATCACGATCATCACGAGCTTCAATCTCGCTCAAAAGACCATCTAGTGTAACATCCAGGCCCTTATCCTTCAACTCCAGATAACGACGCTTTGCACGCTCTTGTGCGCTGGCTGTTAAATAAATTTTCAACTCAGCATTTGGGAAAACAACCGTGCCCATATCCCTGCCATCAGCAATCAGACCACTTTCACTTCGAAAGGCTCTTTGACGACGCAGTAATGCTTCACGAACCCGAGGTAATGCGGCGATTTTTGACGCTGCTGCGCCCACTTCCTCATTGCGGATCGTATGTGTTACGTCCTCACCTTCAAGGATCACTTTAATTTTTTTTGTAACGCTATCGATTGGAAACTGAACATCCAAATTAGCGGCAAGCGGCACTAAGGCCTCTTCGTTATCGAGTGCAATATGATGATGAATAGCGGCCAAAGACAATACGCGATAAATAGCGCCACTATCCAAAACGTCCCAATCGAGCTTCTCAGCTAACAAACGACAAACCGTTCCTTTACCCGAGCCGCTCGGGCCGTCCACGGTGATTACTGGCATGACAGCCTGCATTTAAACCTCCCGAAATGCACACCAAAAATTAACGCCGGTATTATACGCAAGTTTGCTGAATAGATCCTTATTGACATGTAACTTTTTGTTTGATTTTAAATTTACGACAGCGCGTTGGCGGGAATATGGGGCCAGGTAGGCAGTCAATAATTAAAACTGACTGCCCAAAACCGGGTAAACTGGTGTGTTCAGGACAACAGATATAACCGGGCAGGTATCACTGACTTACTGAAGATAACACCTCAAAATAAGTCGGGAAAGTTTTCGCCGTACAACCAGGGTCATTGATGATCACATCAAACCCACCAACGGCAACCATGGAAAAGCACATCGCAATACGGTGGTCATTGTAGGTGTCTATCTGTGCCAGATTAAACGTATCAGGCGGGGTGATTTCGATGAAATCGTGCCCTTCAGTTACTTCAGCACCGACTTTCCTGAGCTCAGTTGCCATGGCATACAGGCGATCGGTTTCTTTCACGCGCCAGTTATAGATATTACGAATAGCAGTTTTACCTGTGGCAAACAAAGCCACTGTTGCCAGCGTCATAGCCGCATCCGGTATGGCGTTTGCGTCAATATCGACCCCTTTCAGCTCGCCTTTGCGGACAACCAGCTTTTCATCATGCCAGTCAATCACAGCCCCCACCTGCTCCATCACCTTGGCAAAACCAATATCGCCCTGCACGCTCTTGCGTCCAACGCCATTAATTTCTATCTCACCACCGGCGATGGCAGCGGCGGCAATAAAGTAAGAAGCAGAGGATGCATCCCCTTCTACCATGATGGCGCCCGGAGACACATAACCTTGCTGACCTTTCACATGAAACACCTGATAATTATCATGGCTGACGGTGACACCAAACTGTGCCATCACGCCCAAAGTAATATCAATATAAGGCTTGGAAACCAGCTCCCCTTTGATCCTTATTGTGGTGTCTTTGACAAACAAAGGGGCAGCCATCAGCAATGCCGTCAGAAACTGGCTTGATATGCTGCCATCAATTTCAACTTCCCCCCCTTCAATTGCACAACCATTAACCTGTAGCGGCGGGTAGTCTTGGTTTTTCAAATACTGGATGTCCGCCCCCAGTGCATGTAAAGCATCCACCAGGTGACCAATCGGTCGCTCTTCCATACGCGGCTCGCCGATCAGCGTAAACTGGCCCTGACTCGCTGCCAACACAGCCGTCAGCGGCCTGAATGCCGTACCCGCATTGCCCAAAAATAAGGCTTCTGAAGGCGTTTTGAAGCGCCCGCCTTTCCCAAAGACTCGGGCTGAGGTTTTATCTTCATTGAGCTCTACTTCCACCCCCATCTGAGCAAGTGCCTGAAGCATGTGGTGAATATCATCACTGTCGAGTAAATTATTCACTTGCGTGACGCCGTCACACAACGCAGCCAGCAGTAACACTCGGTTTGATAAGCTCTTTGAACCTGGCAGCGTGACACTGCCATTAACCTTGTCTATGGCGTTTAACCTCAGTTGTTCCATCAGCTGTTCTCCTGCGCAAATTTTTCCATAAATGCGATCAGTGCTTTGATGCCTTCAATGGGCATCGCGTTGTAAATGCTCGCACGCATACCACCAACGAAACGGTGGCCTTCCAGTGCTATCAGACCATGTTCCTGCGCCTGTGCCAGGAATTGCTCATTCAAAGACTCATCATGCAACCAAAATGGGACATTCATCAGTGAACGACAATGCTTGGCTACCTTATTCAGGTAGAAAGAAGAGCTATCGATGTAATCGTACAGTAGTGCGGCTTTTTCTTTATTGTGTGCTTCCATCGCCTTAACGCCACCAATGGACTCAAGGTATTTGAATACCTCGGCGGCCAGGTACCAGGCAAACGTCGGTGGCGTGTTATACATGCTTTGTTGCTGCGCTTCGATTGCGTAATCCAAAATAGCCGGTCTCGGTAGGCCTTTGCGCTCAAGCAGCGTTTTGCGCACAATCGCGATGCTTAAACCCGATGGACCAATGTTTTTCTGTGCACCTGCGTAAATTAAGTCAAAGTCATCTACGTTCATCTCACGTGACAGAATGTTTGACGACATATCCGCGACGATTGGCGCCGTCGGATGCTTTGGCACCTCGAATAATTCAATTCCGTCGATGGTTTCATTCGGGCAGTAATGAATGTATGCGGCGTTGTCAGGTAGTGCCCACTGAGAAACAGGCAGCACGTCGAACACGCCATCCTGATCACGGCGAATATCGATAGACTCAACCTGAGTGAACTTTTGACCTTCTTTGGTCGCACCACAAGACCAGATCCCATTTTCGATGTATACCCCAGGTGCATCGTCCTGGTGCAGGTTAAGAGGGACCGCGGCAAAATGGCCACGACCACCACCGTGCATAAACAGCACCTCGAATTCATCCGAAATATTCATCAGACGACGTAGGCTTGCTTCGCATTCACGCGCCAGTTCTAAAAACGGTGCCGAACGGTGGCTGATCTCCATCACAGAGACCCCCAGGTTTTGCCAGTTAATAAATTCTTGTTGGGCTTTTTTCATAACAGCAGGTGGCAACATCGCCGGGCCCGCACAAAAGTTATAAACGCGCATAGTTTCCTCATTCCAGTTTTTATACTGCCACAGGCAGTGTGCTTACTTATTTTGTGAACGCACAGGATATGACGCCTGTACGCCCAAATGATGTGTGTCGAAATAATAAAAAAGCGGCCTAAGCCGCTTTTTTGTCTTGAACCAGATTACTCCGGTGCCTGCTCGTCAGTGTCAGGCGTTTCAACAAGCTCTGCTTCCCCTTCCAGGGTGTCGTCGATTTCGATCTCTTCGATACGTTGTAAACCAACTACCTGCTCGTCGTCAACCGTTCTGATCAGAATAACGCCCTGAGTGTTACGCCCAACAGTCGATACTTCGTTCACGCGGGTACGTACCAGCGTGCCTCGGTTCGAAATCAGCATGATCTCGTCGTTGTCCTGAACCTGAACAGCACCCACTACACGGCCGTTACGTTCAGTTACCTTGATGGAAACCACCCCTTGCGTTGCACGGCTCTTAGCCGGGTACTCATCAAGTGGCGTGCGCTTACCATAACCATTTTCGGTGACAGTCAGAATCGCACCATCGTTCTTAGGCACAATCAGTGAAACCACTTTGACGTCATCCGGCATCTTAATGCCGCGTACACCAGTCGCAGTACGACCCATTGGGCGCAATGCCAGCATTTCTTCACCGGTTTCCGAGTCAATCTTCACTTCGCCAGTTTCAGCGTCGCGCAGCTTCTCGTTAAAGCGTACAACTTTGCCGTGATCAGTGAACAGCATGATGTCGTTAGTGCCATCTGTAATATCCGCACCAATCAGGCTATCACCATCATTGAGGTTGATGGCAATAATACCGCTTGCACGCTGGCGGCTATATGCTGTTAATGGCGTCTTCTTGACCACACCATTGGCCGTGGCCATCAAGACAAACTTATCTTCTTCATATTGCTTAACCGGCAATATCGTGGTGATTCGCTCATCCGCTTCCAGCGGCAGTAAGTTAACAATCGGCTTACCACGCGCGGCACGCGATGCCAGTGGCAACTGGTACACTTTCAACCAGTAAAGGCGACCAGAAGTCGAGAAGCACAAAATTGTATCGTGGGTGTTGGCTACCAGCAGACGCTCAATGAAGTCTTCATCCTTCATCTTAGTAGCAGCTTTACCTTTACCACCACGACGCTGCGCTTCGTAATCAGACAGAGGCTGATATTTCACATAGCCTTCGTGAGACAAGGTCACAACCACATCTTCTTCGTTGATCAGATCTTCCAGGCTAATGTCGTGCGCTGCTGCAGAAATCTCAGTACGACGCTCATCGCCATAGTTTTCTTTAATTTCCGCCAGCTCGTCACGGATCACTTCCATCAGACGATCAGGTGAAGACAAAATCAACAACAGCTCTGCGATTAAATCCAGAAGCTCCTGATATTCGCCCAGGATCTTTTCATGCTCAAGGCCTGTTAGCTTGTGTAAGCGTAAATCAAGAATAGCCTGAGCCTGTTGCTCTGACAGATAGTACTGGCCATCACGGATCCCCAACTCAGCATCAAGCCAGTCTGGACGCGCCACATTCTCTTCGCCAGCACGCTCCAGCATAGAACGTACTGAACCCAGCTCCCACGGGCGCGCTGTCAGCGCCGCTTTGGCTTCTGCTGGTGTCGGTGACTTACGGATCAGTTCAATGATAGGATCGATGTTCGCCAGCGCAATCGCTAAACCTTCAAGCGTGTGCGCACGATCACGTGCTTTACGCAAGTCATAAACGGTACGACGCGTTACCACTTCACGGCGGTGAACAATAAAGGCTTCAAGCATTTCTTTAAGGTTGAAACACTTAGGCTGGTTGTTATCCAGCGCAACCATATTGATACCAAACACAGTTTGTAGCTGAGTTTGAGCATACAGGTTGTTCAGAACAACTTCGCCCACTTCACCACGTTTGATCTCAATAACAATACGCATACCGTCTTTGTCAGATTCGTCACGCAGTGCGCTGATCCCTTCTACCTTCTTGTCTTTAACCAGCTCGGCGATTTTCTCAATCAAACGCGCTTTGTTAACCTGATATGGGATCTCATTGACAATGATGGTTTCTTTGCCGGTTTTCTCATCGGTTTCGATTTCAGCACGGGCACGGATATAGACTTTACCACGGCCGGTTTTATAAGCCTGCTCGATACCTTTTTTGCCATTGATGATAGCTGCAGTCGGGAAATCCGGACCCGGAATATAATCAATCAACTCATCGATGGTGATATCCGGGTTTTGGATCACAGCCAAGCAGCCGTTGATCACTTCAGTCAGGTTGTGAGGCGGAATGTTTGTCGCCATACCAACCGCGATACCAGACGAACCATTCACCAACAGGTTAGGTACTTTTGTTGGTAACACATCAGGAATTTGTTCTGTGCCATCGTAGTTTGGCACGTAATCAACGGTTTCTTTTTCCAGGTCTGCCAACAGCTCGTGAGACATTTTCGCCATACGCACTTCGGTATAACGCATTGCCGCCGCGGAGTCACCATCGACTGAACCGAAGTTACCCTGGCCATCTACCAGCATGTAACGCAGTGAAAACGGTTGTGCCATACGAACAATGGTATCGTAAACCGCACTGTCACCATGCGGGTGGTATTTACCGATCACGTCGCCCACAACACGGGCCGATTTTTTATAAGGTTTGTTCCAGTCGTTACGCAACTCGTTCATTGCGAATAACACGCGACGGTGTACAGGCTTCAGGCCATCGCGGACATCCGGTAACGCACGTCCAACGATAACGCTCATCGCGTAATCAAGGTAGGAATTTTTCAATTCGTCTTCGATATTGACCGGGAGGATTTCATTGGCAAGATCAGTCATTTAATACCACTTTCCTTCAGAGTCTTTCCCTTTTGTGTCACACTATGGACATCAAAAGGCTCAATTATTATTAGTTCGACTGGGGATACTATCATAGTTTCTGGGTTAATGCAGTGGCTAAATGACTCGGAAATTTCATCCAATACCGATAGAATGCCCTCAGTTCAACGAGGAAGTTTTTTATGACCGAACATCAAAATGTAGATTTAAGTGAAATTGCCAAGTTTGAAGAGATAGCTGAGCGCTGGTGGGACCGCGACGGTGAATTTAAACCTTTGCATGACATCAACCCGCTACGCTTAGACTTTATCAATGACCGTTGTGGTGGCTTGTTTGAGAAAAAAGTACTGGATGTGGGCTGCGGCGGCGGCATTCTGACGGAAAGCATGGCCAAAATGGGTGCCAAAGCACATGGTATAGACCTCGGTCAGGAGCCGCTCAATGTAGCCAAATTGCACGCGCTTGAAGCCGGAGTCTTCATTGACTATCGCAAAGTATCAGCCGAAGAGTTCGCAGCGCACCATAGTGAACAGTTTGATGTCGTTACTTGCATGGAAATGCTTGAGCATGTGCCCGACCCGGCCTCTATTGTTGCCGCAGTGGCAAAAGCAGCCAAACCCGGCGCCGATGTGTTTTTCTCCACACTGAATAAGACCCACAAAGCCTTTTTGCTGGCCGTTGTTGCCGCTGAGCGTGTACTGAAGATGGTGCCACCGGGTACCCATGACCACAATAAATTCATTCGCCCTTCTACTTTAATTGGCTGGGCAGAAGCCGAAGGGCTGAAAGTACGACGCGCTGCCGGGATTAACTACAACCCCTTTGGTAAAACCTTTACGCTGAGCGATGACGTCAGTGTGAATTACCTCCTCCACTTCGAGAAGCTCGCATGACACAGGCTGTAATTTTTGACCTCGATGGTACCTTGCTCGATACCCGTGATGACCTGGGTGCCGCACTTAACGATGTATTGCAAAGACATGGCATGCCACAAGTAGAGCCTGCAGCTTATAGTCCTGCTATCTCAAATGGTGTGAAAGCGCTATTGGAAGTTGGCTTTGGCGATAAGCTGAGCGAGTTCGACTTCGAGATGCTCAAACAACAGGTGCTCGACTACTACGCGCAAAATCTGGCGGTGCACTCACGCTGTTTTTCAGGCGTTGAATCACTCTTAGAGACACTTGCACATAAGGGGATAAAAACGGGCATTATGACCAATAAGCCGACTTTTCTGACTCTGCCTTTGCTGGAGCAGATAGAGGCACTAAACGACATTGAGGTCGTTGTCTGCGGCGATACCTTAAGCGTTGCCAAACCACACCCAGAACCTCTGCTGCTCGTCGCCGAGAGATTGGGCGTGGACCCAGAGCAATGTATTTATGTGGGGGACGCAGCACGCGATATTGCCGCGGCGAAAGCAGCGGGTATGCGTTCAGCCGCAGCCTTATGGGGATTCATTCCATCCCTTAAAGAGGCACAAAGCTGGTCTGCGGATCTGGATCTTACTAACCCAGAATCACTATTTTCTCATATTTAGTGCCTTTAATAATAAAACACCACTATATGTTGTGTTTTATACTATATTGAGAACAAACTTGCGCAGAAAAAAAACAGTCGTGCAATTTGCGAAAATTTCTTAAAAAAAGCGAAAAATCGGCTGACGCGAGTTGATTTTTTTTTGCTTACTGGGATGTTGGATAGCAGAAGGTTAGTATTCACTAACATAGAAATATTATCCCTATGTTATCCACAATCCATGGAAAGTTGTTCTATTGCAAAATGGTGATAACCCCACTATCTTGTGATCCTCTTTCTAGCAGACACCATATATAGTGGTGAAATGCTAAGCAATTATGAATATGCGATGACAATTACCGCATTCCGGGGGAATACAGGCGTAGCTATGAACCAACAATTATCTGTCAGTAAACGTAACGGCCGTAAAGAGCCGCTTGATTTAGATAAAATTCATCGAGTGATAAACTGGGCTGCCGAAGGCCTGAATAATGTGTCGGTTTCTCAGGTAGAGCTTAAGTCTCACATTCAGTTTTATGATGGTATTCGCACAGAAGACATCCATGAGACTATCATCAAAGCAGCTGCCGATCTGATCTCAAAAGATACACCAGACTACCAATATCTTGCGGCGCGTCTTGCTGTATTCCATTTGCGTAAGAAGGCCTATGGCCAGTTTGAGCCGCCTCATCTTTACGACCACGTGACTAAATTGGTTGAAGACAAGCGCTACGATGCAGGTCTGTTGACCGATTATACCCGCGAAGAATATGAGCAACTAAACGACTTCCTTGATCATGACCGTGATATGTCGTTCAGCTATGCTGCGGTAAAACAGCTGGAAGGTAAATACCTGGTTCAGAACCGCGTTACTGGCGAAATCTACGAAAGTGCGCAGTTTTTGTATATTCTGGTTGCAGCCAGCCTGTTTTCTGATTATCCAAAAGAAACGCGCCTTGACTACATCAAGCGTTTTTACGACGCGGTGTCTCAGTTCAAGATCTCGTTACCGACGCCTATTATGTCGGGCGTACGTACACCAACGCGTCAGTTTAGCTCATGTGTATTAATCGAAACGGCAGATAGCCTAGATTCGATTAACGCCACCTCGTCTGCCATCGTAAAATATGTCAGTCAGCGTGCCGGGATCGGTGTCAATGCAGGTCGAATTCGTGCGCTGGGTAGCCCTATTCGCAATGGCGAAGCATTCCACACAGGTTGTATTCCTTTTTATAAACACTTCCAGACAGCTGTAAAGAGCTGCTCTCAGGGTGGCGTACGTGGCGGAGCAGCAACGCTGTTTTACCCGCTTTGGCACCTGGAAGTTGAGAACCTGCTGGTACTGAAAAATAACCGTGGTGTTGAAGAGAACCGGGTAAGACACCTTGACTACGGTGTACAGTTCAACAAAACCATGTACACGCGTCTGATCAAAGATGATTACATCACACTATTCAGTCCGTCAGATGTACCGGGCCTGTATGATGCCTTCTTTGAAGATCAGGACAAATTTGAGCGCCTGTACGCACAGTACGAGCAGGACGAGTCAATCCGTAAGAAACGCATTAAAGCACTTGAGCTGTTCTCTATGTTTGCGCAGGAGCGTGCCAGTACAGGCCGTATCTATCTGCAAAACGTAGACCACTGCAACACGCACAGTCCGTTTGATGCCAAAGTTGCGCCTATCCGCCAGTCTAACCTGTGTCTGGAAATTGCGTTGCCGACTAAGCCATTGAGTCACGTTAATGACGAAGAAGGTGAAATTGCACTGTGTACCCTGTCTGCATTTAACCTGGGTGCCATCAGCAGCCTGGATGAACTCGAAGAGTTAGCTGAGCTGGCCGTTCGTGCACTCGACAACCTGCTAGACTTCCAGGACTACCCTGTCCCAGCGGCAAAGAATGCCACTATGGGACGTCGTACACTGGGTATTGGTGTCATAAACTTTGCCTACTACCTGGCTAAGAATGGCGTGAAATATTCAGATGGCAGTGCCAACGGCCTGACGCACAGAACATTTGAAGCCATTCAGTATTACCTGATGAAAGCGTCTAACAAGCTGGCTCAGGAACGTGGTGCATGTCCTAAATTTAATGAGACGACTTACGCAAAAGGCATTATGCCAATCGATACCTACAAAAAAGATGTCGACACTATTTGTAGTGAGCCACTGCACCTGGACTGGGATGCACTGCGTCAGGACATCATGCAATACGGTATGCGTAACTCAACCTTGTCTGCACTGATGCCGTCTGAGACCTCTTCTCAGATCTCAAATGCAACCAATGGTATTGAACCACCGCGTGGTCACATTAGCGTTAAGGCCAGTAAAGATGGTATCCTTAAACAAGTCGTGCCTGAGTACGAGCGATTGAAGAATAACTACGAGCTATTATGGGATATCCCGTCAAACGATGGTTATTTAGGTCTGGTAGGTATTATGCAAAAATTCGTCGACCAAACAATTTCGGCAAATAC
The DNA here is from genome assembly GCF_021532535.1 of Pseudoalteromonas sp. DL2-H2.2. Classification (NCBI taxonomy): domain Bacteria; kingdom Pseudomonadati; phylum Pseudomonadota; class Gammaproteobacteria; order Alteromonadales; family Pseudoalteromonadaceae; genus Pseudoalteromonas; species Pseudoalteromonas sp. DL2-H2.2. The sequence goes on along the minus strand of NZ_JAKGBD010000007.1, from coordinate 65,809 downwards.
CAACTACGATCCGACTAAGTTTGAAGGCGGTAAAGTACCAATGAAGCTGTTGCTCAAAGATCTGCTTACTGCATATAAACTGGGCGTAAAAACCCTGTATTACCACAACACCCGTGACGGTGCATCGGACGCTCAGGACGAAATGAAGCCTGAGGCTGAAGACGATGATTGTGCAGGCGGCGCTTGTAAAATCTAATCTTGGTTAGCGGGTATTTTACCCGCTCTTTTTTGGTGTCGAGAATTATCTATGTCGTATTCTACGTTTAACAGAACCCACAACAATCAATTACAGGAGCCGATGTTTTTCGGTCAGTCTGTTAATGTGTCCCGTTATGATCAGCAAAAATACCCTATTTTTGAAAAACTGATCGAAAAGCAACTGTCTTTTTTCTGGCGTCCCGAAGAAGTCGATGTCAGCAAAGACAGATTGGATTTCCAGGCACTACCAGAGCACGAAAAGCACATTTTCCTGAGTAACCTGAAGTACCAAACTCTGTTAGACAGTGTTCAGGGCCGTTCTCCAAACGTGGCTTTGTTGCCAATCGTATCGATCCCTGAGCTGGAAACCTGGATTGAGACCTGGGCATTCAGTGAAACTATTCACAGCCGCTCATACACTCACATTATTCGTAATGTGACAAAATCCCCTGAGCTTATCTTCGATGATATCGTCGAGAACGACAAGATCAGTGAGCGTGCAGAGGCCGTGACTAAGCACTATGACGAGTTAATCGAGAAGGTTTCTCTGTACAATCTGTACGGTGAAGGTAAGCACGAAATCAACGGCGAGACAGTGCACATTAACCTGTTTGAGCTGAAAAAAATGCTTTATCTGTGCATTATGTCGGTGAACATTCTGGAAGCCATTCGCTTTTATGTGAGCTTTGCCTGTTCATTTGCGTTCGCTGAGCGTGAGCTGATGGAAGGTAATGCTAAAATCATCAAGCTGATCGCCCGCGATGAAGCACTGCACTTGTCTGGTACTCAGCACATTCTGAACATTATGCAGGACGGCAAAGACGATCCAGAAATGGCCATCGTTGCTGCGCAATGTCAGGAGCAGGCAATTCAGATGTTTGTCGAAGCCGCAGAGCAGGAAAAGGAATGGGCGGAATACCTGTTCAAAGACGGTTCTATGATTGGCCTGAACAAAGACATCCTGTGCCAGTATGTTGAATACATTACCAATGTCCGTATGACCGCGGTGGGTTTGCCGGCGCAATTTGAAAGTAACAGCAACCCTATCCCCTGGATCAATGCCTGGCTGGTGTCTGACAATGTTCAGGTTGCCCCACAAGAAGCCGAGATTAGTTCATATCTGGTTGGTCAGATTGACTCAGAAGTCGATGCCTCAGACTTTGGTGATTTTGACCTGTAATGACGGACAGGCCAGTCAAAAAAATCTTTCTTGACCCAGAAAAGGAGCCGCTGTTACATGCGGCTCACTCCCCTTCACTGCTTGCTACACTAGAAGCGAATCAAGTTGAAGTTGCCTATCAATGCCGCGAGGGGTTTTGTGGTGCTTGTCGTGCCAAGCTTTGCCGGGGAAAGATAGCCTACAACCAGGAACCACTCGCGTTTGTGCGTGACGGAGAAATTTTACTTTGTTGCAGTAAGCCCGTGACCGATGTGATCATTAAGCTAGTGTAGTTTAATGATCTCACTTTGATAGTAGTCTGCTTTATCACTGACGCTTATCACGCCATTATCAATCATCACATCCCAGTGCAGACTGCGTGACAGTGCCCCAGCCAGCTGACTCACAAAGTCCGCGGATAAAGAAAAAATACGGATGTCCTGCATCGCTATCAGGTGGGGGGAAAGGTCTTTATACCAGGCGTCTGCGTCGGCCACCAGACAGACCACTTTATTTGCATGCTTACGATACTTTTGCAGCTCACTCAGGCTAGGCTCACCAACATACAGCGCAACGTCAATTTGCCCATGCGCATTTTCAAGCCAGACATCGGGCTGATTTTTCTCTCTCACCCCCAGCCAGTGCACGTTATCCAGGTACGATAAGCCACAGAAACCGATTAGCTTCAACACAAAGTGCTCCAGCGTTTCGGCTTTTTGCAACGCGGCGGTGAACACTTCCTGATGATGTGCATGATGAAACAAGTCTGCAATGTTCATCCGCACTTTAAAAACAAAGAGATCAGCCATGATTTATCCGTCCGAACCTAGCACTTTAACTATATGAAGCCGTCAAAATAATGCAAACTTGCAGATATAGTATAACATCATTGATACCGTAATAGTGCGGTGTTATATTATTGCAAGTATAATCAATCCAGAAAGAGTACTATGTTTAAACAATCTTTGATCACTTTTGCCATTACCAGCGCAATTTTTTCTTCTCAGGCCTCTGCCGCACAACTGAAAGGTAAAGTGCTGGATACCAATAATCAACCAGTTCCTAATGCCACCGTACACTTACATGGTAAGTCGCAGTCCGTTAAAACCGATATTAACGGTCAGTTTAGCATTAATGTCGATCAGGATTCACAGCTTCATGTAAGCAAAAATAACTTCGTTAACGAGCGTATCGATGTTTCTCCAGACTCTCCTTATGTCACAGTCAAACTGACACCGAGCTCTGTAGAAAGTGTTGTTGTCTATGCGTCTGCACTACACAAAAATAACATCGAAATGGCCTCTCCGGTAACTGTGCTTGGTGGTGACGAACTGAAAAACAGCGCGCAACCGACACTGGGTGAAACACTTAAGAAGCTTCCAGGTATTAATGCCAGCTATTTTGGCCCAGTTTCTTCTAGCCCTATTATTCGAGGCTTAGACGGTCCGCGCGTTAAAATCACCCAAAATGGCCTAGACAGCAGTGATGCATCTCGCGTCGGCCCTGATCACGCCAATACCAACGATTCTTTGTCAGCACAGCAAATTGAAGTGCTACGCGGCCCAGCTACATTGCTGTATGGCTCAGGTGCTATCGGTGGTGTAGTTAATGTCGTAGATAACCGTATCCCCACTGATGTGATTGAAGGGGTTCAGGGCGCAGCTGAGTTCAGCCACGACACTAACTCAAACACCAACACAGTTGCTGCTTTATTTGAAGCCGGTAACAACGGTTTCAACTTCCACTTTGACGGCGTAACGCGTAAAGGTGGCGACTATGAAACACCGCGCTTTGCCCTACCAGGTGAAGAGCATGAAGATCATGACCACGATGAAGCGCATCATGATGAGCATGAAGAACATGGTCACGACGAGCATGCAGAAGAAGAACATGGTGAAGAGTCACATGGCGAGACTGAATACGCAGAGCGTGTAGCTAATACCTTCATCGACTCTGAGCAGTTTAATATTGGTACCAGCTTCGTTGGCGATCACCTGACGGTTGGCTTATCTTACGGTCGCATTGAAACAGACTATGGGATCCCTGCCCACTCTCATGAACATCACGACCATGGCGACGAGCATGACCATGATGATCATGACCACGACGAACATGCTCATGACGACCATGATGAGCATAGCGAAGACGAGCACGATCATGCACATGGCGCAGAAGAAGAATCAGTCTTCGCGCGTGTTAAACAAGACAGATGGCAGGCGCTATTTAACTATGCATTGCATAACAACTGGATAGAATCTATTCAGGTGCGCGCAGGTTTTACCGATTATGAACACTCTGAGATTGAACATGGTGCAGTTGGAACAACGTTCACTAACGAAACAACTGAGCTTAGAACCAATATCGAGCATAGATTGGGCGAGTGGCACGGTATTATCGGCTATCACTTCTCTGACAGTGACTACGCCGCTGAGGGCGCAGAAGCGTTCACCCCAGCGACTAACACAAAAACACATGCATTCTACGTACTTGAAGAGCGACGCTTTGGTGATGTGACGTTAGAGCTGGGTGCCCGTGTTGAAGACTTCGCGCTGTCGAGCAACTTTACGTCAGGCCACGATGACCATGACGAGCATGATCATGATGACCACGGTCACGATGAGCATGACCACGAGCATGAAGGTCATGAAGATGAGCACATGGCCGAGGTGATCGACTATACACTGGATACGACTAACTTCAGTGCCTCAATTGGTGCTGTGTATGACTACGCAGAGGGACAAAATGTTGCCATTAACCTGTCTCGCTCAGAGCGTGCACCTCTGACTGCCGAGCTGCTGTCAAATGGCCTGCACATAGCCACCTCTACTTATGAGCTGGGCCTTGGCTACCACATCGAAGGTAATGAAGCACATTTCGAGCCTGAAAGCATAGAGCAGGAAAGATCAACCAATCTGGATATCAGCTTTAGACGCTTTATTGGCGACTTTGGTTATAATGTTAACTTTTTCTACAATGATGTCTCAAACTACTATTACCAGCGCAATACTGGCTACATGTATACAAGCGCACATGGTCTGGAAGTAGCCGATCATCACCATGATGGTGCCTTACCTGTGTATCAGTTTGAAAGCGCCGATGCTGAACTATATGGTTTTGAATTTGATGCCCACTATCAGATTGATGCCCGTAATCGCATTAAGGTCTTTGGTGACCATCTGAGAGCTGAGCTGGACTCAGGCGAATACCTGCCACGTATTCCATCGAACAAGCTGGGCACAAGCTACCGCTTCGAGCTACAAGACTTCATGGCTGAACTAAGTGCGACTCACTATATGACGCAGGACAACCTTGCGCAGTCAGAAACTAAAACAGACAGCTACACCTTGCTTGATGCAAGCTTTAGCTACAACTTCAGTTTATCTGGTGTAGATCTGGTTGGTTATGTGAATGTCGACAACATCACAGATGAGCTTGGCTTTGTACACAGCTCGTTTATCAAAGAGCAGGCACCACTGCCAGGTCGTAACTTCAAACTGGGTATTCGTGGTTACTTCTAAGTTTGTAGGCCCTGTTTATCTTACACGCTAATAGCAAAAGACAAACAGTTCCTATCTGAGCCCAATGCCGCCATCTGGCGGCATTTTCTTTTCTACCTCAAATACACCTTCGTATTATAACTTCGTAAAGAAGTCTTCAGGCTGATGCCTGACAGGTTTAGTGCACTGCACCGTTGGTGTGCCCAGATACAGGTAACCGACGATTTCATCCTGCTCATTCAGCCCAAGCTGGCGTTTAACTGAGCTGCTTTGTGCGAAGTAGCCTGTTCTCCAAACACCCGAAAGGCCCTGCGCAAAGGCAGCCTGCTGCATCGCCAAAACGCTACAAGCCGCACTTTCTATTTGCTCAATTCGGGGCACTTTAGGGTGCTCCATGTAGGGAGAAACGGCAATGATCAGCATAGGCGCGCGCTCAGGTAATGATTTGGCACGGTCGATGATACGCTGCTCTTGTTGCTCCTCAACGGCAGCCTGATGGAAGATCTCGCCCAGCCTCTCTCTGCCCTGCTCCTCTACCACAAAAAAGCGCCATGGCTTAAGCCCGCCATGATCCGGCACCTTAAGGGCGGCTTTTTGTATCACTTCCAGCTGTCTGGCATCGGGTCCCGGGAAAGACAAGTTGCTGTCGGATTGTCGCGTCAATAATAGTTCTATGGCATCCATTTGTAATTCCTAAAAATTCTGTTCGCTCACTATTCTAACGCGACACAGTCCTAAAAGTTTAGTACCTGTCTCTAAAAATCGCTTAGGGCAGATAATGCGGATCGGGTTCAAGTATTTTTCGAATCCAATGATCCACACTAAAAAAGCGCCCGCCACCGGTAAAAAACAGGCTTATCAGCATCGCGAAGTAAATGGCGGCGAACTCAATGCCATTGTTCAGAATCACGGGGTTACCGTATTCATAAAGGTACTCCGGCAGGCCATTGGCTTCTACTATTTCTTTGATACGGGACAGCCGCTCTGCCACCTCTGTACTGGCTTGCAGACTCTGCTCGGCAGCATCACTGCCCAGCCAGGCAAATACCTGCGCCGCGCTGGTATCCGGATTGCTTGGTGCGACCGAAAACCAGCCGTTATGCCAGTGCACCTGAGTGGCTGCGACAAACATAGTCACAGCAAGTGGCACAGACACCAGGCGCGTAGCCAGGCCAATTAACAACAACCAGCCCCCTAAGAACTCGGTCCAGCCGGCCAGGAACGCCAGCAGATCTGGAGCCGGTAAGCCCAGTCCCCACTGTGCGTTACCAAACCAAGCAACCACGTTTTCATCGGCCAGCAGACGCTGCCACCAATCGAGTTCGCTGTTGGCCAAGTTTAGTTTGCTGTATCCGGCGATGATCATCACAGGTGCCAGGATCAGCCTCAACATCAAAGGGGCCAGCCCATCAAGCAAGGAGGATTTGTCCAGTATGGAGCGATAAAGGGAATAGAGTGATTTAAGCATAAATAAAGTCTGTTATAACGATTGTTATAGAGTGTAGACCTTAAATCACCGTTTTTTATTGCAAAGGTTGTTGATTAAGCTGATACAAAACACGAGTATTGTGCCGATATGACATACCCGTGTCTTGTTTGAAGTGGATTAACTAGATTTTTCTGGCAACCTGTAGCGCTTCATAGATAGCACGCTTAGCGTCAATGGCTGCCGCTAGTTTAGCGCCGCCGATGACGTGTTGATTGGCAGGCATAGCGTCTTTATTGAACAAGGCATCGTTAGAGGTTTGTCCAATGCAGGCAACCACAGTGTCGACATCCAGAACACGTTCTTTCTCCCCTTGCTTAATCAGCAAGCCTTTGCTGTCGAATGAAATATATTCACACTCGGCTATCTGCTCAACGTTATGATGCTTTGCAACTGCACGGTGGATCCAGCCTGTTGTCTTACCCAGGTTACTGCCAAAGCGCCCTTCACTGCGTTTAAGCATGTAAAGTTTTTTCCCCGTTGCAGTGTCTGATGGCTGACACTCAATTCCCCACTGTGCTTTGAACTCATCAATACTCTGATCAGCCTGCTCGGCGAGAAAAGCAACCATGTCGAAGCCAATACCACCGGCACCCAGAATAGCGATTTTGTCTCCCAGTTCAACTTCTTTGCGGATCACTTCATCGTAAGCAAAAACACGTTTGCCATCGCTGCAAGTAATTCTGGACTGTCTGGGGCTCACACCCGTCGCGAAGACAATATCATCATAAGACTGAGCCATAGACGGCTCATACTCGCAACCAAGCTTCATGGTCACGCCCAAACGTGCCACTTCCTTCAGAAAGTAATTTAGGGTGTATTTAAAGTCTTCTTTACCAGGTATGCGCATTGCCAAGTTGAACTGACCACCAGCATGTTCGTTCTTATCAATCAGTGTAACTTTGTGCCCTTTCTTTGCCAGATAGCAGCTGGCAGACAGACCTGCGGGACCGGCGCCCACAACCAGCACCTGCTTAGGACTGTTGGTGCGCGTCAGTGGATAATCCAGCTCGAAACCTGCCTGAGGGTTTACCAGACAAGTTGCTCGCTTGCCTTTAAACACATGGTCCAGACAGCCCTGGTTACACCCGATACAAATATTAATTTGCTCGCTCTGGTTTTGTGCATACTTGTTGAAAAACTCAGGATCGGCGAGTAAAGGACGCGCCATGGAAATAAGGTCAGCCTCACCCTGATTGAGAATATCATTGGCAAGATCAGGCGTATTGATGCGGTTAACTGCAACAACCGGGATATCTACGACGTCCTTCAGGCGTTTTGATGCCTCACGAAACGCGCCGGCAGGTACCATGCTGGCAATCGTTGGCACACGTGCCTCATGCCAGCCTATGCCAGTGTTAAGAATGTCGACGCCGGCTTCTTCCAGTGCTTTGGCCTGCGCTGTGACTTCTTCGGCAGTTGACCCATTGGGGATCAAATCCATTACAGACAAACGAAATACGATGATGAATTTAGCCGAAACTTTTTCCCGCACCGCGCGGACTATCTCGACAGCTAAACGCATTCGATTTTCCAGCGTGCCACCGTATAAGTCCTGACGTTTATTCGTATGCTCAGCCATAAACTCGTTGATCAAATAGCCCTCTGAGCCCATGATTTCAACCCCATCGTACCCTGCTTTTTCTGCCATTCGGGCAGACTTGGCAAAGTCTTTGACGGTATTACGGATCATGCTCAACGACATAGATTTTGGCGTGTATGGGTTGATCGGAGCCTTAATCTCGCTGGGTGCGACATTAAATGGATGATAGGCATAACGCCCGGCATGAAGTAACTGAAGACAGATTTTACCACCGTGTGCGTGAACCGCATCCGTGTAGGCGCGGTGCTTGATGATGTCATAGCGGCTGTTGAATGAGGAGGAAATAGGCGTCAGCTTACCCCGCAAATTCGGGCTGTAACCCCCGGTGATGATCAACCCTACACCACCCTTTGCGCGCTCTTCATAAAAGGCCTTAAGCCGCTTCCTGTTATGCCATCCCTCTTCCAGGCCTGTGTGCATCGAGCCCATGACCAAGCGATTTCGCAAATCTGTATTCTTCAATTGTAATTTTTGTTCTAACATTGCGTGCCCCAATGTAACTGGTCTTACCTGTGAACATTAACGATTTTATATTTTTTCGCAAGCAAAAACCGCGACTAATTTCTGTAAAAGCCCCACCAATGATAGAAAAGTGATTGATTTTTACCCCATCGTCGCCATAAAAATACTTAGTTACGTTTTTGTTCTAACAGCGCAGAGGCAACTAAGTTATGATTAAGAATGAGTACATTCCACTAAGACATTCAGAGGTACGGCTTTGAAATTGATCGGTAAATTTTTTCTCGGTATCTGGCACGCGTTAAACTTTTCTCGTCGCCTGGTGCTGAACATTTTGTTCTTCTTTTTGATTATCGCAGCAGCGATCGGTATTTTTTCAGCGGAAGAGCAGCCCCAGGTCGCACAGGACAGCATATTGCGATTGAACCTGTCAGGCAAATTGGTTGAGCAACTTACCTATGTTGACCCGATTGATGCAGCAATGGGTGATGTGTTTGGCAAGCAAGACTTACCCAAAGAAATGCTGGTTGACGATGTCGTCAATACCATCAATACCGCAGCACGGGATCCCCGCATTAAGGCCCTGTATTTAGATTTACGGCATATGCACTATGCCCACCTGGATAAGCTGCGGGACGTAGCAGGTGCGATTGAGTCTTTTAAAGAGGCAGATAAAAAGGTCTTCGCCCACAGCCCTTACTTCAGCCAGTCTCAGTACTACCTGGCAGCCCACGCCGATGAAATCTCAATGCATCCTTATGGCGGTATCAATATCAGTGGCTACGGCTCTTACCCTATGTACTTTAAGGATGCACTGGAAAAGCTCAAGGTCACTCAGCACATTTTCCGTGTTGGCACCTACAAATCAGCAGTCGAGCCGTTTATCCGCAATGACATGTCCCCTGCCGCTAAAGAAGCAAACCAACTATGGCTAGACGCGCTATGGACGCAGTACAAACAAGATGTCGCGAGTAAGCGCGGTTTTGAGCTAACAAACTTTGACGAAACGCTAACGCAATATGTGGAAAAAATGGCCTCAGTCACGGGCGATTCCGGGCAGTTTGCTATTAAATATGGCTGGGTCGATACGCTTGCAACCGATCAAGAGTTCAACCAAAAAATGATTGATCTTGTTGGCACTCAGGATGAAGGAAAGCGCTATAAGCAAATCGCCTTTGAAGATTATTATGCCACAATTAACGCGCTCGATTTTGGCCCTAACCCCTTTGTCGAAAAAGTAGCCGTTGTGGTTGCCAAAGGCACCATAGTAGATGGCAAGCGCAAGGCGGGCATGATAGGTGGTGACTCTACCGCGGCGCTGTTACGTAAAGCCCGACTTGACGACAAGGTTAAGGCCGTAGTGTTACGAATTGATTCCGGCGGTGGCAGTATGTTTGCTTCTGAGGTCATTCGTAACGAAGTGTTGGCCATTAAAGCCGTAGGTAAACCTGTGATTGCGTCTATGGGCTCTGTGGCGGCTTCCGGTGGTTATTGGATTGCTGCATCAGCCAATGAGATTTGGGCATCGCCCAGCACGATTACCGGCTCAATCGGTGTATTTGGTACCATTTTGACATTTGAAAACTCACTCAAAGAACTGGGGGTATATTCAGATGGTGTCGCAACCACTGAGCTGAAGTCCTCCTCTTTGTCCCGCGGTCTGGACCCTAAATTTGCTCATGTATTGCAAATGGGTGTTGAAGATGCCTATCAGAAATTTATATCTGTGATTGCGGACTCCCGTAACCTGGCACCATCCGACGTCGATAATGTTGCACAAGGGCGTGTATGGCTTGCCACTCAGGCACATGAATTCGGCCTCATCGATGAGCTAGGTACCAAGCAGCAGGCTATTGAGGCCGCCGCTAAAATGGCAAACCTTGAGCATTACGAAGTCTACACTGTTGAACAAACGCTGTCGGAAAAAGAGCAACTGATCCAGGATATCTTCGGCTCAGCGACCATGCAATCATTGCTGGCAGTTGCTGATGAACCAAAAGAGCCACTGAACTCGGTTGCTCATGCGGGACTCAACCAGCTTTTCCAGCAGGTGCAACAGAGCGCTGCGATGATCACCCAGTTTAACGACCCCAACAACATCTATACGCTGTGTACCACCTGCGTTGTGGGTGAATAATGTCTCACTGATTTGACTGCATTGTGATGCTGCAGTTGATATAATTAGCCCGGACCAGGATCCGGGCTTTTTTTAGGTAGCAGAATGAAAAGAAAAAAAATCTATATCGCCTACACAGGCGGCACAATTGGTATGAAACAATCCAGCCGGGGGTATGTGCCCGTCGCGGGTTATTTGACAGAAACGGTCAAAAGTAACGCTGAATTTACCCGCGAAGAAATGCCGCTGTTCGACATTCATGAATACTGCCCGCTGATTGATTCGTCTGATATGTCGCCACAGCACTGGCAGCTGATAGCCGATGATATAAAAAGCAAATACGAAGAATACGACGGATTTGTTGTACTTCATGGCACGGATACCATGGCCTACACGGCATCGGCACTTTCTTTTATGTTCGAGAACCTGACCAAACCCGTGATCATTACCGGCTCACAAATTCCTTTGTCTCAGCTGCGCTCAGATGGCCAGGTTAATTTGCTTAATGCGATGTATCTTGCTGCAAATTACCCCATTGCTGAGGTCAGCCTGTTTTTCAATAACAAGTTATTCCGAGGTAACAGGGCCATCAAAGCACACGCCGACGGGTTTGACGCCTTTGCCTCGCCCAACATGGCCCCTTTGGCCCAGGCAGGCATTAATATTCAATTGCTTGAGGGCCAGCTAAGCCCATACGTTGATCAGGCGCTGCGCGTTACACCAATCGCCTCACAGCCTATCGCTGTGCTGCACCTGTATCCGGGGATCAGCAGCGCTATGGTAGCGAATGTATTACAAAGCGATATCAAAGCGCTTATTCTGCTCAGCTTTGGTGTCGGTAATGCCCCGCAACAGGAGGATATACTAAGCGCGCTTAAGGCTGCCTCAGATAGAGGCGTGGTCATTGTCAACTTAACCCAATGCATTCAGGGCCAGGTGAATATGGGTGGCTATGCAACCGGAAACGCCTTACTGAACTGCGGCGTGATCAGCGGCTACGATATGACGCTGGAAGCCTGTTTAACTAAGTTACACTACCTATTCAGTCAGGGCCTGGAATTAGAAACTGTGCGCCATCTGATGCAGGATAATCTACGTGGTGAGCTAACACGTTAGTCTTTCTCTTTACCAAAAAAAGCCCGGGCTTATGCACCGGGCTTTTTTGTTGTAACTCAGAGATTATCTGACTTTCGCATCAATGTGCGTAAGGTCAGTCAGGTGGCACGACTCGCCACTGTGTGTCTTGATACCATGTTCGCCAAAATAGTCACGTTGCGCCTGCACTAAATGGCCATTGCTCGGCGTACTCAGCGTTGCGATGTAGGTTTGTGTTGACGTGAGTACAGGGAATGCCAGTCCGCTTTGGATGGCCTGGCCTGCAATTTTACGCAATGCGTTCGCCGGGCCTTCCAGGGTATCTAAAAACTCAACGCCCTTGGCAATATCATCCAGGTAATCGGCTCTGATGATACATCCTGCGCGCCATGTCTGAAGCGTTTTATCAAGGTCAACTTTCCACTGATGCGACCTGGATGCCCCTTTTATCAATGCCAGGCCCTGGCGATAGCAAAGCAGGCTGGCAAAATAGAACGCATCTTTCAGCTCTTCCAGGTCTAAGTCGACACTGTTGGTGGCACGCTGCGCATAGGTCATCTCTTTCGCAGCAGGCGTGTCTATGGTGTTGGTCAGATGTCTGGCTTGCACGGCAGCCACCAAAGACGGTACGGCAATACCGAGCTCAAGGGCGTTTTGCGCCGTCCACAGACCGGTTCCTTTAGCGCCGACCTTATTATCAATAAGATCAACCACAGCTTCGCTGTTGTCAGTTTCCAGGCTGAGGATATGGCTGGATATCGCCAACAGATAGCTGTTAAGCGGCCCCTCTGACCAGCTTTTGAATACCTCAGCAACCTGTGCAGGTGTGCGCCCTGTGCCAATACGCAACAACTGGTACATTTCTGCGATAAGTTGCATCAGCGCATATTCAATCCCGTTATGCACCATCTTAACAAAATGTCCGCTGGCAGACTGGCCAACGCGCGCGAAGCAAGATTCGCCATTATGCGTTGCGGCAACTTTTTCAAACCAAGGGATTAAGCGCTCCCAGCCACCTTCTGAGCCACTGGCCATCATGGCAGGCCCATGTCTGGCGCCTTCTGCTCCGCCTGATATGCCCATTGTGGCGAATTCGAATTTGTTCTGGTACTTCAGTTTGCGTGCAATTCCGTCTTTGTAGTTACTGTTACCACAATCAACAATGATATCGCCCTTTTCTACGCCGGCTTCGATTAAGTCGTGACACACTTTATCTACCAGCTCACCAGCCGGAACTAAAAGTAACACAGATCTTGGCGTATCTAATCTTTTCACCATGTCAGCAAGATCGGAAACTATGTGAAGGCGCTCGGCAATGCCCAATGACTGCGCACAACTCAACAGCTCTGCGCCCGCATCCGGGTTTTTATCATAGGCAACTAATGTCATGCCCTGTTCTATCAAATTTAGCGCGAGGTTTTTCCCCATCACACCCAAACCAACTAATGCAACTTGCATTAAGTTTCCTCCTCGGTAACAAATTCTATAATCTATCGGTAACGCCCGTCATTATACCCCAGCTGTGTGGGATATAAAGCGCTCAGCTTACCTGGCTGATCCCGCTTATCTGGTTGTAAATCAAACAATTTTAGATAAGTGTGGCATCTCACTGACAAAAAGTCGTGATTGACGACACCTGACACCGGTGTCATAATCAGTTCATATAGATGATATAATTTAATTTGCATGTTAAAAAGGGCTATAAGATATTTCTTTCTTAAAACCCAGCAAGTTATCTGGATCAAGTCACCGAGACAAGTCAACAGGAGAACCTGATGCTTAGACGCACAAAAATCGTAGCAACGTTAGGGCCAGCTACAGATAGAGATAATAACTTAGAAAAAATCATTCGCGCAGGTGCAAACGTTGTCCGTTTGAACTTTTCCCATGGTGTAGCGCAGGATCACAAAGATCGCGCAGAGGCTGTGAGAGAGATCGCTAAAAAATTAAATAAACATGTCGCGATTCTGGCTGATTTACAGGGCCCTAAAATTCGCGTTTCAACTTTCAAAGATGGCAAAGTAGACCTGGCTGTCGGCGCCAAATTTACACTGGATGCCGATCTCGATAAGGGTCAGGGCACCATTGAATCTGTTGGTATTGATTATAAAGAATTACCAAACGACGTTAAGCCAGGCGATTTATTACTACTGAACGACGGTTTGATCCAGCTGACAGTAGATAACGTTGCAGGTAATAAAGTGCACTGTACTGTGACTGTAGGTGGTATTCTGTCGAACAATAAAGGGATCAACCGGCTAGGTGGCGGTCTGACTGCCCCGGCATTTACCGACAAAGACAAAGAAGATTTACTGACAGCAACAGAAATTGGCGTTGATTACATTGCAGTCTCTTTCCCGCGCAGTGGAGAAGATATGCGCTACGTGCGAGGGCTTGCCGTACAGGCGGGCTCAGACGCACAGTTACTGGCTAAAATTGAACGTGCAGAAGCCGTAGAGTCAATCGAAGCGATTGACGACATCGTACTGGCCTCTGATGCGGTTATGGTAGCCCGTGGCGACCTGGGTGTTGAAATTGGCGATGCCGCATTAGTCGGTAAGCAAAAACAAATCATCAGCCGCGCGCGCTCACTGAACCGAACTGTGATCACAGCGACGCAAATGATGGAATCAATGATAGATAACCCAATGCCAACCCGCGCTGAAGTGATGGACGTAGCCAACGCCGTACTGGATGGCACAGATGCGGTTATGCTATCAGCAGAGACGGCTGCAGGGGATTATCCGGAAGAAACGGTCGCCACCATGGCGCGTGTTTGTCTTGGCGCTGAGTCTCAGCCACAAACCCATATCTCAAAACATCGCCTGGACAGCATGTTTACCGACACCTCAGAGACGCTGGCGTTGTCGGCTATGTATGCGGCCAACCACCTTACTTCAGTCAAAGCCATCGTGGCACTGACGGAGTCGGGGAACACAGCTAAGCTGATGTCGAGAATTAGCTCTGGCTTGCCTATCTACTCTCTTTCACGACATGCCAGAACATTGGGCCAGACGGCGCTTTATCGGGGCGTTTATCCGGTTTATTTTGACTCGACTGAATGTAGTGCAGAATCCACCGTTCGCGATGCGCTAAATACTCTGGTCGAAACAGGTGCGCTGGAACAAGGCGATACGGTGATCCTGACTCACGGTGACGCAATGGAAACCATTGGTGCAACCAATACAATGAAAATTGTCACCGTTTAATAGCACAAGTCCGGGTGGCGTCGCTGCCCGGAAAATCCTTCCTCATTAACGTATCGTCAATGAATTGGCTTAACTTGCCAATGCCGCTTTCACTTTGTCGCGATAACTTCGGCTTACTTTCAGCTCCTGGCCATTTTCAAGCACCAGCAAATACTCACCACTGCTTTGCGTCACCAGCTTGCTGATCTGCTTGGTATTCACTATGGCCGAGCGATGGACACGGACAAACAGTTTAGGGTCCAATTCCTGCTCTAGTTCTTTCATTGTCTTGCGCAGAATATGCGTTTGCCCATCAGAACAGTGCAAACACATATAGTCTCCGGCAGCGTCGATCCACTGGATTGAGGCAGCTGAAACGCGAATGATTTCGCCCTGCTCTTTTACCGCGATTGATTCAGGATACTTTTTATCTTCAATGGTATCGCCGGTGGCCAGTTTACGCAGAATTTCTTCGCAGTTATTGCCTGTGATACCGGCAACGAAGCTGGCGAGCTTTTTCTTATGAGCATTGTCTTGTTGTGTTTTCAAATAGCTATGCACTTTTTCAACCGCCTGTTTTAGTCTGTTGTCATCTACGGGCTTTAGGATGTAATCTAAAGCATGAATTTCAAAGGCTTTTACTGCATAATGATCAAAAGCAGTGACAAACACGATGGCTGGCAGCGGCTTAACACTTTCACTGAGTGCTCTGGCCACTTCAAAGCCATTCATGGTTGGCATTTGAATATCTAAAAATACCAAATCTATTTGCTGATTGGTGCACAGCTCAAGTGCCTGCTCTCCAGAGCTACACAACTCGATAACGTCTATGTCTTCTATTTGCTTTAAGCGCACCGCCAGGCCTTTTCTGGCAAGGGACTCATCATCTACTATTAGCGTTCTGATTTTGCTCATTACTTTACTTCTCAGCCTTTTCAAAAGGAACTCGTATATTCACCTTCAATCCAGAAGGTGTATTGTGCGCAAGCACAAATGAATAGTTGTTTTCGTATAGCGTTTTCAATCTGTCCTGAGTGTTGGCAATCCCAACGCCCTGCACGTCACTTAACTGGCCATTTTCTATCGTTGCGCCCGGCCCGTTATCGCCCACTTCTAACAATAGCTCATTGGCAAAAACCTGGGCTCTTATCTCAATTTTGCCACCGCTGGCCATGTGTGCAATAGCATACTTGATTGAGTTTTCGATTAAAGGTTGCAAAATCAAACTGGGCACCAATGCCTGTTGCGCTTCGTCTGTGATATCGAACACCACTTCCAGGCGTTCATCAAACCGGACCTTTTCGATATTCAGATACAGCTTGAGTGCATGTAACTCCTGCTCCAGCGGTACTTTTTTGATTGGATCTGTGTTTAGTGTGTAACGTAAGAAGTCACTCAACCTGGAGACCATCTGATTGGCGTCTTTGTTTTCTTCAACCAGGATTAAGGTCGAGATCGCATTGAGCGTATTGAAAAGAAAATGGGGGTTAAGTTGATAACGCAGCATCTTTAATTGCGCTTCGTGGGCCATGGTATTGGCTTTCAGGGCCTTTTGCCGCTCACTTTGCAGCAACTGATAGTACTTAATGCCGAAATACAGACCACTCCAGCACAAAATGATGTACACAGAGTCCAGACCTTGCTGTAGGTAATAATACCACTCCTCTGGCCGGTAGCCATGGCGGTAGATCTCCCACATATTGAACTTTTGCACAACCGACCATAGCGTGCCGGTCAGGTAAGAGGCACTAAAGACCACAAAAATAAGTAATAAGGGCTTGGCATTCCAAACTTTTCGATAAAGGTAACGCAGAGGGACTGTCATCAGACAACCGGCATAGGCGTTGAGCACGATCACGAAAACGTAAATATCGCGCATTTCGAATACTTTTGACCCTATGTAGTTTACTAATGCATAGCCAATCCAGCCTGCAATTTGTAAAACCCAAAAAAATCGCTGTCGATTATCGACCAGAGCTTGCCACTTCAAACGTTTATAACCTCTTAAGACTTAGCCAAATTATATCCTATGGCAAGGCTATTCAACAGCACCAGCGGTCTTACTTTTCTAACGGTTAAACGCAAATGGGCGAGGTCAAAACGCGTTTCTTTGTTAACAAAAAAGGCCCTTGCGGGCCTTTTGAATACCATGATTATTTGGTGTATGCACGCGGCATATCAGAATCAGTGGTATAGCGTTCTCTGAGTTTATCGTGACGCGACTCTGTACTCACCTCTTCACCGTTGATCCAGAGCTTATCTAAGGTGGTGTTAAACTCGAACGGATCAGCGCTCCACAGTACCAGATCGGCACGTTGGCCAGCGGCGATTTTACCGCCATCTAAACCAAACACGTCCGCAATATTGCTGCTGACGGCCTTTAGTGCGCCGTCATAACTCATGCCATGGGCAACAGCAATAC
Organism: Pseudoalteromonas sp. DL2-H2.2; assembly: GCF_021532535.1. Classification (NCBI taxonomy): domain Bacteria; kingdom Pseudomonadati; phylum Pseudomonadota; class Gammaproteobacteria; order Alteromonadales; family Pseudoalteromonadaceae; genus Pseudoalteromonas; species Pseudoalteromonas sp. DL2-H2.2. The sequence goes on along the minus strand of NZ_JAKGBD010000007.1, from coordinate 48,586 downwards.
CAGCATCAAAGCGCAATTGATACAGGTTGTGCGCACCTTCAAAAGCAAATCCAGACAACAGGACTTTGACGCCTGCGCGTTCTAGCTCACCGGCGTTGGTCAGATCAGCGTGTAATGAGCTGAAGCTGGTTGGCAGATTAGAAACGGCACTGATCACAACCGGGACATTGGCTTTGGCAATTTGCTCTTTAACCAGCACGGCATCGTTCACGCCCCACAGGACCAGGTTAAGGCCAAACTGCTCTTTTACTTTCAGAACCTCAAGAATGTCTGATGCGCGCTCCACTTCAACAACCACTGGCATTTCGCCTTTTAAGACTGCCGTCAGCACTTGCTCTTCCTGGCTTGGCTTTTTGGCCGCCTCTTTAGCGTCTTTTTTGGCTTTTTCAGACAGCTTTTGCTGCTGACCTTCCAGCTTTTCAGTCAGGGTTTTATACTTCATTGCCCGCGAGCCACTGCCGCTTGCATCCATATCTACCACTAAAGCGGTGTGCGTTTTCAGAACACTGTTAAATTCACCCGATAAGTCGACAACAAATGCCAGACCTTCAAAAATGCTTTTGCCACCATGAGGCACGACCACATTCTGCGTAATACCCCCTTTGCGGCCATAAGGAATAAGCGAAGAGCGTGGATTGAATGCCGGGCTGGCATCAAAGTCAACGTCTGCCTTATCATCACCAGCATCTCTGGAGCCAGCGACAGCGCTCACTTCAACCAGTCCCAGCTGGTTCATTGAGCCAATAAAGCCTGGTGTCAACACTCTGCCCTGTGCATCAATCGTAATATCTGCGCTCACATTCGCTGGGTTGATTGCACTGATGGTGCCATCTTCAATAACCACAGTTGCCCCTTCCAGGGTACCCGCGTCAGTCAATGTGTGAACCTTGGCATTGGTGATTGCTGTTATCTGAGCAAAAGCGGCAGAAGAAGCCAACAATGCGCTGGTCAATAAAGAAACCTTAAACTTATTCATCATTTACTCCTTAGCGCTGACCCAGCATAAAATCACTCACCGCTTGATACTTCTCATCAAAGCGGTCATATACCTTGGCTCCGTCTATATACACGGTTTCAGCTTTGGAATAAACGCTAAATGGGTTGCGATCCCAGATAACAATATCCGCTTGCTTGCCTTGTTTTACCGAACCGGTTTTGTCTTCAATACCAAGAGATTTAGCGGCATTGTATGTGATCCACTTAATAGCATCTTGCTCTTTCAGTGAGAACCCAGCCTGGTTCGCGGTATTCATGATTTTGGCCGCTTCATGGTTCAGACGCTGAATCGTGGTGTCTGAATCGGAGTGAACAACAGCACAGGAATTCTTAACTGCATCTACGATTGCCACATTTTCTGGCACCATGTCGTACGCTTCCATTTTGAAGCCCCACCAGTCCGGCCACAATGCTGCACAGTTGCCATTTTCAGCAAGTAAATCAGCGACTTTGTACGCTTCAATACCATGGTGGAAGGTACCCGCGTGATAATTAAACTCTTTAGAAAGGTCAATCATCATCGCCATTTCTTCGGCTTTATAGCAGTGGTTGTGGATTAAAATTTCACCGTCAAGTACACCGCGAAGCGTATCCATACGAATATCACGCTTTGGCGCATCCGGATTCAACCCCGCAGCATAGGCCGCCTCGTATTGTTCCCAGGCCTGCTTATATTCAGTTGCTTCTGCCCAGGCAGCACGATATCCAGCCATGTTACCCATGCGGGTATATGGCGCTACCCCTTTACCACCATAGACACGTTTCGGGTTTTCACCACAAGCCATTTTCAGACCATAAGGCGCATCCGGAAACTTCATGCCCTGCATAGTTGGCGACGGCACGTTTTTCAGCGTGACGCTGCGGCCGCCAAACAAATTAGCAGAGCCTGGCAAAATCTGTAATGTAGTGATCCCGCCTTCACGCGCTCGGTTAAAGCCCGGATCTTGCGGCCATACTGAGTGCTCTACCCAAACTTGTGCCGTATTGGGCTTGGTAATTTCGTTACCATCGGCATGAGACTCGACTGACGGACTTGGGTAGGCGCCAAGATGTGAGTGTACGTCAATGATCCCGGGGGTTACCCACTTGCCTTGTGCATCAATGGTGACATCAGCTTGTACAGACAGATCTTTACCAACCTGGCTGATTTTACCTTCTTTTAGCAGTACATCTGTGTCTTCAAGTAATTCACCTGTACCTGTCAGTACAGTCGCATTAGTGATTAGAGTAGAGCCTTTGCTGTGAGGCTGATAGGTACTTGGATATGGATTTTTTTCAATGGTGACTTTTTCTTTCTGAGGGCCTTTGTCCTGGCACCCTAAAAGAACTGTACTTAATGCAAGTACAATCGCCGTTGGCTTGAATTTTTGCATCATTTTTCTCTTATTGTTCTGCGTGAGTGATCATCCCGCAGTCTATTGGCTAACAATTGACGTAAAATTGCAACTGAGTTTCGACAGTTCACAATATAGCTCGGTCACCTGCACATTTCGAGTTTTCTTCAGGCGAGAGAAACACTTCTGATTTTTCTGCTCACTGGCCCAACCAGCCCCATACGTATTGAGCTTAAGCACATCTCATAGCTAAGCTTTTTTCTCAATGACATACAACCAGGTGTCGCATCAGTTACCACCAGAGTTTGGCTGGCAACTGTGGTGCATGCCACGACCAGACACACTTACAGAAGCATAGACATACTTTTGACACAGGTATTAATCTGAGCTCAATCAAACGAAAACATCGCTATAATAAAACAAAGAAAAATAGTTAATCGAAAAATAATTGCCCAGGAAAAGCCCAGCTTGAGCTTACGTCAGACACAACTATATCATTAAAATCAGCTTGTTACTTGAGGTTTTTGCAGCAGACATAGTTACTTACATTCGGTTATTTCATGGTTACAGCATTTTGCACCGTTCGCATTAATACTTGTTGTGAGCTTTGTATAAATCTGGAGAAAATCATGAAACTTGCCGCGACTTTATTGCTTTCCCCACTACTTCTGGCCACCAGCTTGTCTGCCACTGCCGGAAATGTTGAATTTGTAGCAGCAGATAACAGTGTTGCGACTCAACTGTGTGTCGCAGTTGGGACCAACCACCGCCTCACACTAATTAAAGAGCTACAAGACCATCGCATCAGCAGAGCCATTGTTGCCGACAAACTCGTCTGTAACGATATGACAGTGCCTCAGTTTGCCAAAAAGTTTGCGCTGCATAAAACGGCGCGCTTGCTGAAAATCGACTTTACCACAGACACTTCTATCCGAGATATTGCAATGACTGACAGTAAACAGGCGGTCGTTGTTTCGGGTTCAAGATAAGTGTGCGAAATACATACAGCGCATTGTGACTGACTTCTAACGCCCGTCACGATGCGCCAATTGTCGCGCAACTAGGTTATATCAAAGCCGCGATCAGGCCAAACAAACCACCAAAGACACCACCCCAAACGACCAGCCAACCAAGATGAGTATGGATCATGTCCTGAATGATGCTCTTGACCATCGCCGGCGTTAACTCTTCCAGGCGCTCTTCTACGGCGTGTTCAATGGCCACTTTCACCGCATCAACCGACTGACCACTGCTCAGTAATCCCGATAGTTGTTGCTGAAACTCCGGACCTTCACTGATCTCAAACAGCGCTTCCTTCATCTTATCGGTAAAGCTGTCTTTCATCGGTTCAATCGCTTCTTTTCCGCCTACCATGGCCAAGATGGCGCCGAACTGAGAAGCCTCAATCACCTGCACCAGCTTATTGAACGCAGGTGACAAGTCCGTCTGTGTGATCACAGGTTTGAGGTCCAGCTGGATTTCATTTTTTTTGGCAAAGCTGCGTAGCTTGTCGTCATTAAAAAATTCTTCGAGTATCAACTTACGAATGGCCGACTTGAACTCTTTGAATTTGATGGTGATCACACCCGAACCATACAGGCCCGGTACTTTTTCGAACAACATATGAATTGCGAGCCAATTGGTCACGGCCCCGGACAAGGCAAATAAGCCCATAGTCAACAACACGTCAAGATCTAACAACCAGCCGAGCAGCACAACTGCAGCGGCCAGGATATTCGTCGCTAAACTTTTACTCATCAGTGCCTCTTTTGATCTGAGTATTTTGTTCGGCCGCATATTGTAGTGAATTTAAATCTCTCTACAAGTATTTGTGTTATAGCAAAAATCGATCATAGTTTAGGATATGTGTGGTACTTAACCATGGCGCTACTATGTGGAATCTTGTAAACCAGTATATCAGTGATGCAATCCATGAACACTTCGAGTACACCCGAAAAACGCAATTGCCCTGCAACGCGCATGCGCGTTTATTTAAAATCGAGAATGATCATCACAGCTATCTGGTTAAAGTCGATCATGTCCAGGCACTCGAGCGCTTTGAATGCGAAGCCCGTAACCACGACACCCTGATCCGCGACAGTGACTTTCTGGTCGCTGACACCATCACAATTGGCTCCAGTATCGAGTTTTGCTTTTTAGTACTAGAGTGGCTGGAAACATCAGGAGAGCTAGAAGACTGGTTTAGCTGCGGCACCACCCTGGCCAAGTTACACGCACGCCATGAACAACAAATGTATGGCCTGGAAGAAGACAACTACTTTTTTGATTTGGCACAACCCAACCAGTGGCACAAAAAGTGGGAAGTATTCTTTGCAGAGGAGCGCATCGCCTGGCAACTCCAGCTGTTAGCCGAAAAAGGCATTAAGCTGGTCGATATTGACCAATTTGTTGAGCATATCAAACCCATGTTGCCACATCAGGTGGCCCCTTCTTTACTGCATGGTCACTTCTGGCGCGGCAATATCGCCTTTGCACAGGGCAAGCCCTGTTTGTTTTGCCCTTCTTGCTACTATGGTGACAGAGAGGTCGACCTGGCATCCAGTGAGCTCTTTGCCCCCTTGCCCCACGCGTTTTATGAAGGCTACGACAGCATTTATCCGCGCCTGGATGGGTACGCAGAACGCCGTCGTATTTATCAATTATACCCGCTGCTGTGCCATGCCAATATGTTTGCAGGAGATTACCTGAAACAAGCCGCCAGCCACATTGAAACTCTGTACAAATAAGTGCAACTTTACTGTAATAATCCGCAATGCTGCTATAGTTATTAATGCGAAAAATGGAAAACTCGTTGGAGTAAACTCATGAAGCAGCTGTATGACCAACGTATCAGTTGTCCGCATTGCGGTCACCATATCTTTGTTAGTCTGGACGCCAGCGAGGGCGATCAGGATTACTACGAAGATTGCGCAGCCTGTTGCAATCCAATCCACTTGAATATGCACATTGACTACGCAATTAATAAACTTGAATTGAGGGTAGATTCAGACGACGAGCAAGTGTTTTAACAGGCACTGAGTGTGCCTGTCTTACAACGAGAAATTGCCTCGGTTTTTACGCAGATAGTGCTCTACGGTGTTCACTGTCGTGTAGGTTTGCTGGTCAACCTCAATGTTAAATACCTCTCCAACATGGGCTAAACCAATATTGGTCAGGGCCAGCGTTTCCGGGATGAGATGCAACCAGAAGCCATCTTCTTCAAGTTTGCCTACCGTTAGACTCGCACCGTTGACACTGATAAAGCCTTTGTACAGGATGTACTTTTTCCACTGTTCTGGTATTGCAAGCTTAATTCGGCAATTGTCGGCTTCGCGAATAAAGGCCAAGATCGTAGCCAGGCAATGTATATGCCCGGATACGATGTGCCCGCCCAGCTCTGTGCCAAAGGTAACTGAGCGTTCAAAGTTGACCCGATCACCTTGCTGTAACGCACTCAAATTGGTCAACTTAAGTGTTTCGTCAATCACGTCAAAAGACACCTGACCTACGACATCTGCCCCTCTGACCTCAAAGTCAGTCACGGTCAGACAACAACCATTGATTGCGATACTGGCACCATGAGTTAACTTTTCCAAATGATGGCTGTCGACCGACAGTACCAGTTTCATGATCCCTTCACGTAAAACGGCACTGACCACCGTTGCTTGAGTCTGTACAATTCCGGTAAACATAACGCTCAGATTTTCGAAAATAGTGGCGCGCAGTGTATCGCAAACAGTCATCAGATTAAACAGCCCTTTCATCGGATAAAAGTGGTAAGTTTTTAGGAAGTTATTTAAGATTAACGTTTTAGGAGAACCAGACTCAGTATGAAATTCGCTTTATGGGAAGCTAAGCGCCTGGTACGCCTTGCTACCCCCGTTTTTTTTGCCCAAATCACCTTAGTGCTTATGTCGGTTGTCGACACTATGATGGCAGGACAAGTGAGTGCCGAAGACCTCGCTGCGCTGTCAATTGCAACCGGTACCTGGAACCCGATGATTTTCTCATTGCAGGGGATTTTACTTGCGATCACCAGTATGGTTGCTTACTGCGACGGCGCCAAACAACGTGACGGTATCAAGACCTATTTCCAGCAAGGTATTTACCTGGCTCTGCTGCTCTCTTCTTTGGGCTTTATCGCCAGTGCATTCACGCCTTTGGTATTTGCACAGATCGGTGCCGCCAGTGGCATTACAACACTGGCACAGCAATATATTGATTTTGTAAAATGGGGCCTGCCTGCCTTTTTGTTGTTTTCAGTCTATCGTAATGTGACTGAGGGCGTTGGCAATACCAAAGCCGCTTTGTACATTAGTTTGCTCGGCCTAGCAGTCAATGTCTTTGCCAACTATGTCTTTATTTATGGCAAATTTGGCATGCCGGCCCTGGGTAGTGCGGGATGTGGCCTGGCAACGACGCTGGTGTTTTGGGTCATGGCCATCGCCCAGCTCATCTATAGCTTTTACAACAAATATCTGGACGGTCGTTGGTTAATTAAGGGGTTTGCACGCCCTCATGCTGCTACTCAGTTCCAGATAGTTAAACTGGGTCTGCCCATTTGCCTTGCGACTTTCTTTGAAGTGACCTTGTTCGCCTGTATTCCTCTGTTTATTGCAGACCTGGGGGCAATCGCGGTGTCCGGACACCAGATAGCCGCCAGTGTCACGACTATCCTGTTTATGTTGCCGCTGAGCCTGTCCATGGCAATCGCGATACGCATTGGCACCTTATCCGGTGAAGGGCACTACTCGCGACTGGTGAATTCGGTCTATACCAGCTTTGTGTGTGCTGTCGTGGTCTCAGTTATAGTCGCCACCTTTACTTTTGTGATCCGCAACGAAATTGCCTGGGTATATACTCAAAACGCCGAGGTTGCAGTACTCGCTTCGGGGATAATCGTGCTGGCTTGTATCTATCAATTGCCAGACGCTTTGCAGGTTGCCGCCAATGGCGTATTGCGGGGGTTAAAGTACACCAGCCCTATCACCATAGTGACGTTTGTCTCTTACTGGTTGATTGGCTTCAGTCTTGGCTTTGTGCTGGCAAAAACGGATTTACTCGTACCGGCCATGGGCGCTAGAGGATTTTGGGTTGGTATTATCGTCGGCTTAACCTGCGCTGCGATATTGCTACTGTATTTTGTGAGGAAACGCCTTGATACGTTACGTCCTGATCCTGTTTAGTGCGGTATTGACGGCCTGCACACCGGTGGCCACTGATACCAATCAGGAATACGCGAACAGACTGGCCCATGTCCTGGACTTGTCTCCATTAAAAGTTGAAAAGCCAGATCCCCTGGCGCCATTCAAAGCATCCAGGCCTCAAGCGTCTTTTAAACTCTCTGTTTTACAGCTTGCTAATCTTGGGCACTGCGCACTTGCACAGGACGTTGCCATGCATAATAACCAGCTTGGCAAGTTGGCCGTGCCCAGCGAGGTCTTTAAATATCAGCTGCGCTTTATTCAGCTGGCAGACCAATGTGTAGAGGACAGCAGAACCAGCGACCCAGAAGTCAAACAGGTCCTGGCGCAAGCAGCGTCACACAAACGCTCGGCTTTGAGTCAGTATTTCGCTTTTATGCTGTCGTCAGAGGCTGAGCTGACTCAATTTACCAGACTGACATTTGACGAAATCGATAAGCGCGGCACCGATAATGAAATTCAAGCCAACGAAGGCCTGGCCACCTTGGCATCCATCGCTAGCAACCTGTCAACGCCAGAAAAAATTGACCCGGAGCGCGTCACGCCCGCCCTCAAGAAACTGAATAACAACCACTATGTTCAGACTTTGCTGACCAGTGCACGCAAGCAAATTGACTGGAACCAAGCGTTAACCGCATGGCTATCGCAAGTCGAGCTACAAACAGCCGTGTGTCCTGAGGGGAAAAACAAGCGCAAAGCCGAGATATTGCACAATATATTCAATAAGTTTTCGATATCAACATTGCAACCTTACCAGGCACAACTCAGTAATCAGCTGCAGGATTTAAGTGACTCTATGGCAAAAATTTCGGCGGCTGTACCCTATCTTCCCTACCCAAATCATGCTGAAGCGCTGATGGATGAACTGAAAACATCGAGCCGACAGCATGCACAGTGGTGGCAGCGCTTTTACAAAGTGTGTAAAGTTGCACCGGTATGAACGAAAAAAGTGCAAACAAACATTAATTTAGCAAATTTACTTGATCCCACAGAACGCTCGCTATATATTAGCGGCCGTTGGCAAGTGACTTAATGCAACAAAACAGTCATATCAGCTCAACATTGTACGACCGTAGCTCAGTTGGTTAGAGCACCACCTTGACATGGTGGGGGTCGGTGGTTCGAATCCACTCGGTCGTACCAACTTATTTAATAAGTTAAAACTCAAATCTCAGTACGACCGTAGCTCAGTTGGTTAGAGCACCACCTTGACATGGTGGGGGTCGGTGGTTCGAATCCACTCGGTCGTACCAACTTATTGAATAAGTTAAAACTCATATCCCAGTACGACCGTAGCTCAGTTGGTTAGAGCACCACCTTGACATGGTGGGGGTCGGTGGTTCGAATCCACTCGGTCGTACCAAATCATTTTATAAGTTAAATCCCATATCCCAATAAGACCCTAGCTCAGTTGGTTAGAGCACCACCGCTCTCTATGACCCGGTCCAATGGTCGGTGGTTCGAATCCACTCGGTCGTACCAACTTATTGAATAAGTTAAAACTCATATCCCAAAAAGACCCCAGCTCAGTTGATTAGAGCACCACCACTCTCAATGACCCGGTCCAATGGTCGGTGGTTCGAATCCACTCGGTCGTACCAAATCACTTTATAAGTTAAATTTCATATTCCAAAAAGACCGTAGATCAGTTGGTTAGAGCACCACCGCTCTCTATGACCCGGTCCAATGGTCGGTTGCTCGAATCCACTCGGTCGTACCAACTTATTTGATAAGTTAAAACTCATATTTCAATACGACCGTAGCTCAGTTGGTTAGAGCACCACCGCTCTCTATGACCCGGTCCAATGGTCGGTGGTTCGAATCCACTCGGTCGTACCAACTTATTTGATAAGTTAAAACTCATATCTCAATACGACCGTAGCTCAGTTGTTTAGAGCACCACCGCTCTCTATGACCCGGTCCAATGGACGGTGGTTCGAATCCACTCGGTCGTACCAAATCACTTTATAAGTTAAATCTCATATTCCAAAAAGACCCCAGCTCAGTTGATTAGAGCACCACAGCTCTCTAATCATTATTAAACTTAGCTCGTTGTTCTCAATTCATCAGCCTATAAACTTGCTCATTTCACCTTGCGTAAAAGTCGCGCTAAAGCACGATTTCACACCACTAATCCACTCGGTCGTACCAACTTATTCCGCAAGTTCAATCTCATGTTTCTGTAAGACCCTAGCTCAGCTGGTCAGAGCACCACCACTCTCTAACCATCATTAAACTTAGCTCGTTGTTCTCAATTCATCAGCCTATAAACTTGCTTATTTCACCTTGCGCAAAAGTCGCGCTAAAGCACGATTTCATATCACCCGTTTGCTCTGACCTGATATTTTGCTATAAATTAGGTAGCTAATCACATTCTAAGGAAGGTCATGCCCGGCAGGTTATGCACCACTTTATTGTTTTTGTTGATAACAGGCTTATTCTTTTGTAGCAGCCTGGGGTATGCCAGGCTGCCAGATCAAAAATCGCTGACCATTGCCATTGGCCTTGAAAACTATGATTTCAAACCTCTGTTTGCACAGTTCACCAGAAAAACGGGCATCAACGTCAAAGTCGTTGAATTCGAAAACAACTCGCTCAAATCCGAACTCCTGTTAAGGGCCAGCAATAACGCCCTGCCCGATGGCATCATTGTGCCAGCTGATTATATGGGGCTGACGGCACTTGATTTATCAGAAGTACCCGACGACTGGCTCTCAACGCATTTGATAGATCAAGTTCGCCAGAATATCAAAGCCAATGGCACAACACTGGGAGTGCCTATCGTATTTGGTAACCACTTGATGCTCTATTATAACCGGGCACTCGTCAGTGAGCCTGCTCACAGCTGGCAGCAGCTTCGTACGCAGCAACAAAAGCTGGGTGTTAACATTAGCTGGAACTATTACGAGATGTACTGGTACAGAGCATTTTTGGGTACTTTCGGCACCTCATTGATTATAGATGGTAACGCTAACTTAGATACACCAGCGATGGTAAACGGCCTGCGCTGGTATAAGTCGCTTAAAGACGAGAGCTGGCTGGATGTGGAGTGCGACTACGACTGCACCGTAAATCAATTTTTATCCGGTGAAGTTGCCTATACCATAAATGGCTCCTGGATGTTTCAGCGCTTCTCTGAACATTTTGGCGATAAACTGGGTGTCGCGCAGCTACCCAGTTTGCGAGGTGAGCCTATGCGCTCTTACTTTTCGTCTCACGTTATGGCGTTTCCCGACAACGCCTTATCTGGTAGCAAAAGTGCCGAACTCAGAACACTGTCTGAGTTTTTGCAATCGCTGCCAGTGCAAAGCAATTTATGGTCATCCATCAATGCGCTTCCAGTCGATAAACGTGCGCTAGATATGCTAAAAATACAAGGGATTAGGCAAGTAGAGGCCCTCATTTCTACCCTTGAATACGCTCAGCCTATGCCCAACGAAGCACAAATGGCCTTTGTCTGGGAGGCCATGTTAAAGGGCCTTACACGTCATCTTGCAGGTGTTCTGGACGAACATCAGGCCGCCCATTTTATGCAACACATTGTTGAAAAGTCGATAAGTTATGAGCAAGAAAAAAAGCCTGGTCAGTGAATTACAGCTTAAAGTCGGTGCAATGGTTCTGGCCCTGCTGACCATTGCCCTCGCTCACTTTGCTTACAGTGCCTGGACACAAGCCAATAAAATTGCCGCAGACACGGTTGCACAACGCGCTACCAGTTTGTCGTTAGATATCAAAAACAGGCTCGCCGAGTTTACTTTTCAGGTCGCTCATTACAGTGACCACCGGATCCTGGCGGAACTCCCCCTCAACCTTTTGTATACGCAATATGCGCTCAAAGAAATGCGCGACCTGGTCTACACATCCCCTTTGGTAAAAAGTGTGATGATCAGCGACGGCTCCCCTTATATTGTCGAAGGCTACCCGCTTTATACCCTGCACTGGGCCACGCCCTCCATCATCGAGCATGCAAATGCTGTGACCAATGCCAATGCTCGTGAGCTAATGGTCCGCAAGCTACTGATCAGCAACCAGGAGCTGGGAGTTACCGACACAAATGGCGGGACATTATTCATTGCCGTGCCACTGCGCCAAACGCTGCCTTCTCTTATCGATCCTTTTCGCTACACCAGCGTGCTATTTTTCGAGCTGGATACCAGCCAGCTCGCCATTGAGCTAGCTGATTATGAATCTTTGCGCATCTTTTCAGATCAACAACTGTGGTTTGATGAGGGCAACGCATTTGAGGAAGGTCTCAATGCAACCTACCCGATTTACGAACGCGGGGATGAAGGCTTGAGCTTGTCTCTCTCCCTGTCGCACCAGCACAGCGCTTATACGCGAGAGATCTTGTATGCCATTATCAGAAGCGCCCTGCTGGCACTGGGCGTATTGATTATTCTCTTTTGGTATCTGGCCTATGTGAGCCGCAAGGTAACAAGCCCCATGAAGCAGCTTGAACAATACTGTATGTCGCTGACGTCGGGTAATTATCAACAAAATAATGCCAACCTGGAGTATGAAGAGCTAAAAACCTTACAAAAAACGCTGAATGAGCTAGTAAGTACCGTTAATACCCAGGTAACACAACTGAAGCAAGAAAAGGTACGTGCCGAGCAGTCTGAACTGGCTAAAGCGCAGTTTCTTGCCACCATGAGCCACGAGATCCGCACGCCCATGAATGCCATTCTGGGAGTGTTCCAGCTGCTCAGACAACATAACCAAGACCAGGAAGACAGCTCGCTGGTAGAGCAAGGCTATACCTCCTCTCAAACCCTGCTTGCTTTGGTGAATGATATACTCGACTTTTCGAAAATGGAGGCTGGTAAGCTCACGCTCGAAGTGCTCGCGGTTGACATCTTACAGTTATGCCAAGAAGTAATTCAGGAATACCAGCACCTGGCCCGCGACAAACAAGTCGAATTAAAATTGGTCACTGACTTAAAGCCACAGTTATCCGTCAGACTTGCCGACCCCTTGCGGCTTAAACAAATACTGCGCAACCTGCTGTCTAATGCCATTAAATTTACTGAGCAGGGCCAGGTTACATTGAGCGTGCAGGGAGACAAAACCCAGCTTGTTATCGCTGTCAGTGATAGCGGGATTGGCATGACTGCGACTCAGGTCGCCAGCCTGTTTAAGCATTTTCAGCAGGCTGATAGCTCAACCACGCGCAAATATGGTGGCTCGGGGCTTGGACTGGCGATTGTTAAACAGCTGGTGGAGCTGATGCAGGGTGAGGTTACTGTTAGTAGTGTTGCGGGTGAAGGTAGCCAGTTTACAGTTAGTTTGCCGCTGGTAAGCACCAAGCCGACAGCACAACACTTATCCAATCAAGCTCAGCCGAAAGTACCCGACTTGCGCGGTGTCAATGTCCTGCTGGCTGAGGATAACCTGATCAATCAGCAAATATTTGCCGCCATGATGAAAAAGACTCACGCCAACCTGACCCTGGCCAATAACGGCAAGCTGGCCATGGATTGCTTTTTTGAGGCACAGCCCGATCTTTTCTTTGTCGATATTCAAATGCCGGTGATGGATGGCATAGAAGTTTGCCAGCAAGTGAAGAATACCGACTACCGTAAACCGCTCATCGCCATCACAGCCAATGTGCTCCCTGAGGATGTCAGCCGCTATTTGTCACTTGGATTCGATGATTTAGTTGCAAAACCAATTGATATGCAGGCGCTGTTCGATACCATTACTCGAGTAATGAGCAAGCAAATACAGGCACAGTCAAGCACGACAAAGTCAGATACCTCAACACTAGACAACAAATGACTCTGTAGTGCAATAACACCCTTCGGTGCTGAGCCTTCGCCGTGTTTTCAGAGCCACCGCATTATTGGTGATGCCACAAAATAGGTTATAAGTTTCAAAATAAAAGCAACCAGGGGACGTATATGGATATGCTATGCGCTAGTGATACACTACTACTTCGACCTTTTGAAGAATCAGATCTCAAAGAGTTTGCCCGGTACAGAGCTAACCCTGAGGTGGCACGATTTCAGAGCTGGGATGAGAACTATATGCTGAAAGATGCCACAGCGCTTTTCAAGGCGATGGACTACAGTCGTTTCGCAGAGCCCGAACTGTGGTTTCAGATTGCAATCGTCAAGCGCGTCTCTGGTGAGCTACTTGGTGACTTGGCACTGCACTTTTTACCACAACAGCAGGTTGAAATTGGTTTTACACTGGCACCTGAATCGCAGCACAAAGGCGTAGCCAGGCATGCACTTCGAATCCTGCTGCCGCATTTGTTTTCGAAATACGACATTCACCGCGTGAGTGCACTCACTGATACCCGCAACTTACCTGCTCAAAAGTTGCTGGAGGCTCTGCATTTTCGACGTGAAGCCCATTATGTAAAAAGTCTCTACTTCAAAGGCAGCTGGGTAGATGAGTACAGATATTCACTGTTACGAGAGGAGTTTTACAAACTCACTCCTGCAAAATGGCCAATAGCATCTCAGTCATAAAGGTTTTTGATACCGGAGTCTATCCGAAAACATGTAGGCCATCAGTAGCAATATGTAATAAGCTAGTTTTTTACCGGAGCAAAGCTCAACTGAGAAAAGAAAAAGCCCCTCGTAAGGGGCTTGTTTAAATCAGATTACGCCAATTTGTCTGACGCAACTTTATATTTTGGATCTTCTATTACATTCACTTCTACCAGATCTGCCGCTTTTGCCAGTAACTGCTGACAATCCTGGCTTAAGTGACGTAAGTGTAGCTTCTTGCCAGCCTTAGTGTACTTTTCGGCCAATGCATCAATGGCTTCAATCGCACTGTGGTCAGCAACACGACTGTGCTTAAATTCAATGATCACATCAGCCGGATCGTTAGCAACATCAAATAGCTCAGCAAAGTTCTTTACAGAGCCAAAGAACAGCGGACCATGTAGCTCATACACTTTTGAGCCCTGCTCATCAATGTAATTGCTGGTGTAAATATGCTTGGCATGCTCCCAGGCAAAGACAAGTGCAGACACAATCACACCCACACACACAGCGATAGCTAAATCGGTCACCACAGTCACGCCAGACACTAACACAATGACAAAGGCATCACTTTTAGGGATACGCTTCATCAGACGGAAACTTGACCACTCAAACGTGCCCAGTACCACCATAAACATTACGCCGACCAAAGCCGCAAGCGGGATCATTTCAATCAGGCTGGCAGCAAAGAGGATAAATGCAAGTAACAGGACTGCTGCTGTGATACCAGACAGGCGACTACGACCACCAGAATTAATGTTGATCATCGATTGACCTATCATCGCACAACCACCCATCGCGCCGAAAACGCCACAAGTCATATTCGCGGCACCCTGGCCAATACACTCTCTGTTCGAGTGACCTCGAGTTTCTGTGATCTCGTCAATCAGGGTCAATGTCAGTAGTGATTCAATCAAACCAATGGCGGCCAGAATAAGGGCATACGGGAAAATAATGGTAAAGGTCTCCCAGGTCCAGGGAACCTGAGGAATGTGGAATTCAGGGAAACCACCGGCAATGGTCGCATCCAAATTACCACTCATATCTTTGAGGTAATCCAGTACGTTGCGTGTGTCCAGGTCAAGTCCAATTACCAAGCCTGTAACGACCAAAATGGCCGCCAGACTGGAAGGTACAGCCGTTGTCAGCTTTGGCAGAAAATGGATGATTGCCATAGTCAGGGCGACCAGACCGGCCATGATATAAAGCTGCTGTCCCTGCATCCATTGTAATGTGCCAGACTCATCCATTACTTTAAACTGACCAAGCTGAGCTAAAAAGATGACTATCGCCAGACCATTCACAAAACCCAGCATCACCGGATGCGGTACCATGCGAATAAACTTACCCAGTTTAAACACGCCAGCGAGGATCTGCAGTACCCCCATTAGCAGCACAGTCGCAAACAGATATTCCACACCATGTTCAATCACCAGGCTGACCATCACAACCGCCAGCGCGCCGGTTGCACCAGAGATCATACCCGGACGACCACCAAAAATTGAGGTGATTAAGCCCACGATGAACGCGGCATATAAGCCGACTAATGGATCGACATGCGCGACAAACGCAAATGCGACAGCTTCAGGTACCAACGCCAGAGCGACGGTCAATCCTGACAGTATGTCGTTCTTAGCAGAGCTGGGCGCTTTGCCTATTAGATTAAACATTTAAATCCCCAAGATTATTACTACGACAGAAAAGCGCTGGATCCTAGCAAAATCCAGCGCTTTTAACAAATGTGATACATTATAGTTGAGTTTCGGGTCTGATGTATGACAATCAGATTGGCAGGGCTGTGGTCCGCTTAACACACGTCATGGTGACGTTTGAGTGTACTTCCTGAACATATTCCAGGTTTAGCAGGTTATCTCTTACAAATTGCTCATAACCTTCTATGCCACGCGAAATAATGCGCAGCATAAAGTCCATGGTGCCTGCCATGGTATAGCACTCAGTGACTTCATCATAGCTCATGATCAACTTTTCAAATTCAGAAAGGTTATTACGGCCATGGTTTGATAATTTTACGTGGGCATAAACCAGCATATCAAAACCAAGCTGCTTTTCATCCAACAATGCAACTTTGCCCTTGATATACCCATCTTGCTCGAGTTTCGCAATGCGGCGCCAGCACGGTGACTGTGACAGCCCCACTTTATCGGCTATTTCAGCCGTAGACAGACTTGCATCTTGCTGTAACAGCGCGAGTATTTGACGATCAACCTGATTTAATGACATATTTTTCTTAATTTTTAATTAGTTAAATGAATAAAGTGCCGATAGACTCAGTTATCAGCCAAACCGCCCGCTCATAAAAGGATTATGGCGCTGTTCATAACCAATCGAGGTATCTTCCCCGTGGCCACTCATTACCCGCGTTGTCTCTGGCAACGTGAATAACTGAGTTTCAATAGAGCGCTTTAACAGTGCCGCATCCCCTTTCGGAAAATCCGTTCTGCCTACCGACCCTTTGAACAACACATCCCCCACCAGCACAGTGGCGCTTTGTGGTTCATAAAAAACCACATGGCCCGGCGTGTGACCAGGGCAATGACGCACCTCTAATTTTAATTCACCCAGCTCAACACGCTCACCGTCTTCTAACCAGCGGTTCGGAAAAAACGCTGCATGTGGTGCAAAGCCAAACATCTGAGCTTGCATTGGCAGTGCATCAAACCAGAACTTATCTTCGCGCTGCGGGCCGACAATATCAACCCCTAATGCGTTAGATAAGGTTTCACTGGCACCTACATGATCCAAATGACCATGAGTGAGCAAAATCATTTCTACATCGAGTGCGCGTTCCTTTATGACAGACAATAGTTTATCAACATCGCCTCCCGGGTCAACCACTGCACACCGACCCGTGACTGGGCAGCAAATTATCCTGCAATTTTGCATAAATGGCGTAACGGGTATGGTAATTACCTGCATTTATTTTTCCTTAAAGGACATGAGGATCGGATACTTCAAATAAGCCTGATCATAATAAGGCGTGCGCTGATAGAGCCACTCCATCCGCGCTTTAGGATCGTTTGCAAAGGCTTTATCCTCGCTGATCTTCTTGTCAAACGCCAGAGCCATTGCCGGGTTGTCTTTTAACATTTTCCGGGCAAAAGGTTCAAGCGCATAATTTTCAACGTACTCTGTGCGCTGGAATACACCCGGGAAGTCGCCCCAGGCAAACAGCGAATCTGGTGCACTGGGGTGAAGCAAATGCGTGGCAAGCTCTCCGCCTGCCTGCTGCGTAGACACCCGATACCAGCCTGACAAATTCAGAGTCGGTGGTACGGCTTGCTGCTCAAACTCAGCGCTGACACGAAAACGGCCTTCAAAAGGTGTATCAGCGAATTTATAGGATTTAATAGCAAGCTGAACAAGGTCATCAGCCAGCACGTCAGTATTGAGCTGCTCTACAGTGATGCCATGTAGCTTTAACTTATCGACTGTATTTGTGTACGCTGGCGGAATA
Organism: Pseudoalteromonas sp. DL2-H2.2; assembly: GCF_021532535.1. Lineage (NCBI taxonomy): Bacteria > Pseudomonadati > Pseudomonadota > Gammaproteobacteria > Alteromonadales > Pseudoalteromonadaceae > Pseudoalteromonas > Pseudoalteromonas sp. DL2-H2.2. The sequence continues at coordinate 31,080 of NZ_JAKGBD010000007.1, read as the reverse complement.
TAAAACGCATTGGGTACTTTTACTTTGCGCTTTTCTACTTTTTGCCAGTATACGGGCAGCTGCTCGTACAGTTTAGGCTCTCCCAGATACTTAGCCTCCATTTGCCCTGACAGCGCACTCTCAAAGCGCTTGTAGGCAATACCCTTGAATGCGATTGGGTCTGGCTTTTCTGCGTAGCTACGCTCAACAACCAGCTCATCAGGGACAAAGTGTTGCTCTGTTTCAACCGCTTTGGCCAACGCTTGCTGGTGTTCAGCCAGTGCGTCTATGACACCATCGACAAAAACATAGGTGCCCAGGACACGCTGCTTATAGGGTTTAAGTGAATGATTTTCCAACAAGATGCTGGGCAATGCCTTGATGTCGGCCCAGCCATTTGAAAAACGAGGACTGGCAACCCAGCCAGCAAGGCCTTTCTTGAAGTCCCGCTTATCCATCACAAATACCAATGGACCAGGCTCATGGCCCTGCTCACGCAACTTCTCGTCTATCATTGGGGTAAAGTGCTGCTCAAGCACTTTTGCAACCGCAGGTGATTCACTGGCGAAACTAGGGTTAAAACCATAAGTGATATCATATTGATAATCAGCGCCATCGGTTACATGCAAATCAAGATACATAGCGGGTTGATACTGATTAACCACTTGCATGATGGCCCGAACGCCAGGGGTATCGAGTTTGGTGTAGTCACGATTCAGGTTCAGGTTCAGCCCATTAGTACGATAACCCATCAGCGCAGGGCCGCGCTGATTAATGCGGTTGTAGGCACTGCGCCTTTCATGGCCATCGACATTCAATATGGGGATAAACAAAAGGTTTACTTTGTTCAGAATATCACGCCGTTTACCAGTTGCAATGTCGCGCAAAAGCATAAACATGGCATCTTTGCCATCAATTTCACCCGCATGGATCCCAGCCTGGATCAGTAGCGTCGGTTTATTATTATTTTTTATCATCGCCGGACTGAACTGATTGGCTTCTGAGGCGACCAGCATTTTAATATCGCGCCCTGCGTCACTGCGTCCTATAGTAAGGGCCTTAAACTGAGTAGGGTTTGCGGCAACCAAACGGTCGATAAATGCCATCGTTTTTGCATAGTCAGGACTTTCCAGGCCCTTGCTCAGTTCAAAATCTGTGGTGAGTGGTCCCTGCTCCTGCATCAGGCCAACACTTTTTCCTTGCCAGTCTAGTAACGGTGGTAAATGACTATTCAGATTTACTGTTGCACTTAGCAAAACAATGCCTAAATTCATAAACAATCTTTATTTTTATCTATCGATATGATGATTATATCAATATTTAAATTAACAACTTACAATGTGCGGTGATTCTACAAAAATTCACAGTTAATCGCGAGCTGACTTTTTACAGTGCGAAAAAACATGGATAAACACATGACAAAATCGATTTTAATCACCGGATGCTCCACCGGCATTGGCTATTACTGTGCAAAAGCACTCCATGATGGTGGCTTTCGCGTTGTGGCTTCAGTGCGCAATCCTCAACACTTGGCACGCTTTGAAGCACTGGGGATCCCTTGCATCACTTTGGACCTGGCCGATGATGCCTCAATTAAACAGGGCTTTGATGAGGCCGTTGCACTGTGCGACGGTAAACTGGACGTCCTATTTAACAACGGTGCCTATGGTCAGCCTGGCGCAGTCGAAGACTTGCCCACGGACGTGTTGCGCGCGCAATTTGAAACAAACTTATTTGGCTGGCATACCCTGACGTGTCTTGCGGTTGCCCATATGAGGGCCCACGGCGGTGACAGCCGCATTATTCAAAATTCATCTGTGCTGGGGCTCGTCGCTTTACCCTATCGCGGCGCCTACAATGCCAGTAAATTTGCTCTTGAAGGACTGACAGATACGCTGCGGATGGAACTAAGTGGCTCCAATGTTCAGGTAAGCCTGATAGAGCCAGGTCCTATTGTGTCTGAATTTCGCCGCAATGCACGCCTCGCCTTTGAGCAGCACATCGAGATAACAAACAGCGCGCACAAAACCGAATACGAAGCGCAACTAGCTCGCCTGAACGCTCAGTCTGCACCGCAAAAATTTACGCTGGGGCCAGAGGCTGTCTATGACAAATTGCTGCATGCGCTCACAGCAAAACGTGCTAAACCGAGATATTATGTGACCTTCCCAACTTATCTGATGGGTTACCTTAAACGCCTGCTCAGCTCAGCCTGGCTGGATAAAATTTTACTGAAAAATAGATAATGTTGCTGCATATAGTAGTGGCAGGATCAAAAAAAGGAGCCATAGGCTCCTTTTCTTTTCAATCGCTTAGCTTAAGAGAATTAAGCTGCAAGACCTTCTTTTGCTTTAGCAACTAGTGCTGCGAAAGCTACTTGGTCGTATACTGCGATATCAGCTAGGATCTTACGATCGATTTCAACAGATGACTTTTTAAGGCCATTGATGAAACGGCTGTAAGAAAGGCCGTTTTGACGTGCTGCAGCGTTGATACGTGCGATCCATAGTTGACGGAAAGTACGTTTCTTAGCGCGACGGTCACGGTAAGCGTATTGACCTGCTTTAGTTACTGCCTGGAAAGCTACGCGATAAACACGTGAACGTGCTCCGTAGTAACCTTTAGCTTGCTTTAATACTTTTTTGTGACGTGCACGTGCGATAACACCGCGTTTAACTCTTGCCATTTCTGATATCCTCTATTAAGCGAATGGTAACATACGATTGATAAGACCCAGGTCATTCTTATGAACCATAGTCTTATTACGTAGGTGAAGCTTACGCTTAGAAGATTTCTTAGTCAGAATGTGACGAAGATGCGACTGTTTACGCTTGAAACCGCCAGAAGCAGTCTTTTTGAAGCGCTTAGCAGCACCTCTGTGTGTCTTTAGTTTGTAAGACATTGCAATAACTCCAAATGATATTGCGTTAACATTATGCAAGCAGGCGGATGATAAACATCACTTTATTGGCCTGGTATGCACCCTAACTCCGGTGAAAAGCCACACGTGACCTTTACTTAGGTACCGGTTAACTCAGGTGGCTTGCGCACTTGAAACCTGAGTTAAATTCTGTCGATCGTTAAATCGGCGCGTATTATGCCTTGATTAAGACTTTTTCGCAATAGGTGCCATCATCATAATCATTTGACGGCCTTCAACCCGGTTCGGGAATGACTCAACCTGAGCCACCTCTTCCAGATCAGCTTTCAAACGATTTAACATTTCGATGGCAATTTCCTGGTGGGCCATTTCACGGCCGCGGAAACGAATGGTGATTTTCGCTTTGTCGCCCGCTTCAAGGAATTTGCGAAGGTTACGCAGCTTGACCTGATAATCGCCTTCGTCCGTGCCAGGACGGAATTTGATTTCTTTAACCTGGATCTGTTTTTGCTTTTTCTTTTGTTCTTTTTGTATTTTTGCTTTTTCAAAAAGGAACTTACCATAGTCCATAACTTTACAGACTGGTGGCTCTGCATTCGGACTGATCTCAACCAGGTCCAGGCCGGCTTCTTCTGCAAGCGTTCTTGCTTCTCTAATTGAAACTACGCCTGCCTGTTCGCCTTCAGCGTCAATTAAGCGAACTTCTTTCGCTGTGATTTCTTCATTGATACGATTTTTCTGAGCAGTAGTTTGCCCTTTTTTGCCGCCTCTAATGGTACGATCCTCCAAAAAGTCAAAAATATATTGTGCGAAAAGCGTTTTATGTTAGTTGATAAGCCTTTCGCACAGGTTTGTTAATTTAACGTCTGTCTTTGATTTCTTCGCTGATCTTAGCGATGAACTCATCAACAGAGAACTTGCCCAGGTCTTCACCTTTGCGTGTTCTTACCGCTACTTCTTGTTGTTCAACTTCTTTGTCTCCAACAACAAGGAGATACGGGATACGTTTTAAAGTATGCTCGCGGATTTTAAAGCCAATCTTTTCATTTCTCAAGTCAGCACCAGCTCTAATTCCAAGTTTATTCAGTTTTTGTACAACTTCTTGCACATAGTCGGCCTGTTTGTCGGTGATATTCATGATCACCACTTGCTTAGGTGCAAGCCAGGTCGGGAATAAACCTGCATACTCTTCAGTCAGAATACCAATGAAGCGCTCCAGTGACCCCAGTACAGCACGGTGGATCATCACTGGCGTTTTACGTTCATTGTTTTCTGCTACATATGTCGCGCCTAAACGGCCCGGTAAAGCAAAGTCTAGCTGTACTGTGCCACATTGCCAAGCACGCTCAAGACAGTCGTACAAAGTAAACTCGATCTTAGGACCATAAAACGCGCCCTCTCCCGGCAGGTAGTCGAACTCGATGTCGTTTGCTTTAAGTGCATCCGCCAGCGCTTCTTCTGCTTTGTCCCACATTTCGTCGTCGCCGATACGCTTTTCAGGGCGTGTAGACAGTTTTACAACAATCTTTTCAAAGCCGAACGTCGAATATGTATCGTAGATCATATTAATACAAGCTGATACTTCATCCATGATCTGCTCTTCTGTACAGAAGATATGTGCATCATCCTGGGTAAAGCCACGAACACGCATCAGACCGTGTAGTGCGCCCGAAGGCTCGTTACGGTGACAACAACCAAATTCAGCCATTCGCAGTGGTAAGTCGCGGTACGACTTCAGGCCCTGGTTGAAGATTTGCACGTGACCCGGACAGTTCATCGGCTTAATGGCATATTCACGCTTTTCAGACTCAGTGGTGAACATCGCATCAGCGTACTTGTCCCAGTGGCCTGATTTTTCCCACAGACCACGGTCCATCATCAGCGGACCTTTAACTTCTTCGTAAGCATACTCACGCAGCTTCTCACGCACGAAGTCTTCAAGCTCACGGTAGATGCTCCAGCCGTCGTTATGCCAGAAAACCATGCCCGGCGCTTCTTCCTGCCAGTGCCACAGATCAAGCGCTTTACCAATTTTACGGTGATCGCGTTTCTCAGCTTCTTCCAGACGCTTCAGATAAGCCTTAAGCTGCTTCTTATCTGCCCACGCAGTACCATAGATACGCTGCAGCATTTTATTTTCTGCATTACCACGCCAGTATGCGCCAGCCACTTTCATAATTTTGAAGTGTTGGCAGAATTTCATGTTTGGCACGTGCGGACCACGACACATGTCCACATATTCTTCATGATGGTATAGGCCTGGACGGTCATCTTTGTCGATGTTTTCATCCAGGATTTCCATTTTGTAAGTTTCGCCACGCGCTTCAAATGCGTCGCGTGCCTCTTGCCAGCTTACTTTCTTCTTAACAACGTCATAGTTAGTTTTAGCAAGTTCAAGCATGCGCTTTTCGATGGCATCGAGGTCTTCCTGAGTCAGCGAGTGCTCCATGTCGATGTCGTAGTAGAAACCATTGTCAATGGTCGGACCGATTGCCATTTTGGCTTCAGGGAAAAGCTGCTTAACCGCGTGGCCAATCAGGTGCGCACACGAGTGACGGATGATCTCTAAACCATCTTCATCTTTCGCGGTGATGATCTCAAGCTGCGCGTCCTGTTCAATCAGGTCGCATGCATCCACACGCACACCGTTCACACGACCGGCAATGGTCGCCTTCGCAAGGCCAGGGCCGATGTCCTGAGCAACTTCTAAAGTGGTAACCGGGTTTTCAAAAATACGCTGACTGCCGTCAGGGAGAGTAATTACTGGCATGATAATTCCTATTTACAGTGGTGACACCTACAACGCATCACATGTATTAGTTAAGTTAATTCTTTTAAATTTGACGCCCATCAACGCTTTTACGAATAAGCATTGATTGAACAGTGATATACTGACAGAGTCTGGGGACTTTCAAACGCAGCGCCCATTGTGAACGCTCACGTGGCGAGTTGCAAGGAAAAGACTAAGATTAAGCAGGGATTTGGGTAAAATGACGAGGAAAACCATGGCACAGAAACACACATACAAGTTTGCATCCTTCAATTTGCTGAACTTTGCTGCGCCCCCTTATTCTTTTTATCAGCTCGATGAATCCTACAATGACACCCAATGGCTGACCAAAACTCAGTTTATCACAGGTCTTATCCAGCATATGGACCCAAGTGTCATTGTGTTTCAGGAAGTCTTTAGCCCGGAAACACTGGCCACCTTGTGCGAAGATCTGGGACTGCCCTATTTTGCCACCGTCGATACACCCAAACCCGACCTGGTATATCCCAATGTGCTGTTTAACCCCATTGTTGCCATTGCCAGTAAGTTCCCGTTTAAGAGCTTTACCCCGCTGGAGCCATGCCCCGAGCTCCTGGAATACCTTAATAACCAGCACCAGTTTAAGTTTAACCGCACGCCCATAAAATGCAGCTTTGAACTACCCGGTTTTGGCCTGACAACCGTCTATGCGGTGCATTTTAAATCTCAACGTGTCCATTCTATGGCCCATATGCTGGGCAATGCTTCCGTTGAAGATCCCCTGCTCACGTTATTACATCAAACCGTGGGCACCATGCAATCACAAATCTCCCGCTCCTTGGAAGCCTCTATTGTTTACTACGATGCCCTCAAAACACAGCGCGAGAAAGGCGCCGCAACACTCGTCATGGGCGATTTCAACGACCATATTGCCAGTCCGGCACTGTCTTTTATGACTCAGCAGTTCCCAACCAGTGCCCTGCATCAGGATGTTAACAGCGTCGGGCTGTTCGACAGCTTTTGCCTGGCCGACAACCAACTTAGTTTTGGCCAGAAGCCGCCAACACATTATTATCAGGGCACGGGTAATACGCTCGATTACATTCTGGCTTCTAAAGAGTTCAACCCCAACCTTGAACAGAGTAAAGTAAGGCGCCTGACCTATCATAATTATGCGTCGCACTTAGACCCCAAACGCGATGAGGAAGATATTCGCTATTCAGATCACGCCGCCATTGCCATCGAAATGATACTGCAATGAGTTCTCGCTCATCGCGAGCTGTGATATGATCTTTACCTGTAACGATTTATTTGACCAGTTAATGGGAAACCAACAATGAGAACACTCGGTGTAGAGATTACCGGCAGCGAGGCCCTGCTGTGCCTGCTGAGCAAAGAAGAAGACGTTTTTGATATTCGCGATATTCGCCAGACACGCTTTACCCTTGGCAATATTGGCCAGGACACAGAAGCGATGCGCAAATTCCACTTCGACTTTGCCAAGCTGGTAGAAGATTACAAAATTGACTCTATTGCCATCCGTCAACGTGCTCACAGAGGCAAGTTCGCGGGCAGCGCAGCCGGTTTTAAAATGGAAACAGCGATGCAGCTTATCGAAGGCACAGACGTCAAGTTATTGTCTTCTACTGAAGTTAAAGAGCAACTTAAGCGTAATCCGGTGCCTGTCGATTTCGCCGATACAGGGTTAAAAAAGTACCAGGAACAAGCGTTTCATAACGCCTACGTATACATTATGCGTAAAACCTATGGTCATGAAGAAGCCGAACAGGCGGAATAACCCTCTCGCCCGGCACATAGGCCGGGCTTTTTTAACCCCACTACACATCGCTAACACTTTCTCTTATTTCACTTTTCCCAACTTGTCACTTGGTTTTCAGTCGTATTCTGCGTTATAAGTACGCAAGGCGTGTGCGCTTTTTCTGAGCAAACCTACGAACACCACATTAACGCGCAGGGTCAGCCCGGCACTGTCATCATGCAGGAGGCAATATGCTTAAATTTTTCGAACGATTCACCGACCCATTCCCAGCGCGACCAGCGACACAACCCCCACAAGGCTTGCTGGCGTTTTGCCGGTTTTATACCAAAGGCATGGAATGGCCACTGTTGTTGATGTCGCTGTCGGCTGCCATCCTGGCTACGCTCGAGGTGATGTTGTTTGGCTTTATGGGCACGCTGGTTGACTGGATGCAGGCATACACGCCCGCGGAGTTGTTCGAAGTCAAGCGCCAGGAGCTCACCGTTATGGCCGTGATCACTTTGGTCGGTTTGCCCGCCCTGGTATTTTTCCACAGTGCGATACTGCACCAAAGCCTGTTGGGTAACTACCCTATGGCCATACGCTGGCTGGCCCATCGCTATTTGCTAAAACAAAGCATCTCCTTCTATCAGGATGAATTTGCCGGGCGCATTGCAACCAAAGTCATGCAAACGGCCTTGGCCATCCGAGAAGCGGTGATGAAGCTGCTGGATGTGCTGGTTTACGTTATTGTGTACTTTGGCGCTATGCTTGCGCTGGTGAGCGACAATGACATGAGACTCATGATCCCACTGCTGATTTGGCTGGCCTTGTACATAGGCATGCAGTTTTATTTTGTCCCCCGGCTCAAACAGGTTGCCAGTAAACAAGCCGATGCCCGCTCTCAGATGACAGGCCGCGTGGTCGACAGCTACACGAATATCACCACAGTGAAGTTGTTCTCATATAATAAGCGTGAAGAAGTCTACGCCCGGGAAAGCATGGACCTGTTCATTCAACCTGTCTATGCCCAGATGCGACTGTCAACCCAGTTAAACGTCAGTATCCAGACGCTCAACTTCCTTTTAGTGTTCAGTGTCGCCGCCGGTTCTCTCTATTTGTGGTCACTCAGCGCCATCACCAGCGGTGCAATTGCAATCACAATTGCCCTTGCGTTGCGCCTTAACGGCATGTCACAGTGGATCATGTGGGAAGTATCCAGCCTGTTTGAAAACATCGGCACGGCCATTGACGGTAAAAATACCTTAGCCAGACCATTAGACGTGCAGGATCTGCCCAATGCGCCCGCACTACAAGTCACTCAGGGTGAGATAAAGTTTACCGATCTGCATTTTGCCTACAAACGGCAAAAACATGCCGAGCAGCATGCGGTTATTCAGGGACTCAACCTGACCATCTCACCAGGAGAAAAAATCGGTATCGTTGGCCGCTCGGGCGCAGGTAAATCAACCCTGGTTAATCTGCTGCTACGTTTTTACGATGTTCAGCAAGGCAGCATTGAAATAGACGGGCAAAATATTGCAAAGGTCAACCAGGAAAGCTTGCGCGCGCACATTGCCATGGTCACCCAGGATACCGCGCTGCTGCACCGCAGTGTCCGTGATAACGTGCTGTATGGTCGACCCGATGCCAGCGAAGCCGAGCTGTTGGATGCAATTGATCAAGCGCAGGCTAGTCAGTTTATTGAAGGGCTTGAAGACAGCCTGGGTAATACCGGACTGGATGCCCAGGTGGGTGAGCGTGGTGTTAAGCTGTCAGGGGGACAACGCCAGCGTATTGCCATAGCACGGGTGTTGCTAAAAAATGCCCCTATTCTGATTTTGGATGAGGCAACCGCGGCACTGGACTCTGAAGTGGAAGCTGCTATTCAGGATAGTTTAGACAGTCTGATGACGGGTAAAACCGTGATTGCGATTGCCCACCGCTTATCGACCATTGCACAAATGGACCGCCTGATCGTGATGGATCAGGGCCAGATTGTTGAGCAAGGCACACATGATGCCCTGTTGTCACAAAATGGCATCTACGCAAAATTATGGGCGCATCAGACCGGCGGGTTTATTGGTGTTGAATAATACAGCTGAAGCAGGCGCGTTATTTAGTGCGCTCTGCTTCTTGAATGCCTTTTCGTACCGCAAACTTGACGATGCGATATATGATATAAAATGGGAGTGATATTAAAAGCACTGTGATTAGTAAAGTGACTAAAGTACCAAAAATTCCCAGTCCACCTATTGCCATATTAATAGTCCTTTTTTTAAGTTCGCCTAAACAGATAAAGCTCGTGGCAACTACTCTACGCAATCGCGTATCGTTCAAATATCATTGAGCCCGCTGTTTTTGAGAGTGAGGGCTGAACACAAAACACACAACCATTTCGTAACTGCTTGAGCATAAGGTGAAACAACTGTGGTGACAGCATAAAAGAAGCCAACAAAGACATGATTAGATTTGCATTTTCTACACGGCTTCCTTACGCAATGCAAAAGTATAGTAACCAATAAAGCATAAAAATAAAACATTAAAGGTACATACTAACCCCCAGTAGCAACACCGTGGCAAAATAGCTTACAGGCTTGATCGACAAATTCGTCAAGCACGTCCGTCTGAAGTGGTGCCTGCCAGCGAATAGCCTGATCCCAAAATGTCAGCCGCTTTAGCGCGCCCCAGAAAAAAGCCGCTGCAAATGGCGCTGAAAAAGTGCCCAGACATCCGGCACGAGATGCCTCTTCAAACCACAGGCTCATTGATGCCTCGCATTGGCTGAATTTACAATTAAGCCTGTTAGCCTGCGCCTGGCAGCGCATAGATTCAATCATCACAATGCGCGACAACTTGATGTAGTCTTCATCCGCCAGCAGAGAAACGGCACTTTCGGCCAAATGGCGCAGCTGAATTTCAAAGTCGTAGTTGGGAATAAACTGAATGGTCGTAATGGGCTGTATTCTTTCGATTAGAGAAACAACCACAGCATCAAACAGGGCTTCTTTGGTCGCGTAATGCTTATATAAAGTGCGTTTGGATACCCCTGCTGCACTACAAATTGCCTCCATAGTGGTGGCCTGCAGCCCCCGCTGAGCAAACTCCTCTACCGCTGCGCTTAGTATTGCTTGTTGTTTTTCAGTAAGCTCGGTCATCGACTCGGACATCTGTGTAAAATTAACAGTAGTTTAACTTAAAAAGGGCTAATGTGAAAGTAAACGCTTCCGTATATCGCCTTATCAAAAAAGTACACGATACCGTTTACCTAATAAAAAATTAGGTATACACTTGCGTATACTTGCAATATTGTCGATTCATCTCAGCACTATATCGCTGACATAAACCACATTTGATAAGCAGCTGTTAGTGCTTTAACAGTGATGCGGTTTGGCCTGTTATGGTGTAGACAGCCCACCGCACGACAACCTATTCACTGATTTCAGGATTAGATCGAGAGTTACTAAATCGGCACACGTAATTATAAAAGCAGTGCTACACTTATTCGATTGGTTTGTGAACACGTCAGCGAATAAATGCAAAAGTAAACCCAATAAATCAGAGGCCAATCCGTCTCTTTTCAGGAATAAAAAATTTTAATCAGGATTTGGAGTATACATGTATCCAGCCCATAAAAGCAGTCGTGTAGTACACCTGGCAACAGCGGTATTGTCTGCACTCGTAATTTCCGCCTGCTCCGAGGCACCGCAAGGCCAAGGTGGCCCGTCTATGCCACCCGCGCAGGTAAGTATCAACAAGGTCACAACCCAGAGTGTGCCATTTAATATCGAGCTGCCAGCAACCCTGGCAGGCGATAAAGAAGTGGAGATCAGGGCGCGCGTGTCGGGACTGATTGAGTCCCGAAACTTTGAAGAAGGTCAGTATGTTAAGGCCGGGCGATCTCTGTTTACCATTGAGCTTCGCCCACTTCAGCTTGAACTTGAAAAAGCCGAAGCAGAACTCAATGCCGCCAAGGCCAATGTGGCACAGGCTAAGCGCGAAAAAGACCGCCTTGAACGCCTTAAAGACGAACGTTCAGTGTCAAAGCGCGATTTCGATAATGCCGTATCTGCGTACGAAGTGGCCATCGCAAACCTGGACTCCGCCAAAGTAGCACTCAGTGAAGCACAGCTTGATCTGGAATATGCTCAGGTTAAAGCGCCTGTTTCAGGTATCATGGGTCGGGAGTTTGTCTCGCAAGGGAGCTATGTCTCTGGCCCCACCGTACTACTGAGTGAGTTGACTGACACCAGTATGATGCGCGCCCGCTTTGGCTTTTCCGAGCGAGAGCAGCTGGCTATGCGCCAGGATGTCGAAAATGGTACGCTCAGCTTGCCCAAAAATAACGAGTTCAACGCCACCATAGTGCTGCAGGACGGCTCTGTCTACACGCACTCCGGCAAAGTCGATTTCTCGGATGTGCGAGTCAATCGCTTTACCGGTACCAGTGAGCTCCAAGCCCGCATCAATAACCCTGACGGCGAACTGCGTCCAGGTCAGTTTGTTCGTGTTCGCCTTTCGGGCGCGGTGCGCAATAATGCTATCGTGTTGCCACAGCGTGCGGTGTTGGATAACGGCACAGGCAAGTTTGTCTATATTGCAACCGAGAACGAGCAAGGTATGACGGTTGCTTTACCCGCTCCTGTTGAGGTGGGTGAATGGGTGAATTTAGATGGTAAAAATATGTGGGTGATACGACAAGGCCTGACGCCCGGCCAACCCGTGATCATTGAAGGTATGGCAAGGATCTTCTTCCCTGGCATGCCTGTTGCCGTGAGCGGTGAAGGAGAATAATTGTATGTTCTCTAAGTATTTTATCGATCGCCCGATATTTGCCTTTGTGATCTCCATTGTCATTGTACTGGCAGGTCTGGCAGCAATGCGCACCCTGCCCATTGCACAATATCCGGAGATTGCGCCGCCTCAGGTTCAGGTAACCGCCTTTTACCCTGGTGCATCTGCTGATGTGTTGGAACAAACGGTTGCAGCCCCGATAGAAAATGCCATCACCGGGGTTGAAGGCATGATGTATATGGAGTCGACCAGTACCAGCTCCGGCACAACCACTATTACCGTCACCTTTGAAATTGGCACCGACATTGACCAGGCCGCGGTCGACGTCAACAACCGGGTCAAACAGGTTGAAGCGCGTTTGCCGGAAGAAACCCGCCGTCAGGGCGTTGTCGTGGCGAAAGGCTCCTCCAGCTTCTTGCAGGTTCATGCGTTTTATTCGCCTGACGGTACGCGTTCCAGCCTGTGGACGTCGAACTATGTCACCATGAATATTCTTGACCGCATCAAGCGTATACCTGGCACCACCAGTGTACAAATCTTTGGTGCCAAAGATTACGCCATGCGTGTGTGGATCCGCCCCGATTTGATGAGTCAGTTAGGGGTAACCGTCGAGGAGATCACCGCAGCCATCCGTGAGCAAAACTCACAGTATGCAGCGGGTACTATCGGTGCCACACCTACCAGCAGCCAGCCACAGGAGCTGGTGTACAGTGTGACAGCCAAGGGCCGTTTGTCTACGCCTGAAGAGTTTGAGGCGATTATTATTCGCGCCAACCCGGACGGCTCAACCCTGCGCCTTAAAGACGTAGCAAGTGTTGAGCTGGGTTCCAAGGATTACAACTTTGCCGGTACTTTCAATGGTAAAGAAGCAGTATTGCTGGGCGTTTTCCTGCAACCGGGCGCCAATGCACTGGATGTAGCAAATGAAGTAGAATCAGTGATTGCTGAGTTACGTCAGCAATTTCCGGTCGGGCTCGACCACGGTATTCCATACGATACAACCCGTTTTGTTGAGGTGTCGATCCGTGAAGTACTGATCACGCTGGTTGAAGCCATGGTGTTGGTATTTTTGGTGGTATACCTGTTCTTGCAAAACTGGCGCGCAACGTTAATTCCGACTCTGGCAGTCCCGGTTTCTCTGCTTGGTACTTTTGCCGGCCTGTATATGTTGGGTTACTCCATCAATACCCTGACACTCTTTGGCATGGTGTTGTCTATTGGTATTGTGGTCGACGATGCCATCGTTGTTCTGGAAAACGTTGAACGGATCATGCACGAACAACACCTGAATGCCCGCGAAGCCGCCATCAAAGCGATGCAGGAAGTCAGCGGACCGGTGGTCGCAATTGTACTGGTGTTGTGTTCAGTGTTCGTCCCCATCGCATTTTTGGGTGGATTAACCGGTGAGTTATTCCGACAATTCGCCATTACCATCTCGATTTCGGTGAGCCTGTCGGGTGTAGTCGCACTGACCATGACTCCGGCGCTGTGCGTAATGATCCTCAAGCATGAGCACAAGCAGACTGCAGGGTTTTTCCTGTGGTTCAATAACTGGTTCCAGCGCGTCACCGGCCGTTATGTCGGCTCCGTGAGCTTTATGATCCGCCGCGGCCTGCTTGGCCTGGTGCTTATGGCTTCGATGGTTGGCGCAACCGTGTTTATCTGGCAAAAAACACCGGGATCTTTGGTTCCGGATGAAGATCAGGGCTTTTACATTGCTGCCGTTTTCCTGCCTGATGGTTCATCACTGGAGCGCACCGCTGCAGTCGTGGAAGAAGTGGTTGCAGCTGCGCAGTCTAACCCGGCCAATGAAAACGTGGTGGCCTTTACCGGTTTTGACTTTATCGGTGGCGGTTACAAAAACAGTGCAGCGACCCTGTTCATCACACAGAAACACTGGGATGAGCGCGAAATCGATACTAAATCTCTGGTTGGTGAGCTGTTTATGAAGACCGCCGGGATCAACGAAGCGCTGGTGCTGGCCTTCAACCCCCCTGCCATTTTTGGCCTGGGTACCACCGGCGGCTTTGAGGTATACCTGCAAAACAAAGCAGGAACCGATCCTGAGCGCCTCAAACAAGGCATGCAGATGCTGATGGGCGAAGCGCAAAAGAGCCCCATCCTGGCCGGTATTCAGACGCTTTGGCGACCAGATGCACCACAGCTGAAAGTCCATATGGACAGAGAGCAGGCGCGTGCGATGGGCGTAAACATCAACTCGGCGTTCAACGCTCTGGCTGCCAACCTGGGTAATTACTACGTCAACGACTTTAATAAGTTTGGTCGTGCCTGGCAGGTGTTGTTGTCAGCCGAGGCTGAGTTCCGTATGTCACCTGAAGATGTTGGTCGCATTTATGTGAAAAACAACCGGGGTGAAATGGTCCCTATTTCGGCGTTCACTGACATTGAATACAGCCGGGGTCCGGAAACCCTGCAAAGGTACAATAACTTGTCGGCCGTTAAGCTGATGGGTAATGCCGCACCCGGTTACAGCTCTGGCCAGGCCATTGCTGAATTTGAGCGTATCGCTAAACAGGTTCTGCCACCGGATATGACCTTTGAGTGGACGGCATCCGCCTACCAGGAAAAGCGCAGTTCAGGCACAACTGGTCTGGCACTGGGGCTGGCCGTTGTGATGGTATTTTTGATCCTGGCGGCGCTGTATGAACGCTGGTCATTGCCTATTTCGGTGTTGCTGGCACTGCCCTTTGGTACCTTTGGTGCGCTTATCTCAATCTGGGTTGCAGGTTTGACCAACGACGTTTACTTCCAGATTGGTCTGGTTACTTTGCTTGGCCTGGCCAGTAAGAATGCCATTCTGATCGTTGAGTATGCGCTGATGAAGACACAGCAAGGCTGGAGCCCGGCTGCGGCTGCACTGGAAGCGGCAAGACTGAGATTCCGCCCCATTATTATGACTTCACTGGCCTTTATTCTGGGCGTGGTGCCGCTGGTACTGAGCTCAGGTGCTGGTGCGGGTGCACGTCATAGTGTTGGCACCGGGGTGATGGGCGGTATGCTCGCAGCCACATTCCTGGCCGTGTTCTTCCTGCCGCTATTTTTCTATTGGTTGACGGCAAGGCGTGTGGCAGAGAAACGCACCAAGCACGAGCTTTGCGAAGAAATTGCCCAGCAGCACAAAGCTGAGCACGTAGATACTAAAGAAGATTTGGCATAAGCAGCCAGAACGTATAAAAGCGCCGGTGACTCAAAGAGCACCGGCGCTTATGTTTATGAAGACAAAAAGATTAGTCTGACGTTTGCTTTGAAGCGTTTTGCTGAGGAGTATCAGCAATCAACAGTTGCTCAGGATCACTTAACGATTGCAGCGCCGCAAAGTCGCTTTGGGACAATTTGAACCAGTAACCCTCAATACCCGCTTTACGAACCCACTACTGGTCATCCTGGCCCGCCAGGCCATAACGAGACAACATGTCGTCGTTACCGACTTCAAAGCGGGCGGCAACCTCTAGTTAAGATGCAACAGCGCTTTTTTAGCAACACACTACATGCGATTAGCCTTTAGTCTAATTTCATGTCATTTCATCGGCTCTGGCTTGCATTAGGCACCACTTTATTATTTCTTAACGTTATAGCTTATTACTTTTTCAGGCACACTGGTGGATTTAGCGGGTATGCCTGGTAGCGAGCACACTGACAACAAGGAATAGATAATGACAACATCAGTAAATAACCCGGCGCTTAGCTATCATCGTGGCGTGTCTAACCCGCCCTTGCTTGACTACACCATTGGTGATTACCTGCAGCATATTGTTGAGCAATATGGCGAACGCGACGCCATTGTGGTTCGCCATCAGCAACAAAGATTAAACTACCGCGACTATCTGGCGCGCATCGATGAACTAGCCGCCGCCCTGCTGCATTGTGGGATCCAGCCAGGCGATAGAGTTGGACTCTGGTCACCCAATAACCTTGAATGGTCGCTGGTGCAATTTGCCACCGCGCGGATCGGTGCCATTATGGTGTGCCTCAATCCGGCTTACCGTCCTGCCGAGCTGGAATTTGCGCTCAATAATGCAGGCTGCAAGATGATCATTATGGCCACCCAGTTTAAGCACAGCCACTATGTTGATATGCTCAAAGAGCTGGCTCCCGCACTGCAAAGCTGTGCATTTGGGGAGCTGGAGGCACCGCGCTTGCCAAATCTTACGCATGTTGTTGTTATTCCTAATCCCGATGAGCCAACTCCCGCAGGCCTGTGTGAGTTCAGTCAATTACTGGCACTGGCGAGCATGAAAGACTATGACACGCTAAAAACCATTGCCACCCAATTAAGCCCAGAAGACGCCATTAATATCCAGTTTACCTCGGGGACTACTGGCAACCCAAAAGGTGCAACGTTAACCCATCGCAATATTCTCAACAATGCTTACCTGGTTGCTCAAGCCATGCAACTGACCGAGCAGGATAAACTCTGTATTCCGGTGCCTCTGTATCACTGTTTTGGCATGGTGCTGGGCAACCTGGTGTGCCTCAGTCAGGGGGCCTGTGCGGTGTTCCCCAACGACGCATTTGATCCACTGTTAACATTACAAACCGTCGAGGCCGAGCAATGCACCGCGCTACATGGCGTGCCCACCATGTTTATCGCGCAATTGGAGCATAAGCAGTTTAATCAGTTTGACCTAAGTTCACTCAGGACCGGGGTTATGGCCGGTGCCACCTGCCCGGAAAAGGTCATGCGAGATGTTCAGACCAAAATGCATATGACGGACATCTTAATTGGCTATGGCCAGACTGAATGCAGCCCCATTAACCATATTACCGAGGTTTCTGCCCCACTGATTAAACGGGTGACGACGGTTGGCCGGGCCATCGCCCATACCGAGGTCAAGATCATGGACGAAAGTGGTGAACTGGCCCCGAGGGGCATACCCGGTGAAGTGTGCGCCCGAGGCTATGGTGTGATGCAAGGTTACTGGCAGGACGATGCCAAAACCCTGGCAACCATAGATACCGAAGGCTGGCTTCACTCTGGCGATCTCGGTGTAATGGACGACGAGGGTTATGTAACCATTGTAGGTCGCATCAAAGACATGATCATCCGCGGCGGCGAGAACATCTACCCCAGAGAGATTGAGGAAGTTTTATATCATCACCCGGATATACAGGACGCCGCAGTATTCGGCATAGCCGATGAAAAATATGGCGAAGAGGTCTGTGCCTGGCTACAACTAAAACCCGGGCATTACATAGCTGAAGAAGCAGTGCGGGATTATCTTAAAGATAAACTCTCTTACTTTAAGGTCCCCAAACACATACGTATCGTTGAGTCTTACCCGATGACAGTCACCGGTAAACTGCAAAAATTTAAAATGCGTGAGGTGATGGAACAATCCCTCAGCGAAATGGCTTAAATATGGGCGACGTGTCGCCCTCTGTCCAAATCTGCAGGCAGTAAAAAGCAAAGCTATTTTAAAACAAGACAGGGCCTGATCAGGGCCCAAATCGCGATCGCTGCGGATAACGTAGGCGAGATGGCGCAATAATCTTTTTACCGTACAAACAATCAAATGCATAGAAATTAAGCGCAAATTCAACTAGCCTAAGAAAACGAGTTGCATTTTTAAGCATTTTCCATGGTTGCCAATCATGCATGTGGGTAAACGGTTTTTTTTCATCCGTCTGGTTGTCGCCATGATGGCTTTGCTGCCTGCGCTGTGTTTTGGCGATATTCCCACACTCGCCAATCAGTACTCAGTAAAGAAACTGACCGCAGAGGACGGCTTTGTCTCCTCCGAGATTTACTCTATCATCCAGGACAAACAAGGCCTGCTGTGGTTTGGCACCGCCGAAAATGGCGTAATGCGCTACGATGGCCGTCAGGTGACCCTGTTTGAATTCGATGGCCAGAGTAACACGGGGTTGTCGCATAATGATGCCGGCAACCTGATGTTAGACCGAAATGGCGACATTTGGATCGGCACCTGGGGCGGCGGTGCGAATCGCTATAACCCCAAAACGGGGCAATTCGAGAACTTTCTTCACGACCCTAAACGCATCGACTCTATCTCTGCCAACCGGATCCAATCTTTATATCATGATCTGGACGGTTCAATCTGGTTAGGCTCTTATGATAGCGGCCTCAACCGCTATCTTGGAGAAAACCGCTTTGAGCACATCAAAAAAACTTCAGAGCCGGCCATAGGTCTATCTCACAATCGAATATGGGATATCGGGAACGATGGCATGGACCACCTTTGGGTTGCAACCAGTTATGGTCTGAACCGCTATGATAAGAAATCAAAAAATGTCGAATACTTTTTCCCCGATCCAACCAATACCACCCCAACCGGCACCAATGAGATCAGACACATTTTAAAGACGTCGCACAACAAACTCTATGTTGGGACTCAACAAGGCCCCTTTCTCTTTGACCCGGACACTGGTGTGTTTAGCAAAATTGCCCCAAGCAGCGGTGCCCATTTGGGGCAAGTTAACTCCATGATTGAAGACAAAGACGGCTATATCTGGTTTGTTACCAGTAAAGGAGTATTCAGAAAACACCCGTCAAATGCGGAATTAGTTCAGCTGGACCTTGAACACAACAGCGGCATGCGGATTATTTTTGAGGACAATGCCAGAACCTTATGGATCACCAACGAAGTGCACGGCATATTTAAGTTGGTGCCGCATCGTAAGTTTAAATCCATCAACAGCTCAATGCTCAGAGCGCCCAACGGTATTACCGCAGATAGAAACGGCGACATACTCATAGTGAATTCGACCTCGCACTTGCTGAGGTGGGATGTGGCATCACAAACTCTGCACCCGCTATCGGCGCCACTGTTTAACGCCTCCAATGGGTTTAGCGAGAACCGATTGCTGGAGCGGCCGGTGCTCCACCTAGACGGAGAGACAACTTTATGGATAGCGCAGGATGAAGGCCTGGCAAAGTTTAACCTGGATACGCGTGCTGTTGAGCTGATCCGCTACCCACAAGACGACCCAAACCATCGGCAGTTCAGAGAGATCAGAGCGCTGGCCGTTGATAAGCAAGGCGACCTGTGGGTAGGCACCTATAAAAACGGGGTCTATATTTACAGCCCCGATTCAAACACATTCCGGCACCTCGACGCCTCTTACGGCTTGTCTCACCCTGAAGTTTTAACGATATACAAAGACAACACCCATAACATGTGGGTTGGTACTGGCAATGGTGTCAATTTGTGGCTGGAGAAAGAGCAAATTTTTCAGCCCTTTGTGAATAACCCCTATCGCGAAGATAGCCTGCTTGGCAGCATAGTGCAGGACATCTATCAGTCGCAGGACGGCAAGCTCTGGATTGCGACCCAGCAGGGTCTTAATCTCTATCAGGCTAAAACCAACAACTTCGTACACTTTAGCACCCAAAACGGCCTGCCCAGCGATCTGATCCGTGCCATCTCGGACGATCAACGTGGCAATTTGTGGTTAACCACAAACCGGGGGGTCACTCAGTTTTCGCCATCAAGTGGCAAAGTCAGTAACTTTGACAGCCACAATGGCTTACTTGGGCTAAATTACTACCCCGACAGCCTGGTTAAAGCAAAGCGAGACTTGCTGTTTACCAGCAGCCAGCGCGGCATCGAGTATTTTAGTACACGGCCTTTGCAGTCCACCCTTAAAGACCCGATACTCATTTTGACTGGCTTTAATAAAATGGGCCAGCCCGTCAATCTTGATAAGCCCTACTCCTACGTTACAGATATTGACCTGTCCTACGAAGATTACATCTTCTCCCTGGAATTTGCCGTGCTCGATTTTGTATCCCCCAATAAAAACCAGTATGCCTATAAACTCGAAGGTTACGACGACAACTGGATTGAAATCGGCAACCGCAATACGGCCACATTTACCAACCTGGATGGCGGTTCTTATACATTCCAGGTCAAGGCAACCAACAGTCGCGGCGAATGGAGCGAGCAAATTTTATCGGTTAACCTGCATGTTGCCCCGCTCCCCTGGAAAACCTGGTGGGCCTATACCTTATATGGCCTGGCGTGTGCCCTGGTTATTTTTACCGTGATTTACCTGCGTACTCGCATGCAAAAAGCAGAATTAGAGCGGCAAAAACAGTTTGTATTGCAGCTGGAAGAGCAAGTTTCGGAGAAAACCGCTTCCTTACAATCACAGGCCAAAGAGCTTGAATCCGCACTAAAAAAAGCAGAACAGGCAACCCGGCTAAAATCTGAGTTTCTGGCCAATATGAGCCATGAAATAAGAACACCGATGAACGGTGTGCTGGGTATGCTGGAGCTGCTTAAACACAGCGAACTGACACCGGAGCAAGAACATTCGGTGGGCATTGCCAGTAACAGCGCTCACTCTCTGCTCAGTCTGATCAACGACATCCTGGACTTTTCAAAAATAGAAGCCGACAAACTGGAGCTGGATTTCATCGATTTCGATATCCGGCAGCTGTTTGAGCAACTTGCCGAATCCATGGCCCTTGCGGCACAATCAAAGGGAGTCGATTTGGTGCTCGATTTAACGGGTATTGAAACAGCCATGGTTAATTCAGACCCAGGCAGGATCCGCCAAATCGCGGCTAATATTTTAAGTAATGCAATTAAATTTACCGAGCAAGGTGAGATTATTCTCAGTGCATCACTGGCCTGCCCCAAAGATAACCATCAGGCAGTGCTGACCTGCCGAATTCAGGATACCGGGATAGGTATTCCCGAGGAGATGCTCTCAAGCCTGTTTGACTCCTTCACTCAGGTTGACGCATCAACCACCAGAAAATATGGTGGGACGGGCTTGGGGCTGAGCATCACTAAACGGCTCTGTCAGCTGCTGGGAGGCGATGTGTATGTAACAAGTAAGGTAGGTGAAGGAAGTTGCTTCGAGTTTACCTGCATGGTTACTAAAGGTGCACTTCCGGAGCAAGATCCCCCCTCATTTGAGCCCGACAATTTACACGCGCTGATAGTTGACCCGCAAACCTCGAGCAACGCAGTCATCAAAAAACAACTTGAGCTGTGGCAAATTAAAGTCAGTGAAGCCTCCAACGCAGAACAGGCACTGCAAGTGCTGAGCGACCAATCTGTTGATATTGTATTCTTCAACAGAGCACTACCCACATTGAACTACGAGGCCATGACTCAGCAAATCAAACAAAACCCTAAGGTTAGTCATATTAAGTTAATCATGATGACCTTACTGGATGAGCAGTTCGACGCAATAGAATCTAGCTCTGTCCCCCTCGATGGCTATTTCACAAAACCAGCCACACAACAGGATTTGCTAAAAGCACTGTCTACGGTCAGAGCACAAACCGACTACAACGCAGAAGAACAAAGCACTGACAGCCTCGGTGACAAAGATGACCATACTGCCTATGCGTGGGCAAAACACACCCGTGTACTGCTGGTTGAGGACAACAAAGTGAATCAGCTGGTTGCTGTGAGGATTTTAGAGCACCTGGGTGTTACAACTGACATTGCGGAAAATGGCCTGGAAGCGCTGGAGAAACTGCGCGATGCTGACGAAGCACAGCCATACACCCTTGTGCTGATGGATTGCCAAATGCCCAAAATGGATGGCTATGAAGCCACCCGACGTATTCGCACCTCACAAGCCGGCAGCCTTCAGGCCGATATCCCCATCATTGCCATGACCGCAAACGCCATGCAGGGCGACAAGCAAAAGTGCCTGGATGCCGGAATGGATGACTACATCACAAAACCCATAGAGCCCGCCAAAGTCACAGAAAAGCTTGCTTACTGGGCGACCAAAGTCACGATAACATGAGTGCCCTGTTCATTGATTGTATAGATGCGTGATAGTCCTTTGTTAGGTGCCAGTTCTTTGCATTTTATTTGCCGTTACAGCCATAGAATTGTAGGTGGTTTCGAATGTTTCAGTGATCACAAAGCCAAACTTGCTATACATTTCGATTGCAGAAGAGTTTGAAGCGGCAACATACAAACTCACTTTTCGCGAAGACAGAGCAACTAAATGCTCAAGTAAGTCTTTGCCAATGCCTTGCCCTCGATGATCAGGGTGCACAAATAACGCTCTGATTTCTGACCCGAAGATAGCGCAAAAGGCAACTACAGACTCAAGTTCATAAACAAATATTTGAGATTCAAACAACAGTTCATTGCGGACTTTATCTTCTGACAAAGGCAATAAAGTAAACGTTGCGCTTTCCCGTGCTAGCTCATCTAATTTAGACAGATTGTATATTTCTTCAATGGACTGAAAATCGCCCTCTGCGTATTTCCTTATGTGCATTTTTACCTCTGACGAATAACGCCCAGTTCGATGGACGAATGCATGCTTGGCTAGCCAAGCTTTTTGGGCATTTTGAGAGACTTATTAACTGTTTGCTATGGCTGCAAACAGAGCTTCTTTGTTTGGTTTTGATATTTCGCAAAATGTAATGCCAAAAGGCAAAACCCAGAAGTAGATAGGTTTGATGCGAAGTTTATATATTGCATGTTCTTGTTCTATGAACTCAAGTTTGAGTTTGTAGAACCCTGAGTCATAGAAGATGTTGTTGTCTTCTATTCTAAGCTTATTTACAGGTGCATCAAGGTAAAAGTTAATTTGCATGCCAAAGATGGGGCTGATTTTGTAGTGAGTAAGCCCGTTCTTTTCGTACAACTTTGAATTAGCAGTGCCTAACGGTATATTCATATGACAGTTAACGCTTTACTTGGGGCAATCAATAGTTGGCTAAACTCACGCGAAGCGCCAAGGCAACGATTAATTGTCCCAGTAAGTATACAAACGAACCTGAGCAACTTGTTACAACCCACCTACTCAAATTTGTCAGAGTCGAATTTAAAAGTTATGTCGAAGCAGCGCTCTTCATACTTTGACGAATTAAACTTCCACTTTTTTAACGCGCGAAGTGATTGCCTATCAAAAATTCTCCTTGGCTGAGAATGAGTAATTTGGTGTTCAACAACCTTACCTTCGCTATTCACTGTTACTCTAAAGTCAACATTACCAAAACCTAAGAATCTTTCGGAATGTATCGGCCATTTAGGGTTTACAACTTCAATTAACGCGAATTTTTCACCAATGCACGAATCTACCTCATACATTTCGGTATTAACAAATGATACTAAGGTTGAAGCTAAAACTAACTCGATCATCACTAGCGCTCAGGAGGTACCCATTTCCAAACTCAGACCCCAATTATAGGACAACCGTTGATTGGGTGTCTGCATTTACTTATGCATTTACTTACCGATAGGTCCCTAACGAGTACAGATAACGCTGGATGTCCATGTAGTAGCCCTCCACATAACAGCCCCATTCAAATAGACCAGCAAATTAGGTAATTTTCAGTAATGACTAATTAGAACAGATAACACTGGGTGTCGACGTATTTCTCCTTTTACAAGACGTAAAAAACAAAACGAAGATTGGCAGTATCAGCAATTTTGATAGTTTCATTGTGTACCTTACGACATATAAATGGGCGTATAAATGCTTGGCTCAAACTAATGAAAAAAGAGCACAAGCCAAGCGTTTTGCGCCTTTTTGAGTGACTTTCTAGCTGCCGATTCCTGGCAAACCTTTTGATACATGTAATACATCAGCCACCCACGAGCCTTGTTCCTGACTAGATAAGTAAACAGATGAAGTTTGGCCTTTTAGCTCTAAAATTTGGTGCGACACATCAGTAAACACAAAGCTCAATTCTTGGCCAATTAAATCACGCCAAACATTCCAGTCAGTCGCTTCAACAATATGATCAGGTTCGTGAGCGTTAAACCTGATAGATTGAAAACCAATACAATATTGAACAGGCTCGTAGCACCAAGAGAAATAAACCTTTTCACCAGATTCAAATTCCAAATATATTTCACGATCTATTTCGTGTGAATCTGACTCCGATTCCCCTTTAAGCGAACCGAAGTCAACTTCATACAATTCGTAAATTACACGTTTAAGTTTCATAGGCAAATAACGCCGCCGTGTGGGGCCCTCAGATATTCATATTTAAAGTCAATGTGATGGACACTTTATGTGTTTTCTCTGCCTTTACTTTTTAAGCCAGACTTTGCCACTCACTTCGTAGCAAAGAATATATATTCATATCAACATGCTGACCATTTACGTAGTTAGCACTACGAGAAACACCTTCTTTTTCAAAGCCGCACTTGATAGCAACTCGCTCTGATGCTGTGTTACGTGTGTCCATTCGGATTTCAAGTCTGTTAATGCAATGCCCTTTGAACAAGTAACTGGACAAAAGTGAAACAGCTTGGCTAATAATACTGTTACCACAGCACTTACACCGAGTGCTACCGATTGCCAAAAAATACAGCTTTAAATTATCGCACAAATTGAGTAGGGTAAACCAAGCGCTGATCTTTTGTTGAGCACATGTTAATCGTGTGCGCTACGATCAAGGCTCTATTTGTAGATTACCAATAATGTATCCGGAATAAGGAAATATAAAATGAAAGTACAACTAAAAAAGAAAAACCTAAAAACACTGAACAAAAGCAATCAACTTGCAAACCAAGCAACGCCGCTAGTTGCAGGTGGTGCAGAAATCTCTATCTATCCACAATGCAGACCAACAAACCCAGTTATTTGCTGGACAGATGGCACCTGGCACGGTTGTGTTACTAAATAATCATCACTGATTATCATTAACGCTTAGGTTTTAAGCCCAATCACCTGCGCCTTTGAAGGTAAGCTTTAATTGCTCTTAAAGGTGCAGTTTTGTATGTGCGTTGCTAATCGAGTTGAACCTGTCTCCCTTACCAAAACAGGTAAGGCTGGGTGTCTGTGTTTTTGCCCCACTTTACGCAACAGAACACTCGCATTCACTTACTAAAACCCCATAGAAGGAGCGCATAACACTGGGTGTCTACGTATTCTCTGCTGGGTGTCTACGTATTCCTTGTGTAAAAGTACGACGCTTTCTGGTCATAGACACCTCTCATTGAGTGGTAATAATACCACCTAAAATAGTGCCCGGTTTTATTGAATCACAACAATAATCACTTTATTGCGCCACTACCTTCCCCCCTTGAAACAACAAAAATTCATATGGTATTCTTTTTGGCTGGTTTAGAATGGATGTTGAAAATTCAGGTGTTCGTCACTATGGGTGGCAGGCCTCTTACAGAGGGAAGTTTCCGGGTCAATGAAATCCAATACTCGTATTATTTATGTTGAAGATGAGCAAGAGACCGCTGATATAGTCAGCGCCTATCTAGTGCACGCAGGTTATTGTGTATCTCACTTAACCACTCATAAAAGTGCGCAAAAAGCTTTATACGAAGAGAATTTTGACTTGGCCATTCTGGATATTGTGCTGCCTGATGGCAGTGGTCTGGTGCTACTACAAAATGCAGTTGCGCAAGGTGTGCCAAGTATTTTGTTGTCGGCCAAAAAATCCGAATCAGAGCGCATAGAAGGGTTCAGATTAGGGGCAGATGACTACGTCTGCAAGCCATTTAGCCCGAGAGAACTGACCTACAGAGTAAAGGCTCTGTTGAACAGGCTAGGTCCAGCCAAAGACAATCACACGCTTTATTTTGACGGGTTACAAATAGATCCTGACCACCATACTGTAACACTCAACGACGCCCCTATCCGTTTCACAAGCCTTGAGTTTGCGCTGTTATACACAATGGCAAGCAACGCCAATACAGTTTTCTCGCGTGACAGGCTGATCACTCAGACATGGCCAAATGCATCCGACATTACTGACAGGGCAATAGACACACATATTGCGAACCTGCGCAAAAAGCTCAATGACGATCGACAAAACCCCACCTGGATCCGGACTATTTATGGTCAGGGCTATCAGTTTATTGCGACCCGGCTCGATGAAACTACAAACTAAACTACCCCTGGTCGTGGCGGTGTGCACTGTCGCCCTGCTAGGCAGCTACTACCTGCTTTCCAGCTTCAGTGCTAACAAGGCAATTATTAAGTTTGATAGCAGCGCACTCATTACGCTTTCGCGTGCATTCACCCAGGAGCTTGAGATGTTTCAGTCTATCAATGCCATGGAGCCCCTCGACTCACAAACTGAACTGATTACATTGTTAGAACAAACTTACCCAAATCATTACTTTATCTTGCTCATCAACAGTAAAATCGCACAAAATACATTTCGGCATCATGGCTTTGAACTAGAGGTACTCATTTCATCTCCCAGTCATCAGTTTACTGTGACAGATGAGAATAAGACGCTCGTCATGCAGGCATTTATGGAACCTGCCCTGGTACAAGTCGGCCACCAGCGCGCGCAAGTACTGTGGTTTTCCAAAGACATTCTGACACAGCATAGTCAGGATATCGATATGCGTGCTTTGTTGCACAAGGACTTTGCCTATTGGCTCGCAATACTTTCTTTACTGGCTGTGATCGTGTCATGGCTCAGCGCGTGGTACTTTTTAAAACCCATAAAATCTTTAGGTCGTGCCTTCAAGCAAGTTGAATCGGGCGATTATCACGCAGAGCTAGACCATGCAGGCAATGATGAATTCGCCACCCTTATCACGCGCTTTAACCAAATGGCGGCTGAGCTTGCAAAAACCACCGCACAACGCGATCAACTCACGGCTGATCTGGCCCACGAGCTCAGGGCACCTCTGACCAATTTAAGAGCGAGAATCGAGGCCATCCAGGACGGTATGCTGCCCGCCGAACCCGTTCAATTTAATAGGCTGATAGGCCAGACCGTCTCAATAGATAATCTGATTGAAGACTTACATGCGCTCAGCAGTGGTACTGCCTTTGTGACCACTTTGGATATGCAACCCCAACAACCGGCAAACCTTGTCAAGGACTTGTGTGAAGCATATCGGCCATTGGTTGAGCGAAACGGAATGACCCTCTTTTGCGAATGCACCGACAATAGAAAGGTAATGCTGGATGCCCAGAGACTGAACCAGGTGCTGTTAAACCTGATTGAAAATGCGATAAAATACGCAGCTCAGGGCGGCGAAATCCGGCTTATTGTCGCACCAAAAGAGAGCCAGCTTTGTATCCATGTTATCGACAAAGGGTCTGGGGTTGACCCCAATAGGATAGAAGATATTTTTAATCGTTATTATCGTGATTCTGGCCAGCAAGACACAAAAGGTCAGGGCCTGGGACTGGATATTTGTGCCCGTCTCATCCGTCAAATGGATGGCAATATAAACATAAAAAGCAAGCCCAACGAGGGTGCCTGCTTTACGTTAACATTTACTGTTTTGGAAGGTAATCATAGTTAGTTTGCCTGATAAACAGATTTATCAGGCATAATGCTTATTGGCTGTCGATTGATATTGCCATCATCTCACCCCCTGCGCCTTGCACAACAACATGGAGCTCCGACACCGCATCGATATAATATTCATTGCCAAGGTAGCCATGCCAAAGCACGCCTGAAAACACTTTGTGTGCATCGTGGGCCGATAGAAGCCATAACTCTCCTGTTGCATTCGTGCCACTGGTGTCACCAACATAACCCAGTAAATAGCCACCGTGCGCTGCAGCCTGGGTTGAGACCTTACTGTGATTTTGTGGGAAGTAAAAATCCTGATTCCGCCAGTTTGGCAGCACCACATAAATGTCCTTATCGGTTGCCAGCCTCGCTTTTAATCCTGCGTGGTTTACTGCCACATCACCACTTTTGATATAACGTAAGCGACCAAATTCATCTCCCTCATTTGCCGAGCCGACCAATAACGTGGTCAGGTCGCCTCCCAGCCAGTTAACAGGTTCAGTGTTTAGTTCGTCTAAATCAAAAGCCACCGTTCCCTCAACGTCGTTGATTTTAACATTGAACTGCTTTACCTGATTGTTCTGCAAGTAGAACAAGTACTGATTTTGCTGGCTATCTTCCCAAAGTGTTACATCACCCACATTTTCGTACTCAAATACCGCTTCATGACGGTAAGGCAGCACAGTGTCCAGATAATTCACCAACAAGTTACCCTGCTGGCTATAGCCTGCAAAAAAGTTGCGCCCATCGTAGTTAAAAGCGGGCAATAAGCTGGGTACATCTATTTGCTCAGAAATCACTTTAGGATAAACATACTCGCTGCCTTTGATTTGACCCAATGCATGACCCCCTTCGTCCTTATTGAGGTTAAAATACAGGTTATCATTATTCTGTGAGAAACCACCTGAGATCTTCATATCATCATACATGCCAACCGTTTCCCACTGACCGTTCACGAACTGCGCAATCTGGTTATCATCACCGCCGACAGGAGAAGACAACGCATAGAGTTTGCCTGTGTGCGCTTTTACCGTGTATGCATCAAAGCCAAAGTCAACAACCTCGGTGGGCTGACCATTTTCAAAGGCTAATTTGTGAACCGTGTGCACGTTGTCGTCCCAGCTGGTAAACCATACCCCCTCATCGAACCATTCATAGCCCTGCCTTATCAAGCGCTTATTTGTATTCTCCCAGACAATTTGCGACTCTTGATTATCTCGTGATATCGCCAGTTTTTTACCAAGTAAACCGACAGTCAAACCTTCGCACACCAGCTGATACTCTAACCCCGGCTTTTTCTCAGCCAGTGTACACGTCTGTGGTCCCTGTAAATGTTCAATGCTTGGCGCGACACCTGGCTGATAATCAAATACAATCGCTTCTGAATTAAATGGCAGCACCATGTCACCATAACGAATATCTAGTCCATATGCAGGGCCAATATCAGCATGCACCTTCACCTGACTGGTTACACAGTTTACCGTTAACTCATAAGTATGTTTTTCACTTTCCTTTATTTCGGAATCACACTGTATCGCAATAGACGATACCTTGATATCTGGCGCTTTAAACTGTTTTCCTGCCTGCGTAAACTGATAATCTTGTTCAGCACTCAACGTTTCATTGTGTCCCATCCATTGCAAACCCACTGTGTCAAAGTCTCCTGACGTGGTTACGTTCAGCAAATATTGATGATGGTCATCACTTTTGCTCTCAGGAGGAAGTATTGACTTGGGCGAATCGCCACACCCCGCCAATATACACAGGCTAAAAAGGCTGAAACCTAAGGAATAATGCATAGTAAATCCTCGATAGTTATGATTGATAAGTCACTTTCGATGCTGCGTCAGTATTAGCCTGACAAAACAGTGACTTTAAAGCACTGCGTGTTTTCACACGCAGCAGTACTGGTAAGTCGTCACTGAAAGCGCTTGTAATTAAATAAAAAAGCAATTTGACGCTTTATTCAGCCCTCAGTGTAATGGCCAATTGTCAGGGAATTATCAGGGTGGTGCCGTTTTGTGAGTTCACTTCAGGCAAGATGTTAAATGAGACAGTATGATCGGCCAGCCCGTGCATGGCCCTGAGCTCATCAACTAATCGCTGTCTTGAGCTGTGCGCTCGCTCGTGAGGGGCAAACGGAGCACTCACACCATCTAACAAGTTAACGGCAAAGGTAAGCACTTCACGATCTGCCTGGTTTAGCGTTTTTAGTTCGCACAGTTCGTTGATTTTAATAATGGCAAACTCCTTGGCGGCAATGTCCTCAGGTAAACCTGTTTTAGTACATAAACCATAGGTGCCATTTAAAAAGTGCTGCCATTCATCTGCAATATGGCTCGACAAAGAAGTCGTTAATTTGGGGTGAGTGAAGACATAACCAAGGCAATTGAGCCGCTTAAGCGTTTCGCGGTAACGAGCAGAGAACTGCGCATATATCTTCGTCTGATCCTGCTCATTCAAAACGATATTCAGCCACGATGCATAGCCCTTTGCGTAGTAACTCAGGGTTTGATTTTCTTCAAAATGGCCAAAGAAGGAGTCGCACGCTAAGTTTACCTTGAGCGTATAGGAAGCCCGAGGCATCAATTGACTTTCCTGAAACGCTTTCAGCTTTTGCTCAGAAGTGCCGACCACATCAAGTAGTTCCTGCATCGTATAGAATGTTGTATTAAGGTAGTGGTATAGCTCCACAGTTATTGCTCCTTTATGTCCGGGCCCATTGCTTGTAGTGATCAACTGAAATAAAAAATTGAACAGGCTGCTTTCTTTGCCGGGGAGCATACCTAACCAACCTAAACGATGCTTCGATGGTGGTCGTACTATGACTTTAGATACTATCGCTATGGAGGTGAGAATCAGCCAATCACCAATACAGTCATCAGCGTGGCTATATGACGGAAATCTGTGACTATATGATATATGACATGATATATGACAGACATCCATCCCAAGGGGGATATATGGTATATGGCAGACACCCATTCCAAAACTTGTCGCTCTTACTTGGCAGGTTCAACTTGGAAGTGCACCAACTTTTTCATTATAGATTTCAAATGGAGTTTTGTAATCAAGGCACCTCCTGGGCCTTGAGTTTAAATTATGCTCTATTTCTTGAATCTGTTTGTTGGTTACAGTTGAGAAATCAGTACCTTTTGGCAGATACCTTCGAATTAGGCTATTTATCTGCTCAACAGCTCCTTTTTCCCAACTATGGTAGGGCTGGCAAAAGTAAGAATCACACTGCAATGTCCCGTTTATCTTTATGTGCTGGGCATTTTCAGACCCATTGTCATAAGTAATCGATTGAACAAATCCGGTGGGGTGTGAACTTAGCCGTTTTATTATTGCATTGCTTGTTACTAATGCACTCTTTGAGCTTAGCTTGGTTATATGCACTAGCCGTGTTGCTCTTTCTATGATGACATTCAGTGCCGATTTCTTGTGCTTAGATACTACGGATTCGCTCTCCCAGTGGCCTAATTGAGAGCGCTCATTTATAAATGTGGGCCGTTCCAGGATGCTTGTTTTCATTGAGCATTTTTTGCTATATCGACGTGATGGATACTTTTTTCTGCGCTTTTTGTGCTTTCTAGCCAAGCACGCTATGAGTGCAGGAGGCGAACTGTAAACGAACTGATAGATTGATTCATGGCACACATAGGGAACTTCATTAGTAAGCTTGAGACGTCCTGATATAATCTGAGGGGACCAGC